>MNVZ01000035.1 GCA_001872315.1 Candidatus Pacearchaeota archaeon CG1_02_39_14 | reverse complement strand
TATATGGAACAGATAGTTGTCCTTGGTGTCATAAGGCAAGAGAATTTATGAAAGAGCATAAAGTTAAGTTTACTGATAAGAATGTTGGTGAAGACCAAAAAGCTGCTCAAGAAATGATAAAAAAATCTGGACAGCAGGGCGTACCTGTAATAGATGTTGATGGGGAGATAATCGTTGGCTTTGATGAAGACAGATTAAAAAGCCTTTTAAATATCAAGAGCTAATAAGACTCATGAAAAAAGAGATAAACAACTTAAAGAATTACATAAATGGAAAGTGGTCTTCGTCATCTAAACATAATTTAAATGTGACAAATCCTTTTACTGAAAAGGTGATTGCTAGAGTTGCCGATTCTGATAATTCAGATGTTAATTTGGCTGTAAAGGCAGCCAAAGCGTCTTTTGAATCATGGAAAACCACAACTCCTGCTGAAAGATCTTTGTTTTTTCTAAAACTCGCAGATTTACTTGAGAAAGACAAAGAAAGACTTGCAAAAATTGAGTCTGATAATCAAGGTAAGACTTTGTTGTTGGCTAAAGCCGATATAGAATTTGGAATAGACAATTTACGATTTTTTGCTGGAGCCTGTAGAACACTAACTACTACATCAGCAGGGAATTATGTAGATACGCATTTATCAGATAATCAACATAAACCCTTAGGAACTTCAATACTAAAAAGAGAACCAATTGGGGTTGTAGCTGCGATAACTCCTTGGAATTATCCGATGATGATAGCCTGCTGGAAACTTGCGGCTGTTTCCGTTGGAAATACAATTATTCTGAAACCGAGTTCTTATACTCCCTTAACAACATTAGAATTAGCTGCTCTTGCAACAAAAGCCGGGTTTCCCAATGGAGTTATAAATGTTCTAACTGGCTCAGGAGAAAAGATTGGCAAAATGTTGGCCACACATTCGGAGGTAGATATGATTTCCCTTACGGGAAGTACTGAGACAGGAATGGAAATAATGAAACTTGCTTCTTCTACACTAAAGAAAACTCATTTTGAGCTAGGTGGAAAAGCCCCATTTATTGTTTTTGAGGATGCTAACCTAGAAAGAGCAGCTAAATTTGCGGTTGATGCTTCCATTGTTAACTCTGGACAGGATTGCACAGCCGCAGCCAGGATTTATGTACAAAATAAAGTTTATGAGAAGTTTATAGGATTAGCCATTAACTATGCTGAAAAAATTAAACTTGGGAACCCCAAAGATAAAAATATAAACATCGGACCTTTGATTTCTTTAAGACAAAAAGAAAGAGTACAGAGTTTTTTAGATAATCTGAAAAAAACCGAGAAGGTCGTATATCAATCAAAGATACCAAAAAAAGGATTTTTCTTTCCAGTAACTATTGTAAAGGATTTTGAACAAAAAAGTAATCTTTGTCAAAGAGAAATATTTGGGCCTGTGATTGCTATTACTAAATTTAATACTGAAGAAGAAGTTATTATGAAAGCTAACGATGTTGATTACGGACTTGCTTCTAGTGTATGGACTGGAAATGTGCAAAGAGCATTTAGAGTTTCTAATGCATTAGAATTTAGCGAGGTATGGATAAATGACCATTTACCTTTGGTAAGTGAGATGCCTCATGGTGGGCTTAAGCACACTGGGCACGGCAAGGATTTAGGTATCTATGCCTTAGAGGAATATACTTACTTAAAGCATATTTATGTTGGGTTAACTGGTGATGGAAAATGAAAAAGTATGTTGTTCTAGGAGGGTACGGAATAATTGGAAGAGCAGTTGTTAATGATTTATTTAGATTTTCTAAAAATGATGAGATAATAATTGCAGGTAGAGATAAAGACAAGGCAATGAATTTTGCAAAATCTTTTAATTCTAAAAGGGTTAAATATCAAAAAATAGATATAACTAACGAGAGAGAATTAATTAACTCCCTTATCGGTAAGGATATATGTATTAATTGTGTTCAATATTATTTTAATCTTATTATAATGAAAGCGTGTATAAAGGCTAGAACAAATTATGTTGATTTGGGGGGGATGTTTCACATGACACGGAAACAATTTGAACTGTGCAAGGAATTTACAACTATTGGCAGATGCGCCATACTGGGAATGGGTGGAGCCCCAGGATTAAGCAACGTTTTAGCTAGTTATGCTGGAGAAAAGTTAAAAAGAGTAAATAGTATTGAAATTGTTTTCGCAGACGTTGATTATACAAAATATAACCAGTTCTTTGTTCTTCCGTATAGTTTTAAAACTCTTATAGAGGAATTTACATTGAAGCCTGCAATCTTTCAAGATGGCAAAACAAAGTTTGTTGAACCTCGTTCTGGGTTGAAAGAATATAATTTTGGAAAAGAGTTTGGAAAACAAAAAGGATTTTTAACATTGCATTCTGAGATTGCTACTCTTTCAAATTATTTCAGAAAAAAAGGAATAAGAAAATGCGAATTTAGAGTTACTTTTCCAGATGCTTTTGTTGAAAAAGTAAGTCTGCTTATAACTCTTGGATTTTCTTCAAATGAGAATATCATATTCAGAGAAAAAGATGTCAAAGTAATAAATGCCACTACTAAAATTATGGACAAACTTGTTCCTAAAGAAGGGGTGCGCATAAAAGATAAAGAGATTATTAGAGTTATTCTTAATGGGAATAAAATTGTTGATGCTGTTACTCAAAGCAATGGAAAAATAAGTGCTGGTGTTTTGGACACTGGAATTCCATGTTCAATTGCAGCTCAAGGAATTGTTAATGAAAAATTGTGTAAATCTGGAGTTTTTGCTCCGGAAGATGCAATAAATCCTGTCCTCTTTTTTAAGGAATTAAAAAAGAGAGATATAATCATTTATGAAAATGGAAGGATTATAAATTAATGAAATACGATTTTATTGTCTTTGGAGGTACTGGTCAACAAGGCAAGATCTGTTCTAGAGACTTACTTGAATCAGGGTATAGTGTTATGATTGCCGGAAGAAATAAAAATGCAGTTAAAAAATTGTTAAAGAATAAAAAAACAGGATTTACCCATATTAATCTTAGCGATAATGAAGAAATTATTAATGCAATTACAAACAGTGGAGCAGAAGTTGTAGTAAATTGTGCTGAACTTGTCTTTAATGTTCCGATTATGAGGGCCTGTCTAAAAACAAAAAAATCTCTTACAGACCTCGGAGGATTACAATATGTGACAAAAGAGCAATTTAAGCTGAATAAAGATTTTAAGAATTCTAATATTTTATGTTTAACTGGGTGTGGTTCAACTCCAGGTTTACTAAATGTAGTTGTAAAACATGCTATTGAGAATTTTGATAAAATTAATACAATTGAACTTGGTTTTGCATGGGATTCCAACATAAAGAAATTTGTCATTCCTTATTCAATGCATAGTATATTTGATGAATTCACTCAACACCCTGTTACTTATCATAATGGTAAATTTTTGAAGGAAGATAGAATAGTCTGTAAAGGAACAAAAGATTTTAAGGAAGTTGGAAAACAAACAGTGTATTGCATAGTTCACTCCGAGGTTTATTCATTTGCTAAGTATTTTAGGAAGTATGGGCTAAAGAATGTCCATTATATGGCTGGATTTCCAGAACATTCTGCTAAAGTTATACAATTATTATTAGATTTGGGCTTTTCTTTAGATAAGGAAATTGAAGTAGATGGGGTAAAATTTAGGATAGTTGACTTTACAGACAAAGTACTTGGAAGATTAAATATTCCCAAAGGCTATAGGGAAACTGAAAACTTATGGGCTGAAATAAATGGGACAAAAAATGGAAAGACAAAGAAAATGAAAGTTGATTGTATAATTAAAACTGTAAAGGGTTGGGAAGATGCTGGAAGCAATATTGATACAGGAAGAACCATTTCTATCATGTCTCAGATGATTAAAAATGATTTAATCAAAGAAAAGGGAGTATTTGCTCCAGAAGCAGTTATACCACACAAACTATTTATTAAGGAACTAGGTAAAAGGGAGATGTACGTTTATCTTGACAACAAGAGAATAAATTAGTAATGCAATTATGGTAAAAAACAAAAGATATGTTCCTGGATTTTTTATTCATGATTTAGTTCAAGTTATAATTGGTGCGACTATTTTAGCTATACCTGTTGGTTTTACACAAGAAGTTTGGGAATTTTCTATTGATCTGCCTATAATCAACATTGTAGGGATCTTTATAGTGTCTGTTATATTTATCAGTATTTTTACATATTATCATTATCATAACATAAGTGTTAAGAAGAATTGGAAATTATTTATCAAGAGAGTCTCTTTGACCTATGTTTTCTCTTTTATTACTGTTTGTATACTACTTATCCTAATAGGCGGGGCGTCTCTATATTCGGATTTAATCATTTCATTAAAAAGAGCTGTAATTGTAACTCTTCCTGCATCAATGAGCGCAGCAATAGCAGATACTATAAAATGAGTATTTTACTGAAGTTAACTCTGTTCTCTTAAGTTTTATAAAAGAGTGTTTCTTTAGATTGGTATGAAAACAAAAAAGAATATTTGGATTTGGGTTGTTATTGTGGCCGTGATTGGAAACTTGTATTTTCCAAAAACCTCGGACGAGTAAGTATTAAAGAGATAAAACCCGTCGGAGGATCTAAGCTCAAAATTGTATTCAGGATTTTTAGAAATTTTAACGATTCCTGTAACCTCCCTCAATTCAGTCTCTTTTCCTGTAAGATTGGGAGAAAAATGGCTTATTCCCCATGCTGATCCAAGGACTAAGGCCGCGAGAGTAGAATATGCGCCTCCTCTTACAATGCCTCTTTTCCAATCCATATATCTTATAATTAACCCGGATATTTAAGAATTCTTATATTAAGAGGACAAGAATGGAAGGGAGCCAGGACCCTACTTTGGGATTATTGAAGCAGTGCTATATTTTGATATAATTTCTTTTGCCATTGACTTAACATCTTCCAGAGAGATTTTGTTTATTTCTTCTTCATGCCTATAATAATCCTCTGCCTGTGTGCTTAACTCTGAAAATATTAGCTCATTCATTACATTGATGCTTTCTTCAGAGGAAACTTTTCTTAACCCGATGAGTCTTTCTTTCGCTTCTTTCAAATCATTGTCCGTCATTTTTTCAACGTCTTTGAATTCTGCTATAATTATCTTTTCAACTTCAGGGATTGCTTCTTTTGTCGTACCTACATAGATTGAATAATAAGCATAATTTTTTTCCACTTCGTATGCGCTTCTTACCGTATAAGCAAGCCCTCTCTTTTCCCTGATTTCAAGGAAAAGTCTGGAAGACATCCCGTTTGCAAGATAAGCATCAAGGACTTCAAGAGAATATCTTTTTTTATCGTCTGCAAGAGGTGCGTGCATTGCCATAATGTAATGGGCCTGGTCAAGCCCCTGTCTTTCTTCAACAGAGTTTTTATTTATCTTTTTTAACTCGACAGGAGGAAGGACTTTATTCTGTCTTTCAAATTCTTTTTCAAGATAATTGCATACTTTTTCGAAGTCTGCCTGACCGACGAGAGTAACTATGAAATTTTCAGGAGAATAATGCTTTTCAAAATAATCCTTCACGAAATCTCTTGTCAGGGAGGAGACAGTCTCTTTCGTTCCTATTATCCCGATTCCAAAGGGCTCTTCGTATAAATTTGCTATAATCTTGTCATAAATGTGCCTTTGGGGCATGTCATGATACATTTTTATCTCTTCAAGTATGACTTTTTTTTCTTTCTCAAATTTCTCCTTATCAAAAGAGGCATTTTTCAGCATATCTATAAGTATATCCATTCCAGAGAACAAGTGCTCTGCAGGAAGCTTGAACCAGTAAGAGGTAAGGTCATTTGAAGTAAATGCATTCAATATTCCTCCCCTCTTTTCAATTTCCCTTGAAATGTCTTCATGGCTTCTTGTCTTTGTCCCTGTAAACAATAAGTGTTCTATAACATGGGCAATGCCTTTTATTTCCGAACTTTCATAGGCTCCTCCGAACTTGTTTGATATAGAGAATGAAACAACCGGAAGATCTCTTTGCTCATGAACAACGGTTATGCCATTATTTAAGGTCTTTTTCTGAAACTTCATTGTATTCCGAGGGAAAATCTTGCGCTTAATAAATGTTGTGGGAAATCTTTTAAACTCTACTTTCAGGCCTAGTATATGGGAGGCCCCGAGGTTTTTTAGTGGGTCGATAAGCGCAAGGTAATTTATATCAGAAATAGGGCTGATTTTATTGATTAGTTTTAAAAAGTAAATCTTTTTGTTAGATATATGCCAATAAATGCAGGCCATGAGTTCCTGGAAGCAGAGAAAAAATATCTTTCTGCACAGAATTTGGAAGATAAAGTCTTCTGGCTTGAAGAGATGATTAGGAAGGCCCCGAAACACAAGAGCTCTGAAAATTTCCTTTCTGAATTGAAGACGAGATTGAAAAAGTTCAAAGAAAAGGCGGAAACTGCAAGGAAAAAATCAGGAAGCAGGAAGGGGATAAGAAAGGAAGGATATCAGGTTTTACTTATTGGGAAGACAAATTCCGGAAAGAGCAGTCTGTTAAATGCTATGACTAACGCAAATCCTCTTATTGCGGAGCATATGTTCAGCACTAAGGAGCCAGAAATAGGGACGATGGAGTATCAGGGAGTAAAATGCCAGGTTATTGACACTCCTGCTATAGGGAGCGAGAATTTTGATTACGGGATGCTGCATGGAGCTGACTGCCTTATTTTAGTTACAGATAACTTGGATGATCTGGTAGAACTGAATAAATATGCAGAAAGAAACAGAGGGGACAAAATTATTGTCCTTAACAAGATTGACCTTCTTGATGAAAACGGGAAGAGGAAGCTTAAGGAAAGGTGCAAGTCGAGGCGGCTGAAGGATTTTGTTCTTGTCAGCTCGACTGAAAAAGAAGGAATAGATGAACTTAAGGAGGCAATTTTTCAAAAGATGAAAGTTGTCAGAGTGTATACAAAAGAACCTGGTAAAAATCCCGGGAAGGAGCCGATGGTGCTAAAAGAGGGAAGCAATGTGAAGGATGCTGCTGAAAAGATTCTGAAAGGATTCTCAAGACAGATAAAGGAGACAAGAGTTACGGGGCCGAGCGCAAAGTTTGCGAACCAGAAAGTCGGATTGACACATGTGCTAAAGGACAGGGATGTTGTCGAATTTCACACAAGGTGATTTTTTTTGATAGCCAGGCAGATTTATTTCTGATAAGCCTCATTGTACAACTTCTGCAATTTTGCCTTGTTTTTTCTTATCGGTGCGAGAAGGGAGTTGATTTCTTTTGCTACGGCGTTCTTTAAATCCAGAGGATGAAGTTTTTTGGATATGAAATCTTTTTCCATCTCCTCATAATTTCTATAAGTTAGGCTGCCTCCGAATTTTTCAGGCCTTTCTATCTTTAAGGATTGTTTTTTATCCTGCTTAACCGGAAAGAGCACGTATTTAGCGAACTGCATTATTCCGTTGTCAGGATTGCCTTCCTGGCACTCTGCCTCTTTTATCTTCTTTATTACAATATTTTCATCATCTAAAATGTCAACTTTGCTTCCTTCTATGCTTGCAGACATTTTCTTCCCTATGAGCCCTGGAATTATAGGATTCATCAGTTCAACCCGCGCTTTGTATCCGAGCTTTGGTAAAAATTCACGGGCAAAGACAAGTATCTTTCTCTGATCCAAACCGCCGAACTGGATATCTGCTTTCAGATACTCCTCATCCAGGGCCTGCATTATTGGATAAATCAGATTTCCAAGTTTCGGATTATCACTCATCTTAACAACTTCAGAAGCAGCTCTTGTTGTGTCATTTATAGTGCTAAGCATGCTCATCTTTAATACATCCCTGAAGTATCTAGGGTTATCCTGAATTTTTGAACCCTTGACAAACTTCAGCTTTTTTGTATTAACGCCGAGAGATTTAAGCATTTCAGGAATAAGAGCCTCATAATACTTTTGCCTTTTTTCCAGAATTTTCCATGGAACTCCGTCTAACGCGGCATGTAAATCGGCTATCAGAACCATTACTTTTAGATTGGCCTTAAGGAAATCTGCAATTTTTAGCAGCGGAAGAAAATAAGCAATATGCGGGCTGCCTGTGGGCATTGTTCCCCAATACACAGAAGGGTTTTTCTTTTTTAGCACCTCACGCAGCTCTGCTTCTGTGACCACTTCCTGAAGGTTTCTTGTAACCAGCTTGTATCTCTCTTCCACGTTCATTTTCATTCCAGGGAGAAGGGATTTAAATCTTTATTGCTTTTAAAATAGGGTGAGGGAGTTGGCTTTTATTGCGGCTATGCTCGGGATATTTATACTTGCAGGAATATTCTATTTTTCTAAGCCAATAGTTGTAAATGGTCCTGACGAGCTGGAGGGCCTGAACGACAATCAGAAAATATTTGTTGAAGGGGTTGTAGATGAAGAGAAATTTAATGAGAAGGGATCCGCCTTTTATATTAAGGATATAAGAATAATCTGCCGAGGGTGCAGGGAAAGCTACCTTGATTTGACAGTTACTGTTGAAGGAGTTGTGGAGAAATATGAAGATGTTCTTGAAGTGGATGCCCTGATTGTTAAAAAGTCAGTGTGAAACAGAAACCATTATATGATGTTTTGAGTATTAATATACTTTTGGAAGAATATATTTTTTTCATCACGGATTTACTTATAATCCCTATTATCTAGTAATTTTTTTAATGGATGACAGCAGGACTTACCATAAGGTTGTTCGGAGACTAAGGGAATTCTTTGAGGGGAAAGGCTTTGTTGAAGTTCCTGCACAGGCCAGAAGAAGTATACTTGCTGCATGCGAAGATCCCAAGACAATAAGCACTTATAATTTCTCCGGGAAAATTTGGCCGCTGCCGCAAACAGGGCAGATGTGGCTTGAATACGAATTGCTGAAAAATCCTGGCTTCAACGGGGTTTTTTGCGTAACTACCAGCTACAGGGATGAGCCCAATCCGATTCAGGGGAGGCACGACCTGATTTTTCCAATGTTTGAGTTTGAATCCAAAGGAAGCATGTTTAATCTAAAAGAATTGGAAGTTGAATTGCTCAGATTTCTCGGATTTAAGGATTTTCAGGAAGCTGATTATGAGGAAATTTGCAAGAAGTATGGAGTAGAA
This sequence comes from Candidatus Pacearchaeota archaeon CG1_02_39_14, assembly GCA_001872315.1. Lineage (GTDB taxonomy): Archaea > Nanobdellota > Nanobdellia > Pacearchaeales > GW2011-AR1 > UBA92. The sequence continues at coordinate 21,217 of MNVZ01000035.1, read as the reverse complement.
AGTATAGAGGCTGAAGAAGAAGCCAAACTGTGTAAAGATTACGGGTCTGCTGTTTTGCTGCAGAAATTTCCGGAGAGAACAAGCCCGTTCTGGAACATGAAGCACCTTGGAGGAGGTATTTACGGAAAGGTAGATGTGATACTACATGGGATGGAGACAATAGGAAGCGCTGAAAGGTCATGCGATGCTGAAGAGATGAGAAATAGTTTTGAAACGATTTCAGATGGCGGGTATTCAAGTCTGTTGTTTGAAAAGTTTGGACAGGAAAGAGTTTTGAAAGAACTTGAAAGTTATTTTTCCCTGAAGATGTTCCCGAGATTTGGCGGAGGAATAGGAGTTACAAGAATGGCAAGAGCAATGAAGATGGAAGGGTTGCTATAGGTATGCGTAATTGAAGAATTTGTAGAGGAGAATCGCTTTTTTTCCTATAAATTTTTCTAAATCTCCTAAAGGGGCGTTGCTAATCTGCTTTATTGTTTTATATTCGTTGAGGAGTTTCTTTGCTGTTGAAGGGCCTATTCCTGGAAAGCCTTCAAGGATGAACTGCAGCCGCTCTTTTTCTGACAAAATTATTTTTGCGGAGCGTATTGCATATTCTACTTTTTTCTTCTTTTTTGCCATGACGTAAAGGTATTTTGCAGTATCCTTCTCGTTTAATGTGAATATTATGGGTGTCTTGTACTCCAAAGCTACTGAAAGAAGAAATCCACGGAAAGCATTTTCATGTATTGCCCCTGAATAAGGGTCTTCAGATTCCAGACCTTCAAGTATCAGTAAATGCTGGGGGTATTGTTTTATTTCAAGCAGTTGTTGCACAATTCTTTTGTTAATTATAGATGACTTGAAATCAGAGAGGGTCTTTCTTTCTATTGCTGTATTGTCTATAAGGTAGTCTGCTACGGGCAATTGTTCAAATTGTATTTTAAACCCGAGTTTCATTAATTCTGAAACAACAAGAGAGTTTTTCTCTCTGTAGTCTATGATTATGCTTAATTTCTCTTTCTTTTCTTTTTTATTTGAGAAGATGTTGTAGAATGCCATGATTATACAAATCTGGATAAAATATTTAAAGTTATTTGAACATGTCCAAGATGGATTCAAAAAAATGGTGGATTTTGAGCGGAGTTATTGTTCTGATTATCGTGGAAATTGTTCTTTTTGTTTTTAATTTGACTGAACTAGTTTATTACAATTCCCTTTTGCTGATCGTCATGGTTCTAATTTTTTTTCTGCACAGAATATTTCAACTTCCAGAAATTTATGTTTTCGGGCTCATTGTTGTCGGACTCCTCAATTTAACCGGAGGTTTAGTTTTTGTAGAAGGTATAAGGCTTTATGATTTTTACTTTGGATTTGTCAAATTGGATATGGTTATTCATGCAATAGGGTCTTTTATGGCTGCTTTGATAATTTATCATATTATAAGCACCAAATTTAAGAAGGCTAATAAAGAGGTTCTTTTACTTCTTGCAGCTCTAAGTGCCATGGGTGTCGGGGCACTATTTGAAGTTCTTGAACTCGGAGGTTATATTTTTTTAGAGAATAACGGAGTTGGCGATTACTTGAATAATGCCTTGGATTTATTTTTGAACCTTGTAGGTATTCTGATTGCCTCTCTTTGGATTTCGTTCAGAAAATAGAGATCATATAAACTCCTTGAGTGTTTTTGGCTTATTTTTCAAGTCGGTCTTAACCTTGTCTATTATTGAGTGCATCTTCTTTTCCCTTGCTGTGGATGCGAAGTGATTTATTTCATCTCGGGTGTCTTTTGTAATAAGGATGGCAAGCTTGCCCTTGGATAAACGGGCAGTTCTTCCCGCTCGCTGGATTTTTCTTATTGCACTTGGTATTGGTTCGTAGAAATAGACTGCGCTGACTTCCGGAATATCTAGACCTTCTTCTCCTATCGAAGTGGCGATTAATATATTTATAATCCCTTCCCTGAATTTTTCTATAATCTGCTTCTGTTCTTTTTGTGAAAGTCCAGTCGAGCCGGATGAGTTTGATTTTTTTGCCTGACCAACGAAGATTTCCGGCTTTGCTTCAGGGATTTCTTTTAGCCTTGATTTAATTACAGATGCAGTGTCTCTGAACTGTGTGAATGCGATTACTTTTGCATCTCTATTCTTTTTGAATTCATTTTCTATTAAAACCTTAAGCTCTTCTACTTTAGGATGTTCTATTTTCTCGGCCAGCAATTTTTTTAATGAGATTAAGGACGCCTGAAATTCAGGAGAGTTAACAATGGTTTGTACGCCTTTGCTTTTCTTTGTTTCCGACTCTTTTACAAGCTTGCTTAAGTAAGTATTAAGGCCAGAAAGCGTTTGTGTTTCCAATAATTCCAGGGCGTGGGAAATCTTTATTGCCTGTGCTGTCAGAGACATGCCATACATTGCATTTCCATTTTTTTGATTTGCCTGCGCGGCCAATCTGCCCTGAAGCGTAAGAAGAGTTATCTTGTTTGCAGGTCCGAAGAGCAATGAGCGCTCCCTTAGCTGATTAACTTTATTGTCATAGATTCTTTTCAAAAGCACTTTTATCTCGAGAAATTCTTTTGGGAAAGGCACAAGGTGCTTTTCAAATTCCAACTCCTGTAAATAGGGCTTCACATCTTCAGAATCCCTTGTTCTTATCTCTATTTTCTCTATGTTAAGATTGTCACAGATTTGCTTTACTTTTCCAGAATCAGAGCCAGGGGAGGCAGTCAATCCTAAAATTCTGGGATATATGGCCTGTGATTTGTATTGCCTTGCGACTTTGGTATAATCATAATTTTTCAGGCACCTATGCGCCTCGTCTATTATCAGCAGGGAAACCTCTTTTAGGTCGTAGAGGTAATTGCTAATATCATTGGCTACGCATTGTGGCGTTGAAAAAATTATTTCTGAAGTGTCCCAGAGCTTTTTCCTTGTTTTTGCAGGGATTGTTCCCGTAAATATTTCAAGTTGGGCAAATAATTCCGGAAGAATTTTCTTAAAAGAAGCCAGGTGCTGTTCCACTAAAGGCTTTGTCGGAGCAAGGAAAAGAATTTTCTTATCGGGATGTTTTTCCAGTCTTTCTACTGCAAGCATCAGCGCAATAAGTGTCTTTCCTACTCCTGTCGGGAGAACTACAAGAGTATTATTGTTTTTTGCAGTCTCAAGGATAGCTTTTTGATAATCTCTCGGAGAAATGTCCTGCAGAACCATTGAATCTGTTAAATGCTTTCAGATATAAGGTTTTTGGTATTCAGTAAAAACCGAGCAGGATTGCGAATATTGTGAAAACAAGAGTGATTGCCGCAAGTATTGTCCATATAACTTTTGATCCGAAAAGAATGTGCGTACCATCCAGCTTTGATACCGGAATCATATTCCAGAATGCATAAAATGCAGCTATTCTTGCCAATTCTTCCAGGGGCTGGAACCAGTAGGATATGAATGAAAGAACCAGGACTCCAAGAATTCCTGCTGCCCCTATAAGAGAGATGTGGAAGTCAGTCATTTCAGTATAAGAATAGTATCCCTGCCTTCTTGCAGCCCTTCTTTTAAGAGCAGAAGTTTCGTAAGTCAATATTGACATTATCTTTATGAATCCCAGGGAGAACGCTGAAAAAATTAGGGGAATAATCGCCCCTAAGGGGATTTCTTTTTTAAGATGCCTGTGGGGCTTGAATCCAAACCTCTTCCAAAACCATATTCTATGTTCTACAGAAGCATCCAGCCAGCCAGCCATAACCTTTTTTGACGTTACATTAACGAGGATTATAATAAAAGAGAAGAGGAGGGCAATTCCAAAATAGAGAAAATTGGAATCTAATACCATCTCTTTGAAGCTTATTACTATTGCAAGAAGAATTATTGCAATGATCAGATGGATTGATTCTTTCTCATTCATTTGATATACAATATAGGAGAGGTTATAAAAATTGTTGTGTCTACGATAGTATATAGTTCTCACAATCGCAAAGTATAAATAGGGGCTTGAGTAAAATTCGATATGTTGAGAGTCAAGAAACTTAGCGAGGTATTGGGTAAAAATGTTTATACTTCTGATGGAGATTATTTTGGGCAGGTAGAGGAAGTTAACCTTATTGACAATAAAATAGACGGATGGAAAATCAAAGTCGGTTCAGGCTTTATGAATCTTCTGGGGGGAGCTAAAGGGGTGATAATTCCTCAGCAGTTTGTAAAAGCTATAGGTGATGTGTTCATAGTGAACAAGGCATCATTGCCTATAAGGGATGACTCTATGGAAATGAGTGTTTCTGAAGAGAACGAGTTTGAATGAATTTTAGATAGGTATTAAATGGCGTGCATTAAGCTTCTTAAGTTAAGATCTTATTCTTCGGAAGAGCAATATTTAAATAGAATTAAACTTTGATTTGACAATGGCTACAATATTACAGAATCCTTTTTTCATTGAGCTTGTGCTTCCATTTCTTCTGGTTTTCGTCGTTATGTTTGCTATTCTTCAGAAGACAAAAATATTCGGCGATGGAAAAAGGCAGATTGATGCTATTATCGCACTTGTAATCGGCCTCATAGTTGTTGCTTTTGGAAATGCAGTCGGAATCATTGTGAGCCTGATGCCCTTTCTGGCAGTTACTGCTGTAATAATCCTTGTATTCATGATTCTTTACGGAATGGTTTACAAGGAAGGGGAGTTTGAAATGAGTCATGGATTAAAAATTGCTTTTGGAATCCTTATAGGTATAGGGCTTCTTATTGCAGTGCTGTTTACTACAGGAGCCTGGGATTATATTCTTGAGAACTGGGTATACGGAAGCGGTGGAGATATATTCATCAATATAGTTTTCTTTGTCGTAATCATCGGGGCGGTCGCTGCTGTTTTTTGGGGCGGCGGAAAGGGCGATAAGAAGTAATCGCTGTTTTTTATTTCTGTAGAAATGTATTTAAATGAACTCTCTCTTTTAAGAACATGATAGCGCAGGTTATTAGCAGTTTTGCTTTTATGCAGTATGTGGCTTTCGAGGATATTCTTATAAAACTCGAACAGCTTGGATTGTTTGAATTTATTCTTCCTCTTCTTCTCATGTTTGCGATTGTCTATGGGGTTTTGTCCTGGACGAGTATGTTTGGAGGGGAAAAGCCTATTCATGCCCTGATTGCTATTGTTCTTGCATTTCTTGCTATAAGATGGCCGGTGTACAGAGACTTTCTTGCTATAGTCTCTCCGAAGCTTGGGGTTGGGCTGACAATAATACTTGTCTTAGTTTTGCTGATGGGCCTTTTCATTCCTGAAAAATCGCAGGCAATCATGGGATGGATTATGATTGGTGTTGCTGTTGTTATAGCTCTTGTGATCTTTGCCCAATCGTATTCTGATTTGCAGGGAGCCGGATACGGAAGCTATGTCAACAGTGATATGATTGGCTGGGTAATAATTGTGGCTTTGCTTATAGGAGTTATCGTAGCGGTGGTTACCGCCGGAGCCAGCAAGAAGGAAGCTCCAAGCAAGAAACTTGGGAGACTCTGGGATAGTATTACAGGGGGAAACTAAAAGTCAAAAATGCCTGCGGACTTATCATTAATTGCTTATTTTGCCCCAATTTGGGTTTTTTTAGCAGTGTTCGGAATAACCTTTGGATTGTTATATAAGACTAAGGTTATAGGAGAGGGCCGGTGGGGCCTGCTTTTTGTCAGTTTTGTGATTGCAACGATATTTATTTCTGCAGCAAGCGTGCAGCAGTATGTGACGACTATAATCCCATGGATGGCTGTTCTGATTATTGCGTTGTTTTTCATTTTAGTTCTCATAGGATTTGTTGGGAAGGATGCTGGATTTATGAATAAGGGGATAGGAGTGGGCGCAGTTATATTAGCCATAGTTGTTTTTGTTGTCTCGGGAGTCAAGGTGTTCTATGGAGTAATAAGCCCTTACATTCCCGGAAGCCCTGTATATGGGCTGGGAGTTGAGCCTGAAAATCTTGTTTTCTTTGACTGGCTTCTTTCAGGGCCGATTATGGGTGCCCTTTTGCTTTTAGTCCTTTCAGGAATAGTAAGCTGGATACTTGTAAAGGCGAAATAGAATTGATGATCCACAGACATTAGAAAGAGCTGCCAGGCACGTTTTTGATTTAAATGGAAAAGTGCCGATAATGCCAGGAGACAGGGTTATTGTCAGCTATCCTGTTTCGGACTTGCGAGCCGGAGTTGCTGAAGAGATGAAGAGAACAGGGTATGAAAGAGTTGGAGATTTTTTTCAAAGGCAAGGAGTCGTAACAGGTATTGATGTTGGGCTAGGGATTTTTTTCGAGAGTCCTGAATTATTTCAATACAGGATAGAGGATGATAAAGGCACTTTTTCTGCTGATGGCTTGAGGGTTAGCAGGCAAGAGTAAGTTATTTTTTATGGTGATGCTTTTGTGGCTTATGGCCTGAATGCTTTTTCCCCTGAATCTTTGTAAATGATTTTTGTGTTTCTATCAGCTCTTTTTTTATATCCTGAACATCGTTTACATAATCTCCTACTTTTCTAAGCACTGAAGACTGGAGAGTATCTATTATTTTTTCTATTCTTTTGAGCCTCTCATCGAGGTAGTCTACCTTGGTTCCAAGTGTGTTTCTTATGTCTAATGATTTTTCAAGTGCTTTTCTTACCGCTGATAATTTTTCAGCGATTATCTGTTCTGAAATTTCAGTTATTAAGTCGGGGCTTGGGCCGGTAGAGTAAGATTGGTATGGCTGATAGTCCTGATATCCCGGCTGTTCCGGGGAATATTCCTGGACAATGGAATTTTGAGGTTGGGAGACAGGAGGAGTGGTTTCATATCCTTTTTGCTGTGGATATTGAGGGGTATATTCTTCCTGCTGTTGGTTTTCCTGTTCCTGGGGGAGAAGGATTGACTTCTCCATTTCTCCGGAAGATTGGGCCTGTATCCTTGGCTCTACAAATCCTGATCTCGCAGGAGAGTTTTGCTCTTTTGAAATTGGAAATGAATCCTTTTCAACAGCTTCTTTTATCTGGGTCTGGGAAAATGCTTCTGAAACCTGATTTTCCGGTATGCCTCTGGCTTTTAGATTGTCCCTTATCTGCCCTTCATTTAATCCTCTTGATCTCATCTGTCTTATTTCATCAACTAATGCCATTATTCCTCCCTAAATATGTCAAACTGCCTCTGAAGCATCATGAGCTCTTCCTTTCTTGCTGTTTGTGATAGCTGCTCTGAAATTCTCTGCATGAGCTCTCTCATCCTCAATGTCTCTTCTTTTAGTACCAGTATCTCTTTTTTCATTTCCTGCATGTCCTTGAAAGTTTTCTCTCTTTCTTCAACAAGATTCTCTCCAATTAATAGGGTTCTGTCTTTTAAAAGGCGATGCTTTTCTTCCAAGTCCCTTATTCTTGTTCCTGTGTCTGAAACAAACTGGGAATTTCCGGGAAGGGCGGAGGAGTCTTGCATCCGTATTTAAAGAGGGGGGAGTTTAAAATTGTTTTGTATCTCCGCATAGAAATGTATTTAATTATCGGGATTCTGGGTTCTGTATGGTTTTTGAAGGAGGCAAACTTTATGATGTTCAGATTGAGAGAAGAGAAGGAGAGGATATTCTCTATATAAATTTTTTAGGGGCCGGATTTGTCCCGTCAATTTCTGATTCAGGGGAAGTTATGGGAAGAGTTGTCGATGCACTTATAGAAAATCCAGGAGTTTCCAGAATAGTTTTTGTGCAGCAGAAAAACTATAATTATCCTTTCTCGCAGATTTCCCTTCTTGCGGAAGTTGCAAGAGTCTATAATTATCTTCTAAAACAGGAAAACATACTTTCTCCCGAGCGGCTCGAGCTGGGAGGCATAGGAGACATATCTTCTGTCCATGGCGAGCTAACTTATCTTGTCAATTTATTAAGGCAGGACCCTGTTGCTTGCTATCTTGAACTAAATGCAAAGCTCTCATTCTACGGGCAGAGGATAAGGACGGGAGAGGAAGTTTATGTTGAAAGCCTGAAAGCATATGTAAGACTTCTTGACAGGATAAAATCTCTCGTCGGCAAACTTGGTATCATAGACCGGCTGAAAGGGATAATTGAAAGCTACACTCCCGGGGACAGGAGTGTTTATGACGACATTTTCAGGGCAGACATAATGCCTAACTTTACATTTACGAGATTGGTTGCACAGCTTCCCGAAAATGCAGAACTTATAGACCAATATAAAATAAAAGGGGAGTATGAAGATATAACTGTGACAGTTCTTGAAAGGGAAGAGGATTCAAAATTTCTGTATCACATAATGCCCTCCGAATATATTTTAAGTGAGGAACATCATATGCTTCTGAATCTTGCAAGAAATGTCCTTATCCAGCACGAGCCGAAAGCAGAGGAATTTACAGACCCTGAAAGGACAAGAACTTTATTTTTTAATGTTGCAAGAGATCTTGTGAGTGAATTAGCGCAGAGCAAGGGGATAAATCTTAATTTCAGGGAGCTGAACAGACTTGCTACAATTCTTGTCAGGCAGACTGTTGGACTAGGGCTTATAGAGGTTCTTTTAATGGATGACAAGCTGCAGGACGTTTATCTCAATTCTCCGATAGCGCAGAATCCGGTTTTTGTCAGGCATCAGGAGTGGGGAGAGTGTTCAACCAATGTAATTCCTAGTTTTGAGGATGCAGATTCATGGGCTGCGAAATTAAGACTGCAGTCCGGGAGGCCGTTGGATGAGGCAAATCCTATTCTTGACAGCGATTTGAACATTGGAAATTTGAGAGCGAGAGTTTCTGCCATACAAAAGCCTCTGTCTCCAAGCGGACTTGCATATGCTATAAGAAGGCACAGGGACAGGCCGTGGACACTCCCCCTATTCATCAATAATAAGATGATTAATAGCTTTTCAGCAGGGCTATTGAGCTTTTTGATAGATGGAAGCAGGACGCTGCTGATTGCGGGGACAAGAAGCTCTGGAAAGACGTCTCTGCTTGGAAGCCTAATGCTGGAAATAATGCCAAGAGTCAGAACACTTGTCCTGGAAGACACGCTTGAGCTTCCTGTATCTGCCTTGAGAAAAATAGGGTATAATATACAGAGCATGAAAGTCAGGAGCGCTCTGCTTGAGACAAGCAACGAGATTGAAGCCAGTGAGGGAATAAGAGCAAGCCTTAGACTTGGAGACTCGGCAATGATTGTCGGAGAAGTAAGGAGCGAGGAGGCAAAAGCCCTGTATGAAGCAATGAGAGTCGGTGCTCTTGCAAATGTTGTTGCGGGAACAATCCATGGAGCCAGCCCTTACGGAGTTTTTGACAGACTTGTCAATGATTTGAAAGTGCCTGTTACAAGCTTCAAGGCAACTGACCTTGTTCTTGTCGCTAATCCAATAAAAACTTCTGATGGATTGCATAGCATGAAAAGAGTTGTACAACTGACTGAAGTGAGAAAGCACTGGACTCACGATCCTGAAGAGGAGAATGGATTTGTTGATCTTCTTAGATATGATGTTGAGAAAGATGAGCTGGAGCCTACAGAGGAGTTAATCAATGGGGAATCTGAAGTAATAAAATCAATTGCAGGGAATGTGAAAGGATGGGCCGGAAACTGGGATGCTGTCTATGACAATATAATCCTGAGGGGAAAAATAAAGCAGGAAGTTGTGGATATTGCGAGAAAGCTTGGTAAGCCTGAAATCCTGGAGGCAAAATTCAATTCCATGTCAAATGATGTCTTTCACAGAATAAGCGAAGAGGTGAGGGAAGAAGTCGGATTACCTGATTCTGAAAGAGTCTTTCCGAAGTGGAAAGAATGGCTTTTGAAGAAGGCAAAGGATTTCTAGATTTTTATTTTGAGAAGCTTGTTGGTTTCTTTTATCAAGGCATCTTGAGTCTCTTTTTCTGAGGTCCCATGTCCTGCAGTTGTGAAAATTAAACTTGATTTCGGCAGGAGCTTGTGAAGCTTATATGCCGAAAGAGGGCGGCAGACGCAGTCGTATCGTCCGTGAATTATTGATGCAGGAATCTGCTTTATTTTATGCGCATTCTTCAGAATATAATCTTTAGGCATGAAGCAGCTATGCGTTAAATAATGAAGCTCTATCGCTGAAAAAGCCTCTGTTTTTACCTCTTTCATTACTTCTTCAACTTTTTTCTTTGAGTAAACAAGCTTTGATATGGAGAATTCGTATTCTGCCCATGCCTTCGAGTATTTTATTTTTTCTTCATGATTCCCTGAAAGAATTTTTTTATAATAATAATTCTCTATCTGTCTTTTAATTATTATTTTTTCCGGAACTAAAGATGATAATTTTTTCCATTGTTCAGGGAAATGGTTTTTTGCACCATAAGTGAAGTATTCATTTTCTTCTTTTGATGGAAGGTAGATGCCACGAATTACCATTCCTGCAACGGTTTCGGGATACCTGATTGCATATACAAGGGCAAGGGTTGAGCCCCAGCTTCCTCCAAAGATAAGGGTCTTTTTTATTTTCAAATGATTCAGAAGCTTTTTTATATCCCCTACAAGATTGAATGTTGTATTGTCTTTTAAAGAGGCGAACGGCCTGCTTTTTCCGGAACCTCTTTGGTCAAAATGAATCATGTTAAATTTTTTGGGATTGAAAAATCTTTTATCCTTCTGCGAGAAACCTCCGCCAGGACCTCCGTGCAAAAACAGGATTGGCTTTCCCTTTTTATTTCCAGATAATTCATAATATATTTCGTGCCCGCTTCCTACATCCAAATAACCAGAAAAATATTTTTTTGGTTTGCTCATCAGAAGTTCAATCCTCCGAGAGCTACTGCCGCCAGGATAACCAGAGAGAGTGTGGCTATGAGAGAGGTGCCTATATACAAGAAGATTCCTCTCTTCAAGTTCTTTGCTGTGTCGTGCTTTGTTTTCAGGGGGTCTTTACCGGAGTCTACAGTTATTAAAGCGGAGGTGAGTATGAATATAACCTCTACTATGTAAATCCCTATTGAAACCTGTATGAAATAGGGAGGGATTATGGCAGTTATGTCAAATATTTCTGTTATCGAAGAGAAGCTGAATCCTGATACCTGGTCTGCGCCTTCAAGCTGTGAGATTATATCAAGCTTGTTCAGTATTGCAGCTATCATTGCTGAAAGGCCTACCACTATTCCTGCAAGAAGAGGGGCAAGGAAGACCATGTTAGATTTCATATCTGAAATTATTTCTGCGAGTAAGTCACGAAGCCTTTCGTTAATCTTTTGTATATTCTTCACATATTCAGAAATGGACATCAATGAGCGGGCGGCTGCCTGAAGTCCTTTTTTTACTGATTCTACAAGAATTCGCATTGATGTTGCTATAAGTGAGGACGGATAATATATTATTGCGCCTCTTTTTTTATCGAATATTGCTTTTTCTACTGACATCCCCATTCTCTGGATATTTTGGTTTACAAGTGCAAAGAAATTCTGTGTTCTCTGCCCCTGTGTTGATTCAGCAACTTTTGCAAAAGCTATCTCTGCAGGAACTCCATCTCCCAGCCTGTTTCCGAGCTGGAAAAGAGAGTTCGTAAATTCTGATTCAAGCTTTCTTGTTTCTTCTCTTGATTTTATTAAATCCTTTGTTTTCTGCTTGTAGGCTATTGCGAAAAACATGGCTATAGAAAGAGGGATGAAAAGGCTCAAAATCACAGCAAGCAGGCCGAACGGGCCTGTTGTTCTCTCACCTGAAGTCTTGAAATCAAAAAGTTTTTCCTGCTGCAAAAATGGCATGCCAATTTCCTGGAAAGTATAATCTGACTTTAATCCAAGAGGGGATGTAAGGAAGTCAATCTGGAATATGAAGGGAAGTATCCCAATTATGAAGAGGGGAAGGGCAATCATCAAGGCAGTTACCCATGGTTTTTTGGATTTGAATTTTTCATACCCTGGATTTAGTTCAAGGACTGAAGATTCTCCATGGCCTCCGGGACGCTTGAATAATATTTCTGAAGTCATATAGAATACAAAGAAGGGGACTATTACATTGAACAATACAAATACATGTATTGCCTGTATGGAGCCCTGAAGAAGAGCAGAAGCCAGTGGAAGGAGAGCAAGAGCAAGAGTTGGAAGTATTATCCCCAGCATGTAAATATTAGTCAAAGGAGAGCGAATTTCCCTTGAATAGTGGAGCATTTTTTCATAAACTCCATCAAGGATTACCTGAAGCGATTTTTCCAGAATCTGCACCCTTCGGACTTCCTGTGACTCAAAAAGAGAGGATTCTATTAAGTGCAGGGACTCTACAAATTCAGGAGCATAATCTCTCCATGTTTCAAGATAAGAATCAAGGGACTGTTTTACAGTTGAATATTTTCCCACTTCGACATCATAAATTACTTTTCGGAAATCAAGCGCGAGAGGGATTTCAAGGTGCTGTGATGCAAATTCAATCGCTCTTTCTAGATTGGGAGTATGCTTCATGTAAACAACAATATACAGGATAGCTGGGACCATCTGCGAGGATGCTTTTAATCTCCAGGAATTTGCAAGACGATGGGGCATTGTGTAAGTGTAATAAAAGACAAAAGCACTTGCTATCATCCCTAAAATAAGGAGAAGAATTTGGAATTCCCCTGTTATGAAAAACATTGCTCCTATTACGAGGATTGTTCCAAAGAATACGGCAAGCATTGACATGACAGAAAGGGTAAGGGCCTGCGATGGAGTTACGTCCAGATGAGCTATAGTCAGATATTTTTCAACTTTCTTCCTGTCTTTTTCTGAAACATTTATCTTAATAAGGCTTCCAAGAGATTCAGCCCATCTCTTATATCTTGACATTTCAGGAAGCATGTCCTGTCTGAACTGCTGGTATTCTTTAGAGTATGAATTATTGTTGAGCTGGGATTCCATCTTCTTGCTGTATTTTGCCAGGATTTCTTCAGTGGATACCATTCTCTTTTATCAGGGAATAGAGAGTTATAAATATAAAGGTTAGGTTTATAATTATTGAAGAGGTTTAACTGGAATGAACAAGAAAGGCTTCGAGATACAAACTATAGGATGGTGGATTCTGGCTTTAGGGGTTTTGGCAATTGCAATTGGATGGATGATAATACAGAACGATTCCTTTCTGGGGGCAATTCAGGAGATAGGGAACAGATTGAGGTTCGGATGATGAATAAAAAAGGGATTAGCATTATGTTTGCGAAGATTGCCGGAATAATTATTGTCGCCATTGTTGTTGCGGTTGTCCTTTATTTTGTCGCCGTCAAATCAGGGTTGAATTACACTTTGAAGAATCTTCCTGGCTATACATACCAGGACCCGGAAGACATTGATTTGAGCGAGTTTGAGGGACTTGCAAAAGTGGAGTATGTCCCAAAGGTTTTGGTATATTTTGATTTTGAAAAGAAGACAGGATGGTTCAGCAGCGAGGAGACAGAAGGGCTGTATGAGTGGGAAGAGAAGTATTCAGGAGAATCACATGCGCCTTCATGGGAACTTAGACATCCTTCAGATGTTGAAGGGCTTGCTATAGAAGAGGAAAATAAAGGAACCTTCGGAAAGGGTCTTGTAGAGATTGCAGACAAGCTTGTAATTTTAGATGCTGAAAATATAAGAGTAAATATACAGGGAGAGGTGTTGGTTTTTGAGAGCTTGAGCAAGAAGAGTAAAAATGAGTTTTACAGCCCTATTTTGCAGGAATATGCGAAAGCTGTTGAAGAGGGAGCCAGATTAAATGGATAAGAGAGGAGCGTTTCTTTTTACAGAGGAGGGGGTAAGGCTTTTTATTGCAGCTATTGTAATTGCAATCCTTATTGGGCTTGCTGTCGCCATTATCAGTATTTTTACAATAGGGCATAAAATTGAGCAGGCAAAGGAGGCATTAAATTTTATAACTTATGAGATAAATGCTAATGAAGTTATTAATTTAAGACAGAGAGTAGAGAATGTGCAGGGACCTACAGGATGGACTCTGACAGGATACGACAGGGACGATGAAATAAGACCAGAAAATTGCGGAGGAGATACATGTTTGTGCATCTGTTCTTCTACAAATGTTTATGACGTGACAGGATTTAGAAATTATCCATTAGAAGATATCTTTTCTAAATGGCCTGTTTGGGATGCAGGGCGACCGATTTCAAGCAGCCCGTTATTTTGGGCACTAAACCAGCTTGGAGCCCCGGAATTTACTTATGGAAATTATGAAATAAGTTATGTTAATGGAAGGCCTACTGAAATTCTTAGATATGCTGATCCGGAAGCAAGAGCAAGCTCCTGCGAATCTGAAGGGGTTTGTATGCCTGTTGATGCTAAAAGTGTAAGCATTGTGAATCATATAGACATTACACATCCTGATGCGAAATATAATTTAACTCTCCATAATCCTGTTATCAATTTCCCGACCTGGCCGATTGATATTGATTTTGCTATAAGCCCTGAAGGGCATCTGTCTGTTGTCGGGAGTGACCTCCTGGATTTGTCTGAATTTGAATAGACAGGTTTAAATTCTTTTTTTCTCTTAGTCTTTGATGGATAACAAGGGAGTCATTGAGGGGCTGATTCAATACATCATTTGGATTATAATATTCATAATCCTTCTTGGGGGAGCTTATTTTCTTATCAGATTTTTGACTTCATTTTGAACAATCGTAAAGAATTAAAAACTAGAAATTCCTGATTTGCTTATGGCATTAAGAGGAAAGAGAGGGGCAGTTGAAGCGCATGTTCTTATTTATGTTGTCCTTGTTCTTATCGCTTTCGCCCTTATACTGATAGGGATATGGAAATTTAATTTTTCGGGAGAGGTTGACAGAAGCGCGTGCCATGAGAGTGTGGTGTTTAAAGCGACAATCCCTGATACTCTTATAGGAAATTCCAAAGAAGCTGTTTCATTAAAGTGTAAGACTGAAAAATCCTGTGTCACTGATAACCTTGTTGTTAAGGGAGAGTGTGAAAGTCTCGGGAGCGGGTATGGAAATGTGAGGGTTTCTGGAGAGGAGGTAAAGAATGAAGCCCAGGCAATAAAGTTCCTGGCTGATGAGATGGTTGAATGCTGGGAGATGATGGGGCAGGGCAAAGTGCAGATATTTAACAGGGACTTTAGCTTTAGTGAGACGCAGAGGTCTGCCTGTGTTATCTGCTCAAGAATCGCTTTTGATGAAGATGTTCAGAAGAGCAGCCCTGAAATAGAAGGGTTTACAAGTTATATGATAAGGGCAAATGTTCCCGGGAAGGATTATACTTACTGGGAGTTTTTGACTAACAGCGAGACATCTGCAGACAATATCCTTAAACAGGGGCTGGAAGGGGATGTGATAAATACCAGCACGGAGAAGTCAATTGTTTTCATTGAGAAAAGGAAAACGACAGGAGCGGGATGGTTTGGTGCGCTTTTAGGGGGAGGGGGAGGAGTTGGAGTAGGCTTTGCTGTCGGAGGATTTGTCGGAGGTCCTATAGGCGCCGGCATTGGTTTTGTTGTAGGCTCTGTTACGACGGTTGTCGGGGGAGTTGCAGGATATAAAGGAGGAGATGCTCTGAATACTGCGATTGACGCCGAGTTTGAATTCAAAGGAGAACCTTATATTTCAGGGCAGTTTTTAGTTGATACAGATGACATAAAGTATCTTGAATGTGATTCAACCTATAGCATTCCATAAAGAGATTTCCTAAAATTTCAAGGCGGAAATCTCTAATTGCCAAATAAAAGAATGCATTAGAGATGCTAGGCACCAGACTTAATTTGGCAATAAATTTATAATTCAAACAGGACTGATTTTATGATGGATAAAAAAGGTGATGAGATATTTGCTCCTGCAATTATGTTCTGGGTTTTAACTTTGATTGTAATTGGCTCTTTGTCTTATTTTGTATGGAATTCTTCTTCAGGGGCAATAGTGTATGAGCAGGCTTATGCGAAAGAGATAGGATTATTGCTTGACAATGCCCAGCCAAATATGACTATTTTAATTGATATGAAGGAGGGGCTTGAAATCTATGGAGAAAAGAACCTGGACAGCAAGGATCTGTCTTTTATCCTTGACAGCGAGGGTGTTGAAAAAATAGTGAGTATAGAGAACAATCGGGTTACTGTATCTCTTCTTGGATTCAGAGGGTATAGCTTTCAGTTCTTTACAGATTATAAGATAGAAGAGAGTTTTGATGAAAAAGGATATTTAGTAGTGAGGATTTATGATGAATAGAAGAGGGGAGAGAAAAGTTCTTTCTATATGGCTGTATGCGATGCTTGCGGCAGTCGGGCTTGCTGTGATAATTGCCGTCGGTGCATTCCATGGGGCTGACGTTGATGCCAGGGAGTACGAAGCAGAAGTCCTTTCTGAAAGGCTGCTGGATTGCCTGATTGAAAACGGATTTTTTATAGATGGAGATATTTATGAAATTTGCTCTTTGAACAGAGAAGTCTTTGGAGAAGAGGGAAAATATTATTCACAAATAATCTTTTCATCAGGGGAAAGAATTGAGGTAGGAAACCCTTCTTTCAGGACAGACTGTGAAATTGCCAGAGATAGTGAAGCAGACAAATACCCTAAGTGCATATGGAAAGAGGAGACTTACGTTTCTAATGGGTTTGTAGAGAAATTGACTATTCTGTCTGCTTCAAATAATTTCGGGAGGAAAGTAAGCTTACAATGAAAAAGAGAGGACAGGCGTCGGGTTTGAGCTGGTTTGTTGCGATTCCAATCTTGGCAATTCTTCTTTTCATTTTTTTTGCTGCAACTTTCTATCTGGCAGGCACAAAAGAAATTTTTGGGAATGGGAATGAAATATCTTCAGCAGATTATGGGAGCAACCTGGAGTTGCAGAGAGATTTGATTGTCTTCCTGAATTCGGGGATGGCAGACAGGATTGAAAAGTGGGGTGCAGACGGGAGCTTTGAAGATTTAATTGAGAATGAATTAAAGGAATACATGGATTTAAATGATTATGAATGCTATATTTCCAGAGTAGAATCTTCTTCCAGGGAGATTGAGGTGATTGACTTGGAAGGTAGAGGAGGGCTTGTTTATTCCAGGGTGAATATGGAATCCCTCCTCGATTCAAGGGGAGCAGGATTTAATCTGCCGGGGGCAAGGATTGAGATTTATGGAGGAGGATGTTATGAATAAAAAAGGAGATACTGCTGTCCTAGTTTTTATTTTTCTTGTAATTGTTGTACTGCTTGGGACTATTTTCAGTTTTCTTACAACTTCCGGAAAGGTTGAGGCGGAAATCCAGAATTCCAACTATCTTGATGCTGCGTATGCAAAAGAAAATGAGGTTGAGTTCTATCTTTACGAATCTTTGAGGAAGGGAGTTGTTGAGGAGTATTACAGGATGTCTTTGGATAATTCCTTTTTTGGGGGTAATCCTGATATGAGAAATGGAAAATTGGTTTTGGGAGAGTATAATGATAATGCCGGTAGATTCAGCAACTCTGTATCTTCCAGGATGAAAAAAACAAACATTGAAAACGATATTGTGATGGAGAGATTTGACAGGGAGATTGAGCTGAAGACCTTTACTTTTAATTATTCAGATATGAGCCTTGAGATGGAGGGATTTCCTTTTATCATAGATGTAGTGGATGGAGAGATTTTGTGGAAGGAGGTTCCCGATGAGCTTGAGAAAGATATTGGAGTCATTTACAGGCCTGAACTTAAGGCGCGGCTGAACCTGACTGAAATCGGGCTGCACGATTTTTCTTACATTTATGATTCTGCGATTTTCTGCCAGCTGGATGAGATGTGCCTTAAAGAAAAATTGTTTAATTTCGATGTGAAAATTACTTCTGGCGAGGAAGGGGATTTAGTAAGGATAGAGAGCAAGAAGGAGTTTCTGCTGGATGGGAATTTCAGAAGGATTGTCCTTGAATTTTATCAGTGATTACATAAGGTTTATAAATAATACAGCTTATTCTTCTTCATGAATAAGAGAGGTGTTGAGCAGTCGTTCCTTACAATAATTGCTGCTATAGTTGTCATAGGCATAGTTGTGTTTGTTGCTTTGTATTTCTTTACTGATACATTCAGCAATATTGAAAGAGCAAGGGATGTTATCTCTCCTGAAGCTTTGACATTAAGAGTTGAGGCCTGCAGGATTGTTGCAGGGCAGCAGAACATAAATGAGCTCTGCTATGTTTTCAAGGAAGTAGAGGATGATGTATGGGTAAGTTGTTTTGATGGCAGGATTACGGATATATTAAGCAATGAAAGTGTTAACTATGCGGCTACAACTACATGTGATAGTAGTAGAAGGATTCAGGAAATGAGGGACATTTGCAGTGATGTAAGGTCCAGTGATAAAGGGAAGACTACTGTTGATGGAAAGACATGTGAATTATTTGAGAAGGACAATCCTACTACTCCCTAATTCTAAATAGCAGGATTATTTCAAGGGAGATAAGAAAATTATACCAATCAATAATTATTCTGGACAAAAATAAAAATGTAGATTGGCAAACAGGTTAATTTCCGTTTTCTAAAGAGAATTTTTCCAGATAGTCGCAGATTGAATGCAGGATGAATATATGGGCTTCCTGTGTTCTGGCTGTTGATAACGAAGGTATTTCTATCTCATAGTCTGCTAGCCCATGGACTGCTTTCTGGTATGGATGTTTTGGATCCCTTTTCTGGCCAAGAAGTGAGACTGTCTTGATTCCAAGTTCTTTTGCCTTTGTAACGGCTTCCATTATATTCTTTGAATACCCTGAGGTTGTTAAGACCATCAGGATGTCCCCTTCCTCGCCGAGAGCCTCAAGATTTCTTGTGAAAATATAATCTCCTCCGTAATCGTTTGTTATGCATGTTGTTGTGGCTGCTGACGCTGCAAGATTTAAGCATGGAAATGGAGTTCTGTCGTCTTTGTATCTGCCTATTAGCTCGCCCATCATGTGATCTGCCTGCGCTGCAGAACCTCCATTACCACAGATAAGAAGTTTTCTTCCAGTCTTCTGCCTTGTTACGGGGTTGTAGATTGTGCTTTTAATCAGCTTAGCTATTTCTTCTATCTTCCTGTGATCTATCGTGCTGATTACCTGTATAAGTTGTGATGCATTTTGTTTTGTTACATCCTGGTTCATAGATTTTAGATAAAATACGGGTTTATATGCTTTGTGAAGATATACTATAAGATTTTTAAATTAAGGATGCTTTTAGCAGACATGGGAGATTATGCATATCCTGAAAAGAGAAGAAAGGGAAAGGACAAGAAGAGAGAGAAGAGGAAGCATCCGTACAAGAGAGGCGGGAAATATAGAGGCAAGGATTTAGAAGTTCAGTCCTGAACTATTTCATCTATGAGTGTTATTGTATAGTTGAGTATCAATGGCCCAAGAACGAATCCTGCAATCCCAAATAATGCCAGCCCTCCAATGATTCCCACTAACATTGTTATTGGATGAACCTTTGTTCCCCTTCCTGATATTTGAGCCCTTAATATCGTGTCTACATAGATACTCAATATCAGTCCCATTATTATTGTTCCTGCAGAGGCGAATGGTTTTCCTTGCATTGCAAATATTATTGCCGCTGGAATCCAGACTATTGCAGGGCCGAGGCCAGGTATGAAAGAGAACAGACCTATAATTGCTGCAAGTATGAGGTAGTAATCGATTCCAATAATCCAGAATCCTAAAAGTGATATTACAAACTGTATAAATGCTATAAGAATTGAGCCGTATAATACGGACTTTGTAACTTTAGCTAATTCTATTGAAACCTTTTCCTTGTTTTTTGAAGGCAGGTAGGCTTTTACTTTTTTAACGAGTTTTTCCCAGTCTATCAGGGCATAGTACATTGCAAGGAAGAAAATTACAAGGCTGATTGCTATAGCCGGAAGTGATGCAGTCAGGTCTCCGAGGAAGGAAATAACTATCTCTGTAAGCTTGCCCCGGATATCTGAAAGGTTTATTCCAAGTGTGGTGAATATGTCTAATTGCGAAACCCTTCTTATTAATGATATAAGGAGTGCAGATGAAAGATAAGATGACAGCTGGCTTAGGACGGCTATGACTATTATCACAAGAGGGACAAGCACGACAAGGGCAACAAGGAGGATGGAGATAATGGCTGCAAGCTGTCTTGGCATTCTTTTTTCAAGTGACTTGTAAATGGGCCTTATGAGAAATGCGAGTATGAATGCCGCCAAAAGAGGAATAAGGAAGTCCTTTATTATGAAAAAAGATATTATTGCCAGGATAATTATTGCAACAGGGACTGCGTATTTTTTTATTTCCTCTATTTTCATGAGTTATTCTGGAGAAGAAAGTTAATAAAGATTGTTTTTTAATATCTGAAATGGAGGAGTATTATTTTCTGTTTTTTTTCGGGGCTGCGTGGATGCTTTTTGCTTCTGTAAATGATTTCAAGACAAGAGAGGTTCCAAACTGGCTTAATTTTTCCCTGATTGCTGTTGCGCTGGCTTACAGGGGATTTTATTCAATTTCTGCAGGAAGTTCGGAGTTTTTCATATACGGAATCTTAGGTGTCCTGATATTTACGGCACTCGGTTTTGCATTTTATTACGGAAGGGCTTTCGGAGGGGGAGATGCCAAACTTCTTTTTGCAGTTGGCGCAATTCTTCCTTTTTCTCGGCCGGAAGACCTGATTCTTGTTTCGGCTGTATTTGTATTTCTTCTGTTCGGCATTGGAGCAGCATGGAGTTTTGCCTACAGCATTTTTCTTATGAAGGGAAACTCAAGGAAGGTTATAAGGAAGTTTGCCGATATTGATAACTGGAAGAAAGGAGTTATGGCTGTTAGTTTTATTTTTGGAGTCGTTTTGGGAATTTATTTTGAGGGCTACTTAAGATTTTCATTTATTCTTCTTGGGTTGGCTCCAGGGCTTTACATCTATGCTAAAATAATGGATGAGGTTTGCATGATTAAGATGATTCCTGCAAAAAAATTAAGAGAGGGCGACTGGCTATACAAGGACGCCAGGGTTGCAGGGAAATTGATAAAAAGAAGCGTTCACGGGCTGACAAATGAGGAAATTGAATTTCTTAGAAAGCATAAGAAGAGTGTCTTAATCAGAGATGGGATTCCATTTACAATTAACTTTCTTTTTGCTCTTATGGTATTCTTCTGGATATTTTTCTTACACGGGGCCTGGATTTTCTCACTTTTTTGACCTGTGGCTCTTTTTCTTCTTTCTTAATTTCCCTGAAAGACGAAATCTTTTTCAGAACAGATTCAAGAGCTTCTTCAGATGCCTGTGTTCTCTGGGAGTTTAGATTTAGGGGCTTGTCATAAACAGGGATGAGGTTTATTATGACCTCTCCTAATTGAATTCCTGACTGAATTTCCACTTTTTTTGCTGAAAGTGCCTTTGTCAA
>MNVZ01000014.1 GCA_001872315.1 Candidatus Pacearchaeota archaeon CG1_02_39_14 | reverse complement strand
TTTCTTTTTGTCAGGATGAAGAAAACCTATTTTTTTCCTAAAATTAATTAGATTTTTCTTTCCATAAATATAAATTCCAAATAAATTTCTACCCTTCCTCTTTTTTATTTTAGATTCTATCCCTAATTGAGACAAAAATTTTCTTATTCCCTTAGCGCCTTCAAAATTTATAATCTCTAGACCCACCATCCTACTTTGGTGCGATTTAACAGTGACCCATCCCTCACAATCAAAGACAGCCCTGAGCCAGATACCAAGAATATTTTTATTTATTTTAGGCACTTTCCAATCTTTAGAATAAAAACTTCCAAACCTCTCAATTAGTTTGTAATAAATATCCTTTTTTTGAACAATACACCTCTCACCCTTTCTGAGTCTTGGTAGAACTCCAAAATAATTATAAAATTTCTTCTGAAAATCTTTTAACAGAGTTTCATTGGTATTCCTAAATCCAATATAATAATATCTCTGCTTCTGTATAGGAGGATTTTTTATTACGTATCCATCGGAACATAAGTATGCATGAACCGCAGCTAAATTTTCATCAAATTTCATCATCGATTGACGTATTTCTGATATAAATACCTTATGTTAATCAGGGATTTTTTAGAATAATCTATCGCTTTTTATCCTATCCATTAAAACATCAAAGGCAAAAACAAGCCCAGGAACTTTCATCTTCTCTTCTTTCTTTATCTCCCACATATTTTCCCTTATTTTCCTTAACTTTACGGCCATATTGATACAATGAGAAAGTGATTTATTAACCTGACGTTTGACATAAATCCCAAAATCACGCATAAAGTATTTAAGTCATGCAAATTATTCAACCTTATGGGCTTAAAAGAGGGGAGTGATGATAGCTTGAGCAAGATTTCATTCAATCTTTCACCAAGTAGCTTAAACGTTTTCATGAAAAATCCCCTGCTTTTCTATCTCCAATACATAGCTAAAGTGCCTGACGACACCAAGGTTCCAGCATGTTACGGCTTATCTGGGAACCTTGTCCATGCCTGCCTGGAAAAGTATGCTAATGGCGAACTTGACAGAGACCAGGCCTGCCTACTTTTTGCGAGAAAGTGGGAAGATCTGAATCTGGATATTCATAAGGATATCAAGGGAGAGGCCCTTAACAGGGAAGAATATCTTAATGCTCTGCTGAAGGGAATGGGTGTTGTGGAGAATCATGAAAAGCATATTTGTGAAGAAACAATATCATTTCCCTTTATGGAAAATGATGTGATGAAAATAGGCCTGAAAGGGATTATAGACCTGCAGGCAAGAAACAAAGGCAACGGGGAGAAGGTCATTATAGATTACAAGACAAGCAACAGCCTCAGCCAGACAAAAGAATTTGAAAGACAGGCATTATTCTATAATTACCTCCTCTACAAAAAAAAGAATTTCCTGCCTGATAAGACCTGCTTCCATTATCTCAAATTAGGCGTTGAAAAAAGTTATTCCTTCTCACAGGAGGACATTGAACTTTTTGAAGAAGAGCTGAAAGCGGTAGCGGAGGATATTCTTTCCTACGGAACAGACATAGGAAAGTATCCTGCAGGGGAGATAAATGACTTATTCAACAGCAAAAAGCAGGCATGCTTGAGGGAGCTTTCAAGAAGAAACTACTTTGAAAATCCCGAAAGGTTTGTTCAGATGTCTCTCTGATTAAACATCCACCACTATCTGGACTTCCCAGTTTCCATCCTTATTCTGCTTCACATGCATTTCAGAATAAGTTGCTGCCTTTATTGAGTCCATACCCGGATATTTAAGGGCATCATCCCCAAAAACTTTTGCTTCCAGTTTCTTTCCCTGAATTTTGACTATTGCCTTTGCAACAATAAAGTGTTCGGCATCCAGGAGATAAATAAGCTCATCTATAAAATCATAGAGGAGGGACTCATTATTTTCTCCTTCAATTTCTATCTTTTTCACTCCGGCAGGTTCAACTTTATCTCCTCTTGACAGAATATCTGATATCGCAAGAGCAGTATTTTCAAATGCCCTTTCAATAGTTCTTCCGTAAGCTCTGAATTTTATTTCAGAAGCATGCTCAAAAAATTCATATTTTTTCATTTTTCATATACAAAAATCGCAAGTTTTTTTGATCTAAATCCGGTTCCTTCAACACCAGGGACTATTACTCTCTGGCCGGTATAAACTTCTCCTTCAACAAACTCTCCAAGAGAGCATATTTTGTCTATCTCTTCACACGCTCTTATTTCTACAGTAAGGTAACTTTCTGGAATCCTTTCCCTTGCAAAAATATATATTTGGGAATCTTCCTTCACAAATCTGGATTCGTCAAAATTGTCTTCTATGAAAATTTCCTGCCTGATTGCCGGATTTTTGGCGATTTCTTCAAGAACTTCATAAACTCTATCTCCGAAGTCAACAGAGTCCGCGCTTCTTCCCCTGACCTGGACAAGTATAAGAAAGCTTATGATAATAAGTATTGCAATTGTTGCTTCTGCTATCCTAAGTATTCCTCTGCGGTTCATTTTACCACACTCTCACTTCCAAATCAGCAAATTTGCTGCTTCCATCACTTCTTAGAATTTCAAACCTCTCTCTTTGTGAAAAGACTTCAAGCCCTGCAGGAACGTCTCTTTTTGCTTCTATTCTTTCACTATCAGAAATAATGAGGGCAAATCCAAAATTCGCCCTGCTTGGAAGGTTAAACTCTTTCTTCAGGCTAATATATCCCTCTTCCGTTGAATAAGTATTAGCAAGCTCAATAACTCTCTTCTCGCTTATCACTTTCCTTGAATCAGAGGAGGAGACAGTATAATTTTCAGAATCTAAAACAATATTTCCTTCACCAAGGGTCCCTTGTTCTATATCCTGGCTGAATTTTATAATGACAAATCTTTCTCCCATCCTGTCAGTAAAAACTATTTCCCTCAAAGGATTAAAATGACTCGGAAGTTTTCTTCCGGCAGAGTTCTCAACATAAGCCCCTTTATCCTGTCTGTCATCGACACGAATTCCTACCACAGGAGCAGAAACTTCCGGACCAATAACCACCGAAAGGCTTTCAAGGGCAACGCTTGTATTAGCCGAGATTTCATCCATTGTGTAAAACAAAGTTGAGTCAACTATCCTGTCTCCCTTTAGAGGACTGAAAAAATACAGGGCAAACAGAAGAAAGCCAACAAAAAATACGAAGGAGACTATAAATTCAACGTGCTCCAGCCCTCTTTTATTCATGCCTCAAAAAGTTAAATTACATTTAAATAACTTTTCTAAGTGTTATATAATGCTATTGATAAAAAAGATAAAGGAAAAGAAGGAATTGTCAGGCATTCCAGACAATATAGTCAAAGAAGTCTTAGACAAAGTGCTGAAAAGTTATCCCTCTGGGCTTTCGAAAAAAGATGAGAAACTCGTGATTAAAGAGTCCAGAAGTCTCTTAAGGAATTATGTCGGGCGTTTCAAGGCCAAAAGCAGCGCTTCAATAATAAAAATGGTAGAGAAAGGCAGAATCAATGAGGCTCTGATGCTGCACGCTTCGACAAGAGAAAGAATGCCTTTTTACGATAAGTTGAGGAAAATGATAAAAGATATGAGGCCTGGCAGAATACTTGACATTGGATGCGGGTTGAACCCTCTGGCTGTTGCAGAAAAAACCTTTTTTTATTATGCTTCTGACATTGATGAAAACAATCTTGCTGTTGTAAAAAAATTCTTTGACATGCATAGCATCCAGGGAGAGATATTCATAGCAGATATGAGAAAGGAAAGAAACTTTCCTGAAGCAGACCTCTGCCTTATCCTTAAAGTCTTCGACATTGTAAAGATGCCGCATAAGGAAGTGGAATCTCTGCTTGCATGCCTAAAGTGCAGAGCGTTCATAATGAGCTTTCCGACTATAACTCTTTCAGGAAAGCAAATGAAAAACAAAAGAAGAATATGGTTTGAAATAATTCTAAATAAATTGGGCATGAAATTTGAGATAATCAGCTCAAGCAATGAGCTCTTCTACATCTCACATTCCGGGAGGCCCAAGGAAGATTCTGGCCCCGGTAGAAATTAAAAATGCGGCAATTGCAAGAATAAAAGAATGTTTTACCCCTGATTTTATTGTTCCTTCTGACAGCTTCCCTATTGTAAATCCTGCAAATATTCCCTGTACCAATAAGAGATAAAGAAAAGGCCTCGAAAGCTCTTCAGGCGTGGCAACACTTCCTCCTCCCCCAAGCCCGCCGAAACTGCTTATTCCTTCAAGAGATCCCAGCTCTGTTGTAAGCGGAAGTATCCTGAATTCCATCACAAGCATTATTCCGACAAATATAAGGAAGATTATGTATCCCTGCACGACAAGGCTGTATATCGCAGACCTCCTTTCCTTTTTCAATTTTTCAATCTGGGAAACAGAGTTTGCAACGGAATCAAGTATCTTATCAATTTCTCCCCCCGCTGATTCCGCATCCCTTATTGATCCTATTGCTCTCTTTATAGTATCACTTCTGACTTCCTCTCCGAATGTTTGCAGAGCCCTGCTTAATGGGATTCCAAGGGAGATTTGATTGGCAAGCTTTTTGATATGGGAAGATAAGGAGCCAAAATTTTTATTTCTCATATTGATGATGCTGGTGCTTATAGGAGTTCCTGTCTTCACGCTTTCAGCAAGATTTCTTGAGAATTCAAGGAACATCTCGTTCTTTTCCCTCTCCTTTGTGCTCTCAACAATAAGAGTAAGAAGAAAGGGAAGGAAGAATATGGTTATGGCGATTCCAAGAAGAAAAAGAAAAAGGTCTTGCCCCCAGAAGAACACAAATGCAGTCACAGCTATGATTACTGCAAAACCAATTCCAATCCAGTGCACTTTTGTCAGTTTCATTCTAATACCTCGGCTGTTTCATGTGAAGGAAAACAAGGAATAAAATATTTACTATCCCGACTAATAATATTATAAGCAGGCTCATCTCAGTAATTCCTATCCCCAGCCCAACACCTGAAACTGATATAAGTACAAGCAGCAAAAGCAGAATCATTGGCGTTGCGATTACAACGCTGATATAGATATCCATGAAAGTTTCAGCAACCTTTGTAAACTTCTCCCTTTCAAGAGTATATTCAAGAAGAAGACTCTCTGCCCTCTTTGAGAAGAATGAATCAAGGTCGCCCCCTGAATTTATTGTTGTTGCAAGTCCCACAAGAAGCTCTGAAAGCCTCGGGCTCGGTGTTGACCTTGAGACATTCGTAAGTGCTGTGACAAGGTCATATCCGTATATATTTAGCTGGTTCAGAAGCTTTACTATTTCTCTGCCTGCATATTTGTAATCTCCGCTTAGCCCTATTATCTTGAATATCTCGACCGGCTCTATCCCGCTTCCCGATATTGAGCCCATCTGGATTACTACAAAAGGAAGCTCCTGGTCTATCTTTTTGCCTACCGACCTTTTTTCAACACCAGGGTAAAAATAAAACATTGCAAAAGTGAATATGGGGACTGCAGGAATAATCCAGGAGACTTTCAGGATTCTTAAGAGCATATCACCCTGATAAAGTGTGATGAATGGAGGGATTGAGCTGACATTCACAAAAATAAAAAATATTGCAAGAAGTATTCCGAAAAAAACAGAAATAAACGTGCTGAAGAACATCATAGAAATATAGCTCGAGCTCAATATATCCAGATTGCTTTTCTTCAAATCAGATATAATGCTCTTGAAACCTCCGCTTGTGATGCTTCTTTGCGAGAAATTCAGGAAGAACTTATTTGAGAGTTTCGAATAGAATCCTCCGCCTCTTTTGAATTCAGTTCTTGTCTTTTCCTTTATTCCGCCTTTTTTCAGCCGCCTTATGAGCTCCTTGCTTATGCTCAATTCTTCCAGGTACTTTTCTATATCATTTCTGTTTATTGAAACCCTGGTTTCATCTTTGTGGCTTATCTTCTCAACCGGAACTTTTACATTCCTGAAACTCTCTCCGACGCTCATGCCTGTAAGAAGGGAGGGTATTGACTCATTTATCAGCTTTATCCTGTTTTTCAGGGAATCTATTATGTCTACAATAATCTTGACTTCCGCGTCATCTGCCCTCTCAAGTTTATCTATAAAATCAATAAGCTCCCTAACAAGATTTGCTTCAGTCTGCACATTATTTCTTAATTCTCCAATCATCTTAGCAAGCCGGCTATCCTCCTTTGGATGTCCAGAACCTCTTTTTTTGCGTTTTCAAATTTCTGCCTGTCGTTTTCTTTCTTGGAATTTTCAAGCCAATTTAATGCCTCCTGAAGTGAATCAACCAAATGCCCCAGGGCAACAGCCTCCTCTTTTCTCATGTTTAAATTATTCCCTCATGTCTTGATAATTTTAATATATAAAAATCTTTGATTTTTCTCATTCAATAAAAAGTTAATCTTCATTTATATACTTTTCAAGTTTACTGCACGCCGTACTTGCTAAGAACCCCAACAGGGTCAATGTAATAGTCATTTACAATCTGCTCAACTTCCTGGAATCCGAATATCTTTTTCTGATATAAAGTATACAGGAGCTTCGACCTGATTATGAATTCTCTCTGGAGATTTTCTATTGGTATTCCGTATCTTTCTGCTATTTTTTCAAAAACCTTGCTCTGTTTTTTAAAATAAAATATATCTTCTGCCGGATTCCATGCAAAGGGGGTGTTTATCATTGTGCTCCCGTCTGCTTTCACATCAACAATCTCAACTATCTTCCTAAGTCTTCTTGTCTGCTTCTTGTTGACAATAGCATGCGAAATTATTGTGACACAATCAAGAGTATTCACTAAGGATGGGGAAAGACTGATAGGAGGAGTCTGGAGTCTTCTTATCATGGTCTCAAGGGAATCTGCATGGATAGTTCCCATTGACGGATGCCCTGATGCCATTCCCTGGAACAGGACAAACGCCTCTTTTCCCCTAACTTCCCCAACTATCACATAATCAGGGTTCTGCCTGAAAGAATTTTTAAGCAGGTCAAACAGGTCCACTTCCCCAACTTTTCCTATGCCTATAGAAGTTCTTGCAACAGCAGGTATCCAGTTTTCCCTCGGGAGATTTAATTCTCTGGTGTTATGGACAAAGATGTTATTGCAGAGAAATTTTTCATGCTTAGGTATGCTCAAGTCAAACACTTCTGTTTGACTGCCTTCCAGCTTTTTTATTTTTTTAACCTTGTCCCAATAGATATCATTATGCGACAAGTCATTAAATTCACAACCGGCAGGAGCAATCCTCTGCATGTAATTTCTACCCATGTTCTGCCTTCCTATAAGATAATTATTTTGAAGTTTTTCCAGGCTTATTTCCCCTAACCTTTTCATTTTGCCAGCAGAGATAGGAATAATATCTGAAGATGTATGGTGCGCTTTTTTATTCATCCGGCTTAGTATCTGGTTTTTCCTATCCTGCAGGAATCCTATATCTTTGAACCTTTGAATGTTTTCAGAGGAAGAGATTGATAGGCTGATGCACTTATCTTTCCGGTCGAAGTCAGTTATGCGGGAGATAATACCATATCTAAGAAATAAAGACTGCATCTCCTGAAGCAGCTCATAACTTTGGGAAGCGCACGAGACTTCGTTCTTTTTAACGCAGCCATCCGCGCTGAAATACCCTTGTATGAAAGGTTTGAGCTGTTCATTAGATAATCCAAAAATGAATGAAGGAATTTTC
>MNVZ01000028.1 GCA_001872315.1 Candidatus Pacearchaeota archaeon CG1_02_39_14 | reverse complement strand
CATTATTTTTTTAATTCTATAAACGAGAGAAAGCAGTTTAATCGGGCTTCTCGGACCCTTAACTGTTCCGTTTGTGTTAATTCCTTTTTCCATATCAAGAATATAATTCCTAAGAAGTTCAGCATTGCTTTTTGATATTTCAGTTATTTTTTGGTTTTTCCATTCTTCAAATCTCTGCCTCGACTTGTAAGGGTCTATTTTTTGCATGAAATACAGAAGAATCTAGGGTTTATAAAAATACCCCTTTTTTACAAATGCCCCTGCCGGGATTCGAACCCGGGTTTACGCCGCGAAAGGGCGTCGTCCTTGGCCACTAGACTACAAGGGCATAACGGGAAGAGAGAAAATTGACTTTTAAACGTTACTATCCCGGTGAAAAAGACAGAATCGGAACACTTAAAAGGAATTGATTTGTTGTTTTTATATGAAAATAAGTGACCTAATATTTAGGGAACTAATTAAGAGAGGATATTCCAAGAGCGATGGAAAGAGGGTATGGGATATCGCTGATTCTAAACTGTGGTATCTTACTCCCGAGCAGGCCCAGGCATATCTTGACCTTCAGGCGACTTCAGAGTACAAGACAAAGCTTGGCTCAAAAGAAGTTGTTCTGATTAAGGAGAATCTAGGGGAAATTGTAAAGAGTGTCGGCAATGATCCTATAAATGTTGTTGACTTAGGCTGTGGAGATGGGAAGAAGGTTGTCCTATTTCTTGAGACCCTGAACAAAAAAGTAAAAGTCCGATATTGCCCTATTGATATAAGTGGCTATATGGTCAACAAGGCAATTGAGAAAATCTCTAAGCTTAATGCCGGGGAGATTGTAGAGTCGCACTGGAACATTTCTGACTTTGAGAATCTTGAGAATGTTACTGATATTCTTACGAAGCAGGGTTACAAGAGAAATCTATTCCTTCTTCTTGGGAATACTCTGGGGAACTTTGAAATACATGATATGATGTATAAGGTGAGAAGTGCCATGAAAGATGGTGATATGCTTGTTATAGGAAATGGATTGGATAACGGAAAACTGGAATCAGGTGTTTTGAAATTTGTCAGGGAAGAAAGAGGCAATGACAAGTTTCTTGGGCACATCCCAAGTCTGCTTGGACTGGATAAGAAAAATGTCAAATTTGGAGTAAGATTTGCAAATTCAAGGATAGAATTTTACTACGATATCCTGAAAAATCAGGTAGTCAGGTTCCAGAATAAGTCCGTTGATTTCAAGAAAGGAGATGAAATAATTGTTGCCGTTTCGTATCACCTGAAAAAAGATGATTTCAAGAGTTTTGTGAAGCTTTATTTTGGGGAATCAAGAGTCTTTACAACAGATGACGACTCTTATGCTCTTGCTCTTTGCACTAAATGATTAATCAACTCTTTCTTCAAGATTAATTGCACTCTGGTTGTTTGTTTTGTTCCTGTTTCCCAAGATTTTTCTTTGAACTTTTTTTCCTGTTTCAATTGCCCTGTTTCCCGTAATTATTACTGTTTCCAGAATCGAGCTAATGATATCACCTGCAAGCTTGTAAGGCGCACGGACAACCGATTTTACAACCGGGATGGCATAACCTGCTGTCGGTGCTAGTACTGACAGCGCCAGTTTTGCAGGAGTCGAATCAAGTGGAATTTTGTCGTAAGTTAAATAACCGAGCGCGAGAAACTCGGTTATTCCGGTAACATATGTTACTTTATGGGAAAGATCCCATGATACAAGTCTGTGATTTAAAGCAAATTCGTTCATTTGTTTTTATGAGCCTGCCAGGATTTGAACCTGGGACCTCCGGCTTTCTTAGGTCACCTATGAAAGGATACGCTCTAACGAACGCATTTCTTATAAGACCGGCGCTCTAACCAGGCTGAGCTACAGGCTCATGCGAAAAGGAAAGGCAGAGCATATTTAAAGATTCTTGTCAGGGGAAAATTATATATCTCCTGTTTTTCTTTGCATTTAGTGAGCGGAGAACTTTATTTAAGGGGATTTTGTCCCAACAAGCTTGACAATCCGGGCTTGTACTATTTTCTTGACTTTATTGTCGAAGATGAATTTGGCTCCAAAATGCTCTATACTTCAGAGGGTGGCTGCAGGGAGGCAGATGAAATAGATGTTATTTTTTCAAGAATGGTTGGGGGAAGATTTCAGATAAACCCTGAAATTGAGGGAGTTTTTCAGAGAGGGAACATGATATATGTGGCCTTGAGAAAGAATCAGGATTTTGCCAGAAGGACAATCACATTTATCCGCACTGGCAATCTTGGGTAATTATTTAAACCATTAATCATGTGAAACTGGATGATAATAGGAGTTACCGGGCCCTTATGTTCTGGGAAAGATGTTCTTGGAAAAATTTTGTCTGAAAAGGGATTTGAGGCGATTTCTACGGGAGATATCTTAAGAGAAGAAATGAAAGAAAAAGGGATAGAGTTGACAAGAAAGAATATACAACAGTATGTCAGGGAGATGAGAAAAAAAGAAGGAATTGGATATCCTTCAAACAAAATTGCTTCTAGGATTCAGGAAGGCAGAAATTATATTATCCAGGGCCTTAGAAATGACGAAGAAGGAAAAGAGCTGAAAAAGCTTGGGCTCTTAATTGCTATTGACGCTTCTGAAAGAATTAGGTTCGAGAGAATGAAGGAAAGAAAAAGAGAAAAAGATTCGATGACTTTTGAGGAATTCAAGGAGATTGATGATATGGAGTTGTATGGTTCTGGAGACGGATTTGGATTTAACATCAAAGCATGCATGGAGATGGCTGATTATTTAATCATCAATGATGGAAACATGGATGAATTCAAGAAAAGGACTGAAGAGGTCCTAAAAGAATTAGGTTTATAAGTTTAGTTTTCTATTTATTCATATGCAAAGAGATGTGAGACCTTTGAGCGAATATCTTGGCAGGAGCTATTCTGAAAACCAGAATCTGATAAGGCTTGCAGACACAAAGGCGAATATTATTATAGCTCTTATCGGAGTTATTTTGTCCCTGTTTTTCAGCTTCCTTAATAATTTTGGGGAATTGCCTATGAATCTTCTGATAATCACCTTGTTGCCCTTTATAGCTTCAGGATATTTTGCCTTTCTTACCTTATATCCAAGAGGGGCAAAGGCATCCGGAAAACAATCCCTGCTGTATTACAAGGATGCGATGTCAATGGATGTTGATAAGACTGCAAGCAAGATGAAGAATTTTGATTTTGAAGATATCACAAAAGATTATCTGGCAAATATAAAAGCACTTTCAAGGATTGTGAATGCAAAATTTAGAAATCTTCGGATTTCATATTCCCTGTTTGCTATTGCAATTCTCGTCAAATTGATTGTTGAAGGTTATTCCTGGTTTTATTGATTGGAAATGCTTAAAACCCCTCTTTTTCTTTCTCAAGTATGTTAATCGGACTTGTTGGGAGGCCTTCGGCGGGGAAGAGCACGTTCTTCAAAGCTGCGACTCTGGCTGATGCTGAAATTGCTAACTATCCGTTTACAACAATAAAGCCGAATCATGCGATGGCTTATGTCAGGATTAAAGATTTAGCTGTAGATTTTGGGAAGCACTCAAACCCAAGAGAGGGGTATGTGAAAAAGGACTTTAGGTTTGTGCCGTTTGAATTGATGGACGTAGCAGGCTTGGTTGAAGGAGCAAGTGAAGGAAAGGGATTAGGAAATGAATTTCTTAATGATTTGGCTGGAGCAGATGCTTTCATACATGTAGTTGATATGTCAGGGGAGCTGGATAGCGAGGGAAAACCTGCTGATGAGTATGATGTTTCTAAAGATGTTAAAATGATTGAAAAGGAATTGGATTTGTGGTATCTTGGTATTTTGAATAAGGGATGGGAAAAGTTCGCGAGGGCTGCTGAAATGCAGAAATCTAAGCTATCTGCTGCTGTAGCAAAGCAGTTTTCAGGATTGAAAGTAACAGAAGATGATGTTAAATCTGTTTTATTAAAAACAGGGCTGAATCCCGATAAGCCTACTTCCTGGAATCCCGAAGAGGTGAAGAAATTTTCTATTGCTTTGAGAAAGATGACTAAGCCAATGATAATCGCAGCCAATAAAATAGACAGGCCGAGAGGGAAAGAAAACTTTGAGAAAGTAAAGGAGGAATTTGATTATCCTATTGTTCCTTGTTATGCTGAAGGGGAATTGGCTTTAAGAGAGGCGGACAAGGCGGGGCTGATAGAATATATCCCAGGAAAGGATAAGTTTGAGATTAAGGGAGAATTGTCTGATAATCAGAAGAAAGCTCTGGACAATATCTCGAATATAATGAAAGATTTTAGCGGTACTGGAATCCAGGAAGTTTTGAATTCTGTTGTATTCGATTTGCTGAAATATATTGCTGTTTATCCTGCAGGTGCGAAATTATCTGACAGCAAAGGAAATGTCCTGCCTGATTGTTATTTGATGCCTCCTGGCTCAACTGCATTGGATTTTGCCTTTCGTTTGCATTCAGATATAGGAAAAGCTTTTGTCAAGGCAGTGCATGTCAAGACAAAACAGGCTGTTGGAAAGGATTATGTTTTGAAGATGGGTGATGGATTAGAAATTTTAACGCGGTGATTCATAAAGTTTAAGAATACTAATTATCTTGATTTTATATGAGTCTCAAAAAACAGTTGCACGTATTGAAGGAAAACTGGGTTCTTGCTCTTGCTGTGGTCGTTTTGATACTTGTTATAAGCAATTTTAATCTCGGGAATGTGGTACAATCAGAACGTTATCTTGGAGGGGATTTTGCAATTAAGGAAGGCGTAGGCGTAGCAGACTCTGTAGGCCTTGTTCCAGGATATTATGGAGAAGATTTCGCGCCAGGAGTTGAAACAAGGAAAATAGTTTATTCGGCTTCTCTTGGAGTTGAGGTTGAAAGAGGAGATTTTGCAGAAGCGGAAGATGAGTTTGATAGCGCAGTTGCGGGCAGCGGGGCTATTGTTCTTAATAGAAATGTTAATACTTACGGAGAAGATTTTGATGAAAGGCAAATAGGATATTATAATTTGAGGGTAGATGTCAGGAATATGGATGCATTGCTTGCAGATTTGAGAGAAATAGGAGAGGTACAGAGTGAAAGCAAGGATGCTTATGATATCACAGGCAGTTATGTCAGACTAGAAGAAAGATTAAGGATAGAGAGTGAAAAGCTGGCAAGACTAAAGACATTTTTGAATGAGGCTGAAAGCATCAGCGATAAGATTCTATTAAATGAACAGATAGCAGAGCAGGAAAGGACAATTGAATACCTAAAGGAAGCTTTGAATAGCGAAGATGAAAGAGTAGAATATGCCACTGTCTCATTCAGTATTGAGGAAGAAAGCAGCGAGTTTGCGAATATAACCTTTGTCACATTCGGGGAGCTTGTCAGGGGATTTGTAACTAGTTTAGCGGGCTTGCTTAAATTGATATTTGTAGTAATTCCTTATGCCGTTGTTATCTTCATATTTTGGCTTATCTTTAGAAAGAGAAGATAGGTTTAAATAATTCTTTTGCATTTGAATAGGATGAATCAAAAGAGCGTTTTATCAGGATTGCTTGTCTTGTTTGTGATAATGTTCTATGTTCTTGGAAGTACACTTGTTATTGCTGAAAGCGGAAGTGGAAGGGATGGCAATGACAGGGACAGGGAAGATGATGATTTGGATGATTCTGACGATGACTCTGATGATGACGATGACAGCAGCGGTAAGGATGTCTTCAGGTTCAAAGAAGAAAGGACTATTGTTGATGAGAATGGTGTTGAAAGTGAAGTAAGGGTTGAATACAGGGAAAGAGAAGACGGAAGGATTGAACAGAAAATAAAATATAAGTCAAAGGATGGAGAGAGCGAGATAGAAATTGAATTTGAAGACGAGATTGAAGTTGAGGACGAAGCCGGAGATGATAAGAATAGAAGCAGGGGAAATATAAAGGTGAAATTGCGTGATGGTACAAATGCAAGCATAAAAGTTATGCCTGATGTTGCTGCTGCAAGAGCCTTGGAAGTTTTAAGATTACACGTTTGTTCTGCCGATAATAATTGCACAATTGTCTTGAAGGATGTCGGTCAGAGGGATGAAGTTGATGATAGTGACGAGATTGGCGACGATGAGGTTAATGATGATGATTCTATTGAAGCAGGAGATGATTCAAATCGAAGATTAAGGTATGAAGTAAGGGCAGAGAAAAGATACAGAATGCTTGGGTTGTTTCCAAGATCTGCTGAAGTGAGAGTAGAGATAAGTGCTGACGATGGAGGGGTTGTTGATACAGACAGGCCCTGGTGGACAGTATTTTCTTCTGAAGTGGAATCAGAGACGGAAACAGAAACAGTTGCACAATAATTTTATATAAGCTACTTTTTATTTGAGGTTATGAAAACCCGCAGTGATGCTTTGCAACTTTTGAAGGAATGGGTTCAAAGCGAGAGCTTGAGGAATCATTGTCTTGCTGTTGCTTGTGCTATGGAGGGATATGCTAAAAAAATGAGTTTGAGGAAGGAAGAATCTGATATCTACTGGATAACTGGCTTGTTACACGATATGGATTATGAAAGGTATCCTGATATTAGTATACATCCTATAAAGGGATGCGAGGAATTGAGGAAGGAAGGATATCCTGAAGAAATTATTGAGGCAATTTTAGGGCATAATGAAGCTACCGGAATAAAAAGATATACAAAAATGGCAAAAACTTTGTTTGCTGTGGATGAGCTTTCAGGGTTGATAGTTGCCTTGTCTAAAGTCAGACCATCCGGATTTTCTGGCATGAATGCGAAGAGCGTTGATAAGGTGATGAGGAAAAAGGATTTTGCAGCTAATATAAACCGGGATGACATAAGAAAAGGAATGGATGAAATAGGAGTTAGTCAGGATGAGCATTTTCAGACAGTAATTGATTCTTTGTCAAATATGGAAAAAGAAAAGTTATAATCCATTTCGTCCGTAGACCTGAATTCTTCTTCCACTCTCGTTAAAATAGAGAGCATTATTTCCACCTCTTATTGCAACCATTTCTCTCAATATGTTATCATCTGCGTCTGGGAGCAAGTCGAAGCAGTCAATTGCCATCAGGCTTCTCCTTTCCAGGGTCTCGCCGGTCTCTATTATTACTCCATCTTCGTCATAAGATCTTATGCGTGTAACCATTCATTTACTAATAGACCTGGCTTTTAAACTTTATTTTATTGCAACAATCATTTTCTTTTGCAGGGACAAGTAATTTAAGGGACTCTTTCTTTTAATAATAATGATAGTTCATGTTAAGGTCAGGCCCGGGAGCAGGGAAGACAAGGTAATCCGGGTTTCTGATAGTGATTATGAGATTAGAGTAAAAGCCAGGCCTGAAAAGGGAAAAGCAAATAATGAAGTTGTGAAATTGCTGGCCCAGGAATTCAATGTTGATAAAAGACAGGTAATTATAAAAAACCCGACTTCCAGAAGAAAGATTATTGAGATAATAGAATGAAATACGAATACGCTTCTGATTTACAGACAAGGATGGAGGAAATTGCTAAATTTCTGGAAATGGACCACATAGCTGTTGATAGAGTAAAGTGCTTCAGAAGTTCCGGAAGCAGCACAAAGAGAACGATTGCTAGGTGCCATACGATAGGAAAGCTTATGCAGAAGGCGATAGGCGTGAAGGCGCATTATGCTATAGAATTTCTGGAAAGGTTTGAAAGGTTGAGCAGGGAAGAGCAGGATAAGGTGATAATACACGAGCTGATGCACATCCCTAAAACATTTGGAGGGGGATTCAGACAGCATGATTACGTATGCGACAGAAATGTAAATGAACTGCATAAAAAGTTTATCCGCGAGAGAACAATTTAAATAATAATTTCTTTTAGGTTTTAATGGAAAAAGAGGGGCTGTCCGGAATAATCACTGTAATTCTTATTATCCTCATATCAATCATAGGGATTTCAATCATCTGGCTTTTTGTGCAGCCTGCGATTGTTGATATTCTTGGAAAAGGGGGAGATGGAGGGGAGTATAACAGATTTGTCTCATGCACGGATTTGAATCTGGAAGCTGAATCTTGCTTTTATAATGAGACA
>MNVZ01000030.1 GCA_001872315.1 Candidatus Pacearchaeota archaeon CG1_02_39_14 | reverse complement strand
AAAATTAAGTCTCCTCTTTTTCAACATCTAGATAATTAACTTTGTCCTCTTTATAAATTTAGTTTTGATATAAAAGATGGTTAAATTATAGTCTTTACGAGTGTAGAAAACAACTAATGATTATATGGATGATGGGTATGCCCGGACCCGGATTTAAACGCCGAAGGCAGGAATCGAACCTGCATATCCGTGAGGAAACTTGCTCTCCAAGCAAGCGGGCTACCACTGCCCAACTTCGGCTTGCAGATGATTAGAATGAAGGGATTTTAAGGGTTGCGATTAATTCTTTCAGGCCTTTGTAGGCAGCTTTTGACAATCTGTCTTTGACTTCTTCTGCGGTCTTACAGTCATGTATATCAATTCTTTCCTGCTTCAATATCTCTCCCTTATCCACTTCTTTAACTATCCTGTGGAGGGTGTAGCCTGATGTTTTTGCTTTTGATTTCCAGGCCTGCTCGTGTGCTTTGTAACCTGGAAATTCTGGCAGATAAGACAAGTGAATGTTTATTATTTTGTCTTTGTAGGTTTTCAGTAATTCCGGGGATTTTATGATTTTATTGTAGTCTGCCAAAATTATCAGGCCAGGGTTTATTTTATCTAACTCCTCTTTTATGGATAAGTCATTGTCTATAAGCTTGCATGGAACCTTATTTTCCTGGAGGTATCGGGCTGAGGCAGGATTATTGGATATTATCAATGAAGGTTCTAGCTCTTTTATTCTAGCTGGATTTGAGGAGGTCAGTATTAATATTTTCATGATTAGACTTTAAAGGGCTTTTATATAAAAATATCCTTTTTAGATTTTAAATAATAGTTAACAGAACAAAGACTGCTATTAATGTAAATACCAGGAAAATACCAAGAGTATTTAGAAGCAATGAAATGGCTTCCTTCTTATTGCCTTCCATGTACCATAAAATAGGGCGGCCGAATATCAATGAGCCGACAATGGCTGCAGAGAATACCAGAAGCATGAGCATGGTTATCGGGATGATTACTGACCTTGTGTTGTCAAAATTTCCTGTGTTGAGGAAGTAAATCAGGGATGCGACCAGGATTATGTAAAGTGCTGTTCCAAGGCTGTCAAGGAAGGCGTATTTTAGTGCTTTTTTCATCTTTTGTCTAGGATAGATATATTTAAATTGTTTTGGCTTTAGGAATTATTATGAAGGCGATAAAAGAGGCAGACTCTGAAATTTATTCTCATATGGCTGCAGAATTGGAAAGGCAGAAAAGCGTCTTGAATATGATTCCTTCGGAGAATTATGTTTCTCCTGCTGTCCTGGAAGCATGTGGAAGCGTTTTGATGAATAAGTATTCTGAAGGTTATCCTTTCAAAAGGTATTATCAGGGGAATAAGCATGTTGACGAGATTGAGCAGATTGCAATTGACAGGGCTAAGAAATTATTTGGGGCAGAACATGCAAATGTCCAGCCTTTATCTGGCTCACCTGGGAATGCTGCGGTTTTTCTTGCTTTTCTAAAGCCAGGGGACAAGTTCATGGGTCTGGATTTAGCATGCGGAGGGCATTTGACTCACGGCAGCAAGGTGAATTTTTCAGGGAAGATATATCAGCAGGTTTCTTATGGCGTGGATGAGAAAACAGAATTACTGGATTATGATAAGATACGAGAAATAGCTTTACGTGAGCGTCCTAGGATGATTATTTCTGGATTGACTGCTTATCCGAGGAGTATAGACTTTAGGAAGTTTCAGGATATTGCAGAAGAGGTTGGGGCTATTCATCTTGCCGATATATCACATATTGCCGGGCTTGTCGCTTCTGGCGTTTTAGAAAATCCTGTTCCATTTACAGATGTTGTTTCTACAACAACGCATAAAACTCTGCGCGGTCCACGCGGCGGACTATTGATGTGCAAAGAGAAATATGCGAAAGATATTGATAAAGCCGTCTTTCCGGGGATGCAGGGAGGGCCACATGATAATAATACTGCAGGAAAGGCAATTGCTTTCAAGGAAGCTTTGAAGCCGGAGTTCAAGGATTATAGCAGGCAGATTGTAAAGAATGCTAAGATATTAGCAGACACTTTGATGGGGGAAGGAATTAAATTAGTTACAAATGGGACTGATAATCATTTATTGCTGATAGATTTGAGGCCTCTTGGAATTGGCCTGGGAAGAGAAGTTGCATTGGCTTTGGAAGAAGCAGGCATTTGCTGCAATGCTAATAGTGTTCCTTATGATTCTGCCGGGCCGTTCAAGCCTTCGGGCTTGCGATTGGGAACTCCTGTTCTTACGACTAGGGGCATGAAAGAAAAAGAGATGGAGAAGGTTGGAAAGTGGATTGCCGATGTGATCAAGGATTATAAGAACCGGGATTTGATTGGTATTGTTCGCCAGAAAGTGCAAGATTTATGCGATGTTTTTCCTTATTACTAAATCTTTAAAAACTATAGTTAAATTAAACTTTTATGTCAGATGATGGTAGCGGATGTCTCACTTTTATTTTAGGGGTGGTTTTTGGAGCAGCATGTATCACTCCGAAGGCTTGTCATTATAGTCCTGCGAGAGTATTTACTGCTGACTTGAATGGAGACCAAATTAGAGATATTATTCTAGAAAATAATTATGGAGAAAGAGAAATCTTTATGGGCACTGAAGATGGAAATTATATACCGCTTGATACTTATTGTGATGGGAAATATGATTCGATGCATTCCATGGACAGGATTGAAAGCAGAGCAAGAGAGTTTGTTCCTTAACTGCTGATTTCGTGACTAAAAACTTATAAATCCCCTTGGTAAATTCTTTATATGAAGAGGTTGAAATTTGATTCTAATGGAAAACTGCTTGGAATAGACGGGAGTTTAGCTGATTTTTCTGATAAATCTGCGAATAATTACAAGGAAAACCGGGAAAATCAGAGATTTAGGGGAGGGCAGGAGTATGGAAGACGTGAAAATGGAAGGCAGGAATACGGGGGAAAACAGGAATATAGCGGAAGTCGGGAAAATGGAAGGCAGGTAAGTGGTCAGGAACTTCAGACTTCGTCATCTCTGTTATTTTTACAGGAAAATGGGGTTAAAGGAAAAATGGAAAATATATTTGCAAAGGATTATTGGAGCTTGCACGCGGGTGATGCCTTATTACCGCCACTTAAATTTTCAAATGGAAAGACACAGGAAGATATTGTCAAGGAAATTGTCGATTTGGTTGAACAAGGGAATAAGCTAATATTCTTGCATGGCACTTGCGGCACTGGAAAGAGCGCTATCGCGCTTAATATTGCCCGTGCTCTTGGAAGTGCGAGTGTTGTAGTCCCTGTCAAAGCTTTGCAGAAGCAATATGAAGATGATTACATGAGCAAGAAGTTCCTGACTAACAAGACCGGGGGAAAAATGAAGATTGCAATGATAACTGGCAGGGAAAACCATGATTCTGTATATTTTCCAGGGAAGTCGTGCGCAGACCCTTTATTGCCGGAAAACATCAAGATTACAGAAAAGAATGAGGCTAAGTTGGAAGAGTATTATGAGAAAAATCCCCAGATAATGACTAAGACTGGAATGGATATAAGCAAATTAAGAAGAATATCCATTGCACCTGCAAACCCTTATTGGAGTCCTATCCTGCCTGCAGATTTAGAGCTGAAACATTTAGGAGGGAAAAAGATGAAATATAAAGGATGTGATGGCAAAGATTATGTTTTTTATCATAGGAGACCGGGATGCTCATATTATGACCAGTATATATCTTATTTAGAAGCAGACGTGATAATATTTAACGCTGCTAAATATCTGGCTGAAGTGACTTTAGGAAGAAAGCCAGAGACAGATGTTGAAATAATAGATGAGGCAGATGATTTCCTGGATTCTTTGTTCCAGCAAGAAGAGATTAATCTGAATAGACTTGAGAATTCATTGAAACTAATCATCCCTGAAAAGAATGAGGCTAATGATATATTAAGGAAAATAATTGAGCTTGTCGGCCTGGAAATAAAGAATAAGAGATTGCTTGGAATCGATGAAGAGAAAGTTTTCCATATAGATGAGACTAAAATAGCTAATATATTGAAACTGATTATCAGCAATCCTGACCTGGAAGCTGAAATATTATTAGATGAGATGAATTATGCGAATTCTGTCCTAGAATCTGCTAGGAACTTCAAGGATAGTTTAGAAGAAGTATATCTTACATTCAGGAAAGATGAGGACAATAACTATCTTGCTAAGCTTGCTAGTACTAATCTGTCTGCTAAATTGAATGAGCTCATGGACAAAAGCAAATCCATTGTTTTCATGTCAGGGACACTGCATTCTAAAGAAGTGTTGAAGAACCTGTTCAAGATGAAAGAGTATAAGGTTGTTGAAGCAGAGACAGGGGCTTTTGGCTCCCTGGAAATCGTAAGGACTGGAAAAGAGTTCAACTGTAGTTACGCAAGCTTGTCTGCTAGGGAGAATTCGAGAAATGATTACCTGAAATCTTTTAATGCTTGTATCTTGAAAGCTGATACTCCTACGCTGATACATGTAAACGCTTACAATGATCTTCCTAATGAGAACGAGATTGAAAATCTTGGCTTGTTTAATCTTATCAGCTCTGAAAAATTAAGAGCTTCACAACAAGAGGATAAAGAGGGCAACGCAGTCAGCTTTTTTAAGAAAGGGGTTTCTAAGAGATTATTTACGACTAAATGCTCTCGTGGAGTTGATTTCCCTGGAGATACATGCAGGTCTATTGTCTTCACTAAATATCCTAATGCAAATGTTTCAGACACTTTCTGGAAAATACTGAAGAAAACACAGCCTGAAAATTACTGGGACTTTTACAGGGATAAGGCGCGCAGAGAATTTATCCAGAGGATTTACAGGGCTCTGCGCTCTCCGGAAGACCATGTCAAGATACTTAGTCCTGATATGAGGGTATTGGATGCCGTCAGGGAATTGCAGGAGCAGATGTTATAGGCTTGACAGAAAATTTGTAAAAGAAAACTGATTTTTTTATTTACCCGCTGATATTTCCTGTAATATTTCCTTATAGCCCGGAATCATTTTAATTTTATCCAGGCCTGCAAAGTTTATTATCTCTGCCTTTCCATCACTTACTTTTAAGTCGGCAAATGAGGGCATTGGCGCTAAGTATACGAAAGTTTCATAGTAGCACTCGGCTACTTTAGAATAATGCGGCCAGTGCTTGAAAAGCTTAAAGTCGTTTAGCTCTATTCCGAGCTCTTCCTTGATCTCTCTTCTTAAGGCAATTTCAGGAGTTTCTCCTTTTTCAATGTGGCCTCCAAATAGCTGATAGTCTTCTCCCCATTTGCTTATGCCTTTTCTATTTTGCAGCAGAAAATTTCCTTTTCCATCATAAAACACTAGTGTAGCTGCCTGTTTCATTTTTATTCCGCCATCTGTTTCTTTATCAAAGATATTCTTGATATCTTCTGCTATCTCACTTGGACTTCTTTCTCCATTAATTATGAAAATCTTTTCGTCTTTTAGCAAGCTTGGAATCTTATGATAGTTTTCTC
Organism: Candidatus Pacearchaeota archaeon CG1_02_39_14; assembly: GCA_001872315.1. Taxonomy (GTDB): domain Archaea; phylum Nanobdellota; class Nanobdellia; order Pacearchaeales; family GW2011-AR1; genus UBA92. Next base: position 2,742 of record MNVZ01000030.1, on the reverse strand, counting down.
TTAGCGTTCTTATAAAATCAAGGCTGGCTTCAAACTTGTGCTCCTTGCCTCGGACATTTATGTCCTCTTTTTTCATCCTGTTCATTGCTTCTTCTGCTGAAACATCTATTATGAAAGTCAAATTGGGCTTTGGCAAGGCATCCTGCTTGTCTATAAGGGCTTGCATGTCTAATCCCTGAGTTGATTGATAAGCAATTGTTGATAACTTGTACCTGTCTGTTATGACAAAACATCCTTTTTGCAGGTTTGGCAGGACAACATCTTCTGCCATTTGTTTTCTGTCAGATATGAATAGGTCTGCTAGTTTTTCTGCCTGTGAATGTGGATCTATGTCCTGATGCAAGATTTCTCTGATGCTGATATCCTTATATGGATTTCTTGTTAATACAACGTGATGGTATTTGCTTTTGTTAAAAATGTGTTGTACTAATTCCCTTATTTGCGTTGACTTTCCAGAGCCATCTATCCCTTCAAATGCTATGAACAAGCCTTTGTTTGGCTTCAATGCGCCTAGCTTTTTTTCGTATGTTGAAAAAGAGAACTCCAGATTTTCCCCTTTTTTGTCTTCTCTTTTTGTTTCCAGCCAATCATTGCCGGTTATTTCAGGGAAGTACGCGTCTCCGTCAAATTTTTTGTGGATATGTGTTATTTCCAATTTATCTGCTAAAGGAAGGGCCTGCTTGTAGATTTGCTGTCCTCCTATCACATAAGCTTTATCTGATAATTCGTGAGCTTTCTTTATTGCTTCCTGCAGCGAATGGGAAATTATTGTCTCTGTATTTGTGTCATAATCTTTCTGGCTTGTTATTACAATATTCTTTCTTCCTGGCAAGGGTTTTCCAAGGGTTTGCAGGATTGATTCATAGGTATTCCTGCCCATTATTACAGGAAAACCAAAGGTAAGTTCTTTGAAGTGTTTCAGGTCTTCTTTAAGATGCCATGGTAGCTCGTTGTTCTTTCCTATTACGTTGTTCTTTGCCACGCCCGCGATGATAATTAGTTCTTTTTTATTTTCCTGCATGAAGGTACTTTAGGAGGGGATTATTTAAGGATTATTGTGGGAGAGGTTGATAGGATAAGGGTAGAGGGTCGGGGGATTTAAAGTGTTCTTTTTACTCTTTATCTTTGGTTCACGATTGAGTTTAAGCCCATCATAATAAATGCAATTGGTATGTTTTTTCAATGAACCCTTTTCCCAATACATTTACATGTCTTTTACGAATAATATCTCTTAGAAATAAAATTTCTTCTTTTGATATTTTAAATCCGCCATCAACTAAAAATTCCCATCTTGCCTTTGAATTATATTCTTTTCCTAGCCAATAATTATCTATGAACTCTTTATTGTTGTTAGAGTAATATTTTTCATACCAACGTTTATCTGTTTTATGAATTTTCGATTGTGGTAAAATTTCAACTGGCAGGGTTCTTCTTTCTTCACTTGAATTAAACATATTTTCAATTAATTTATTGCCAGATTCTGAATTTTCAGCAACCCACAAACAATTAAATCGGCTAGGTAAGTGGGAGTATTTTTCTTGTCTTATTTTCTCAAATTCAATTTCAACTTGAACTCTATCTTGATTCTTGTTTGTTAAAATAATTATTCCTGTTGGTGTAGGGGTTGAGGTAATCTCAGAAATTAGTGATTCTGTATTTTTTATTACAAATTCAGGATTATATTTTAAGAATAGTTTAGGAGAAATTAGAATGCCTTTTAAAGATAGATTCCAACAAACATGCCAATTATCAAGGTTTATTGAGTGAATATATTTTACCATTATCATTGATATGTTTTATTTATATAAAAAACTTTAGGGCTTAAACTTAATTAAACATAACAGACTTTTAACGAACTCCTTCGAAATTGGGCTTTAGAAGTTAATCATCTCTTCCCTGTAGAGTGGAATCCGCCTTCTCCCCTTTCTGTGCTTGATAATTCCTGTGATTCTGTAAATATTGCCTGATGAACCGGCGTTAGAATTCCCTGGGCGATGCGGTCGTGCTTTTCTATCTTGTAAGGGTTTTTAGTTGTGTTAATTAATACTATACAGACTTCTCCGCGATAATCAGAATCAACTATGCCTGCCACTTTATGGATTCCTTTTATGGCCATGCCAGAGCGGTCTTCTATCCTGACGTAATAACCAAGGGGAATCTCAAAGGCGATGCCGGTTGGGACTTTTGTTGTTTCTCCCGGCTCTAGGATTGTATCTTGCAGGGAATAGATGTCAAATCCTGCTGCTTCCTGGGTTGCGTGTATAGGGATTTTAGCTTCAGGATGCAGTTTCTTGATTTTTATCTCTAATTTCGACATAAAAATAATTTGGGAGGGAATTATATAAATATATAGGCCTGTTATTTATTAGATGTATAAGCTGTTATTTGATAAACAATTTGTCAGGGATTATAGAAAACTCGACAAGTCTCTGCAAATTGAGGGAGATAAGAAGCTTAAAAGACTAAGAGAGAACCCTAGGGAGATTGGAAAGCCACTTAAATTAAATCGTTTTACCCCACAGCTTGCTGTGGCTGGGCGTCAAGCTTAACTACTTTCTAACCATCGCTCTTCAATGAGTATTGAGCTTGAGCGAGCATCACATTGCACCTATCGCATTCGCTACCATATGGTGTTTGTGCTCAAATATCGCAAGAAGCTCCTTCTTGAAAAAGTTCCAGTTGAATATGTAAAGGAGCTTCTGAAAGGGATAGGCGAGCGATATTGGTTCAAGTTCGATGCGA
>MNVZ01000001.1 GCA_001872315.1 Candidatus Pacearchaeota archaeon CG1_02_39_14 | reverse complement strand
ATTATTGTAAAGCTACCGAAAAAACTTTAAGATTAAAAGTTTAAATTCTTTTTTGTAAAGGGCATATAATTGAGCCTTTTTTAGAAAAGAGTACGCTTTTTTTGCCATGCTTAACTTTAAAAAACATCCCTTTTTAAGATTTCTATGAAAATTGCAATAATAAAACTTGGGGCAAAAGGGGATGTAGTCAGAACGCTCTCAATTCTCCCTGCTCTGAAGAAAAAATATCCCGAATCAGAAATAACCTGGATAACAAAGGAAAATATATCTGACCTTATAGACAATAATCCGCACATAAGCAGGGTTTTAACCATCCCTCTGAAAGTTGAAGATTCTTTCGATCTGCTTTACAACTTTGACATAGAAAGAGAAGCAACTAACCTGGCAGGGGAAATAACAGCTCATAAAAAGTACGGATTCTGCTTCGAAGATGGATTCATAAGCGCCTTTAATCTTGAGGCCGAATATTACCTGAATACAATTTTTGATGATGAGCTGAAAAAAAGCAATAAAAAAACATATGAGGAGATGATGTTTGGCCTTGCAGAAATTCCTTATGAAGGATACAGGTCAGAGATCTTTCTGGAAGAGAAGGAGAGGGATTACGCCGCCAGCTTCCTTAGCTCAAATAATCTTTCAGGCAGGAAAATAATTGGAATCCACATGGGTGCTGGCCCAAGGTGGCCGTCAAAGGCGTGGTCAACGCAGAAAATAAAAGAGTTCATCAGGAGAATGAAAACAGAAGGATACGAGATAATACTCTTCGGCGGGCCTGATGAGGTTGAAGGCCATAAAGCGCTAAAAGAAGAACTGCTCGGAGAAGGCCTTATGGTTTACTCAAACAATCCTGAAAACTCCAATAAGGAATTCGCTTCTCTTCTTGATGTATGCGATAAAGTTGTCTGTTCAGATAGTTTTGCTTTGCATGTAAGCTTAGCTCTCGGCAAGCCAACTATCTCTCTTTTCTTCTGCACATCCCCTGATGAGGTTGAAGGCCACGGACTGCTGAAAAAAATAATTTCTCCAAAATTGTACGAATTTTTTCCTGAAAGAATGGATCAGTACTCGGAGGATTTAATCAATAGCATATCTGCAGAAGATGTTGCCGAGGCAGTTCTTGGTTTTGATAAAAAGGATTAAATACACATTTCTTCTTTCTTGCTGATGGCGAAAAGCTCAATGGAAAAGAGAAAAAAAGCGCTGATTTCATGGATAAAAGACAACAAGACTTTTCTCCTCATCCTGATACTTGGGATAGCTATAAGGCTATATTACTTTTCCCTCACATATAATCAGCCCCTATGGTGGGACGAAGCAGACTATCTTGCTTACGCCAAGAATCTGGCCGGGCTGAATTCAGACTGGATTATAACAGAGCAGCATAACTCTATCTTCCCTTATTTCGTAGCCCTGTTTTTTGTTCTTAATCTCTCTGAAGCGGTGGCAAAATTTACTCTTGAACTAATCCCATCAGTCCTTCTGATAGTCCTTACCTATTTTATAGTTCTAAAAATGTATTCAGATAAGAGAATCGCCTTAGTTGCTTCTTTCATCATGGCTGTTTTCTGGGACATTATCTTCAACTCAATGAAATTCCACCTTGAAGCTCCTGCCCTCCTGACTGCTTTTCTTGCAATTTACGTGTTCTGGCAGGGGTACGAGAAAAAGGAAAAAATATTTGGAAAAATTGAGGCAAAATGGGCAATTCCTCTAGCAGTATTCTTTATCACCCTGACCTACATGATAAGAAGAGGATACTCTCTTTTCGGTTTCTTCATTCTGGTTTATATGCTCTTAACAAAAAACTGGAAGGATTTGATAAAAGACAAGTTCAACTGGATAGGTCTCGGGGTTTTTGCGGTCATGTTTTTCATATCTGAAAAGCTTATTTTCACATCCGGCATAGGGGACGTTGCTTCAACTTATACGCATGTCGACAAACCAATAAACTTTCTTCCATTTGATGTTTTCAAGTCTTACTTCTTTTTTGGCAATATCTGGACAGACGTTCTATTCTATCTCTTCTGGGTAGGTTTCATTTATATCATCCTTAGGACCTTAATGTATACAGGCCATATAAAAACGACAAAGGATGAAAGTGTAAGAAGCGATCTATTTTCAATTATCTCCCTGATAATAATTCTCTCCTATTTCATATTTGTCTTAAGGACTCAAAATATATTTGGAGAGTCTAGATGGTATTTCCCTCTTCTGCTTGCCTCTTTCATATGCATATCAAGGGCCTCTGTTCTGATCTCTGATTATCTTGGAAAATATGGCAAGCACATCGGGGTGATTGCTCTCATTATCCTCCTCGGGCTTGGCGGTTATGGGCAGATAATAAGGGCAGACATGGCAGTTAAGGCCAAAATAGATTCTTTTGAAGGAACAAGGGAAGCAGGACTTCTGCTTAAGGAGATTTCAGGAGAAAATGATATCATAGTAAGCCAGCCGGTCCCGCAGGTAATTTACTATTCAGAAAGAAAGGTTCTCCAGCCAGAGCAGATTGCAGGAGCAGAGGGCAACAAGTATCCTCCAGAGCAATTCTTGCAGGGACTTGAAAATAACCCTGATGCAAAATATCTTCTGATATCTTTCTCCGAGCCAGGGCATCCGGATTGGATGGTCAGGACATATACAAGCAATGGGGCCATCGCAGGATGGGAAATTCTCCTGACAGACACAAGAGTAAACTTCGTGACAGGCGAGCAGGACATAAAAGAAGAGGTTTCATATGGAGATATAACTTTCAAGCTTGTGGATATAAAGAGAGATGTCTTTATTTATGAGATAATAAGATAAGTTTCATCCTAATAGAATTAAATTTATAAGCCCTTTATCTCTCGCATTTAATGGAAACAATAGACTATTACGATTATTGGAATAAGAAAAGGGAAAAGAAAAGATTTCTTCTTGATAGGGAAGTCAAGTCCTTGGATTTGATAAAGAGGCGGGCAAAGAAAGAAGGAAGCTTTCTGGATGCCGGCTGCGGCAATGGGGATTTTCTTTTAGTTTTGAAAAAAAAGTTTGCAGGGATGAAGCTGAAGGGCCTAGATTATTCAAAGAGGGAGGTTGACGAAGCAAAAAGGAGAGGATTAGATGCCGAAAGGGTTGATTTTGAAAAGGGAACGAATCTGAAAAAAGAATCCTTTGACTTCGCATACGCTGGAGAAGTAATAGAACACCTATACAATCCGGATTATTTTTTGGAGCAGATGAATTCATCCCTGAAGAAAGGAGGATACCTTCTGATAACCACCCCAAACCTATGTGCTTGGTACAACAGGATTTTAATGCTATTCGGCGTGCAACCCCTGTTTTTAGAGCCATCAACAAAGTCAAAATTTGTTGGGAGTGGATTCCTTAAAAGGTTCAAGAAAGAGCCTCAGCCGGTTGGGCATATAAGGATATTTACCTATGCAGGCCTGAAAGACCTCCTGGAAATGCACGGATTCAGGATAGTTGAATCAAAAGGGGCGATATATGATGAAGGATTCCCAAAAAAAATTTGGCCTCTGGATAAAATATTTAATTCATTTCCAAGACTTGCATCCCACTTTGTAATCCTTGCAAGAAAGGAGAAATCCTTGGATTAGCCAGGATAATAATCTTTTTAAAGCGTTATTGTGAGGTAAAAGAATGAAGGTTCTAATTACAGGAGGAGCAGGATTTTTAGGCTCAAATTTAGCAAGAAGATTTCTTAAATCTGGAGCAAGCGTTGTTCTATGTGACAATCTTTCCAGAAGGGGTTCAGAGATAAATTATGAAAAATTAAAAAAAGAATTCCCTTTCATAAATAACTATGAAGTTGAGATAAATGATGCTCCTTCAGTAATAATAAAAGAAAAGCCGGACATAGTTTATCATTTTGCAGCCCAGGTAGCAGTTACCAAGAGTGTTATAAGCCCGGTAAGCGATTTCAAGATAAATGCGGAGGGAACATTCAATATAGCAAAAACCTGCTATGAGCATAAAATTCCTCTAATCTACGCTTCAACAAATAAAGTCTATGGAGACAATGTTAACAAAGTCCCATTAAAAGAATTTGAGAAAAGATATGACTTTGACGGTGAGCTGGCAGGCAAAGGCATCAGCGCTGATTTTCCAATTGATGCAAAAAAACATACTCCTTACGGATGCTCAAAGTTAGTAGGAGACATTTATGTAAGAGAATTTGGGGGGGTTGTAAACAGGTGCTCCTGTATGTACGGAGAAAATCAGTACGGAATCATGGACCAGGGATGGGTGAGTTATTTTGTAAAGCAAAAGCTTGATGGAAAGCCGACTACAATATTTGGTGATGGAAAGCAGATAAGAGATTTGCTCTATTCAGATGATGTCGTGGATTTGCTTATCTTACAGGGGCAAAAGCTTCTAAGTGGCGATGAATCCCTAAAGGGAGAAGCATTTAGTGTTGGAGGAGGCCATGCCAATACGATTTCTCTTTTAGAATTATGTGAGAAACTTGGAATCAATCCAGAATTTGGTCCGTGGCGCCCTGCAGACCAGAAGGTTTTCTATGCAGACATCCAAAAACTAAAAGATATGCTCGGTTGGGAGCCAAAAGTATCTGTTGATGAAGGAATTAAGAGGATTCTGGACTGGACAAGAGAGCACAATAAGAGTTAGGAAGATGCCTAAAAAAGTCTATTTATTCTATGAATTTCTCTCGGAGCAGGGAGGCCTGGAGAGGGAGCTGATAAACCATGCAAACATGCTCAAGGATGAAGGCTACGAGGTAAAGATTTTAACCTGCCATCTAAATCCTAAAATCCTTAAAGAACTGCCGTTTGCAGGATTAAAAGTGGAAGCAATTCCAAAGATACATACTAAATTTGAAATAATTAATTTGGCTCAATGCGCTTTGGGATTCCATAAACTAAAAGATTACAATCCGGACGCTTTCTTGGTTTATAGCTTCCCTACTAATTTTTTGGTAAGGAATAAGAAAGCTAAGAAAATAAATTACATGAATCATTTTTTGCATGCCTACCATATGCCCTGGAGCGAGAGGATAGAATGGGCTTCAGGAACTCAAGGAATTAAAAGATGGGTGTCAGTCATAGCATCTCCATTTTTATCAGGCTGGCTGACTAGATTAGATAAAAGATTAGTAAAAAAGAATGATTTAAGATTCGCAAACAGCGAATTTACAAAAAAGAGACTGGACAAGTTGTATAGGATAAATTCAATAGTCAGCTATCCTCCCTTAGATCCGAGATTTAATTCCCCTTCAAAGAAAAAAATGAAGGAAAAATTCATTTTCAGCTCAAGCAGAATCATTCCTGACAAGAAATATGAGCTCCTTATAGACGCTATGCAATATATGGAAAACAAAGTTCCGCTCTTTTTGGCTGGATCCGTCGAGGATTCGTATAAAAACATTTTAGAAGATAGGGCGCATAAGAACAAGATAACCCTCAAATTTTTGGGAAGATTGAACACTGAAGAAATAAAAGATTATTACACAAATGCTCTTGTTTTCGCATTTCCAACTCCTGGGGAAGATTTCGGGTTAGTCCCGGCAGAGAGCATGGCCTGTGGTACTCCTGTAGTTGTCTGGGGTGACGGTGCCGGGCCTACAGAACAAGTTATAGACGGAATTACAGGATATCATGCTAAGCCTTATGATCTTAAGGGTTATGCTAAAAAAATAGATACGATTTTGGATAATAATCTGAAAAGCAGGAACAGATTAAAAATAATAAACAACGCAAAAAGATTCTCATATTCAGAGATAAAAAAAGGGTTTTTGAAGGAAGTGAATAAACTATTGTCTTTTCGCTCTTAACTTCCAGCCTTCTTTAGTGTTAAGCTTTGAGAATTTTGATGCAATTTCAGCAAAAGCGTTAATCCCTATCCATGTCGCCGCATATAATCCTTTAAGAATCCCGTCTGCAAAAGACTTTCTAAGGATGTAGAGGTTTGCAGGCAAATAATAACTAAAGAGCCCAACTTCAGAATTTAAAGATGTTTTAAGCTGTTTTCTTGCCACAGCGGTTCTTATTTTCTGCTTTATCAAATCAGGAAGCGAAATTTTGCTGTAAGAAGAAATCATTCTGGGAGTTTCAGCAGACGGGAAGAGAACAATATCGTAGCCAGAATCCATTATATTCTTTGTTCTTTCGAAGTCATCTCCAAGAGAAACGTTTTTCCTATAAAGCCCCTTCCTGAATATATTTGTCAGAAACATTTTTGGGGCCTTAGCAAATAAAACCCCGTCTCTTTTGTAAGCAAGTTTCTCCCTTTGATAACTGAACCAGTAATTGTGGGTATGGGCAACAATCCTGTAACCAAGATTTGACCTCTGCAGGTTTTCTTTACTCCACTCTATAGGAAAAGATTCAGCTATCCCCCCAACTTTTTTATTTTTAAAAACTCCGAGAAATCTTTCAAGAGATTCCTTGTCTTTTACAGAAAAAATCCAGTCAGCGTCGTGAATTATTATTATTTCTCCTTTAGCATAGTTAATTATCTTGTTTATTACTGCAGGCTTGCCGCTTCTCAAATTTAAATTAAAATGCCTGAACTTCTTTGATTTTTTTTCATATTCCAGGACAATCTTCTCCGTGCTGTCTGTGCAGCCATCAAGCCCGATTATAGTCTCATAATTTCCATAAGGGATTCTAAGAAGGTTGTCAAGTGCTTTTCTTATAATCCTTTCCTCATTGTGTGCAGTCATAAGAAAGGATATCTTTGGATTTTTCATCCTCATCTTTTTATCCGGCATGGTGTATCTTTACCCTTTCTGGCATTTTATCATAAAGCCTTACTAAATGTTTCAATGGGGATCTTAATAAGTTAAGTCTTATAACAGAGAAAAACATCTGGATAGGGACCTTCTTAAGGCTTAAAGTGGAATCGGCTTGGTCGTTCCAAATTGTAGGGATTTCCTTTATCCTGAATCCTGCTTTTCTTAAGTTATAAAGAATTTCAACATCAAAAGCCCATTGTGAGTAAGGGGGATTTCTTAGTATGTTTTCAACCGCTTCTCTTCTGAATAGCTTGGCGCCGCACTGTGTGTCTTTGTAAGGCATCTGCAATGTTGACCTCACACCAAAATTAAACCCTTTGCTGAATATCTTCCTCTTCCAGGAGGTATTCACTACCGATTTCGGGTGGGCTCTGGAGGCAATACTTGCATCATGCTCACCTATCCCCTTTATTAGTTCATAGAATGATTCAGGAGGGGTTGCCATATCTGCATCTACAAAGCCTATAAACTCATTTTTTCGGTTAAGAGATTCTTTAAAGCCCTCTAAAATTGCATACCTTTTCCCTCTTCCGGGGAGGTCTATATACCCAATTCTCTTGTTTTTTCTCATTACTTCTTTGATTATCTCTCTTGTATTGTCTGTAGTATTATTAACCATAACAAGAATTTCATAATCAATTCCGTCTTTTTTTGCCTTTTCCAGATACTCGGAGTATTCAGAGAGAGTTCTACCTATTCTTCTCTCCTCGTTCCTTGCGGGAATTACTATTGAAACCTTCATTTTACTCCTTAAGAAGTACAATAGAACCCCATAAAAAGGTTACGGTTGCCGTAATAAGGGCAAAAGAGAACTCAAGAAGGGTATCGTTGAAGAGGCTTAAAAGAATTACCTCCAGGGCTACGAATATGAGGAGCTTCCAATATCCTTTGGTTTTTCCAAGAGAGAGGTTGTAAAGAATTGTCAGATTTGCGAGTGAGAGCAGGCCCATGGCGAGAGACAGGTAGAATAGGATACTTGCTGATTCAGGTATAAACCTGCCGGCATAAAGCCTGATAACTATATTTGGAAAAATGAGCATAATCGCAAGGAAAACCAGGATTAGCACGCTTATGAAAATTATAGATTCCGTAAATGCTCTCTTTGAATCCTTTTCCCTCTTTGCTCCGGAAGAGAAAGGAAACATAGCCTTACTTATGGGCTGGGCCCCTATGAAAATTATTTTTGCTATTGTAGATGAGATTGCATAAGCTCCAACCATTTCAGGGCTAAAGTAAATCTTAGCAAGGATTATGTCCAGGCTCATAAAGAGAACGATACTAAACATCGAGATGAAAACGGGCTTAGTGTAGGAATAGATTTTAGGGGTCTCCGACTTTTTTCTTTTTTCAGAAATAATTTCCTTAAGGGATATAAAAGAAAAAGCCAGTGCGCAAAAGACACCGATTACAATTCCAAG
>MNVZ01000008.1 GCA_001872315.1 Candidatus Pacearchaeota archaeon CG1_02_39_14 | reverse complement strand
TTCCAGATTTATATTCTGCCATCTTTGCATCCATGGTAGAAAAGTCCAACTCTCCTTCCCCAGTTGGGCCATACATTGTGTACCACTGAATCAAATCCCTTCCAAAAGAAGCTTCTGAATTTTTTGCATTAGCATAGTCGCTTCCTATAATTCTGACTCCTGCGGATGGAATCTTGTCGATATTTCCGGGAATAAGTCCAAATCTCGTTCTTGTGCAGGTCTCCAAATCAAAATCAGACAGCTCAACAACATTTATCCCAAAGTCAGCACATGAAGACAGTTGTCCTTGGCAGTCCTGTGGGCAAGTCAACTCATTTTCTCCTGGCTCGCATATTCCATTCCCGCACTCAAATGATAGAGTCCCTTCAGGCTCGCATCTCACAGGAAGGTCGTCAAACTGGCATGCCTGCCCTGAATCCAGGATGGCTGTGGCTTTCACACTGTCCGGAATAATCACTGTAATTCTTATTATCCTCATATCAATCATAGGGATTTCAATCATCTGGCTTTTTGTGCAGCCTGCGATTGTTGATATTCTTGGAAAAGGGGGAGATGGAGGGGAGTATAACAGATTTGTCTCATGCACGGATTTGAATCTGGAAGCTGAATCTTGCTTTTATAATGAGACAGATGTTGAGGTTCTTGTAAGCAGAGGTCCAGGAAGCCAGGCAATAGACAATCTTGTATTCCAGTTTCCTGATAATGTTTTTTCATTGAATCAGGGAGAAGGAAGCATTCCAGGGGAGTTTGGCTCTTCATCAGTCAGGTTCTCTATTTCTTTGTTTTCGATTATTCCGGAAAATGTGAAAGCCACAGCCATCCTGGATTCAGGGCAGGCATGCCAGTTTGACGACCTTCCTGTGAGATGCGAGCCTGAAGGGACTCTATCATTTGAGTGCGGGAATGGAATATGCGAGCCAGGAGAAAATGAGTTGACTTGCCCACAGGACTGCCAAGGACAACTGTCTTCATGTGCTGACTTTGGGATAAATGTTGTTGAGCTGTCTGATTTTGATTTGGAGACCTGCACAAGAACGAGATTTGGACTTATTCCCGGAAATATCGACAAGATTCCATCCGCAGGAGTCAGAATTATAGGAAGCGACTATGCTAATGCAAAAAATTCAGAAGCTTCTTTTGGAAGGGATTTGATTCAGTGGTACACAATGTATGGCCCAACTGGGGAAGGAGAGTTGGACTTTTCTACCATGGATGCAAAGATGGCAGAATATAAATCTGGAAACCTAAAAGTTATTCTAACCTTAAGAGCTAATCATCCAAATAAGTCAGAAGTTGGATTCAATATAGGTGGAAGAACACTCTTTGAACCTGATTCATATCCAAAAAATATAACTGAGTGGACAGATTATTTACAGGCTTTTGCAGACAGATACTACGTAAATCCAAGTCCGGAGCATGCAGGAGTTCTTGCGGCGATACAGGTAGGGAATGAATGGGGGCATCAGTTCGAGGTAAATGGGAGTTATGGAAGATGGAACAGCAATCAGAGAGATGAAGCAATTTTAAGCCTTCAAAATGTCAGCTATAATGCAATCAAGGAAATAGCTCCTTCTTTGCCTGTTGTTGCCTTTGCTGTTTCGGGCACTCCTGCGTTTACATTAGGGGCAGGATATAATGAAGATGGCTGGATTTATGACGGACAATATTATAATCCTGTTTTAGGAAGGAGGAACGGCATAAGCATTATCAGGCAGGAAGATGTCGGACAAAATACAGTTGAATCATTTAGAAGAGCTATGGTAAATGGATCTCCATTCTATGATTATTTTGATGCCCACATATATTTCCAGAATCCCGAAGAGGCAAGGTACGTTGCTAATTTTGTGAGGGACACGTGGAGAGTTAACGGGATAAGCAATAAGGGCCTGATTTCAACAGAATTTGCTGTGCCCATATTCAATTATAGCTATGGCTTGCATGGTTATAACGTAAAGGCGGCGCAGGCAGTTGCTTTCCATGCAGGTTTTGATGCGATTACATGGGGTAACTGGAATCCTTCTCCCGGAATGAATTTATTACAGACTTCTTTGAAAACTTGTGGGTCTAATGCACAGAATTGCTATCAGCTTAACCAAATCGCAAATTACAGCTATTTCTCCGGCTTGTCTAAAGATTTTAGCAGGGTAAGAAGGCAGGGAGATGCATTTAGTTTTGTTACAGGAACAGGAAATAATAATTATAATCTTGGATGGGATATTCCCCCTTACCCTGGATTAAGGCAATGCTCTGATGGGCTGGACAACGATGAGGATGGTTCGGTTGATTTGGATGATTCTGATTGCATAGTTTTCCATCCTGATTGTGGCACAGGGAACAACATAAGGCAGAACTTGAGCAATCCAAACTGTATAGATCCCCTCGGGTTTTCTGAAAATAACTGGATATTTACTTTCTAAGCTTGTAAGAGAACCTTTTATCTGTAAAATTGTTGTAGAGAAATGCTTATAAATCATAATTTTCTCCTATATAGAGAGAAAAGAGAGGTTCTCCTACACTAAAAAAGAGGATGGTTCACAAGAAGTATACTTACAAAAACGGGAAGAGGTTTGGTCCGTATTATTATGAAACAAAAAGGGTTGATGGAAAGGTTGTCACAACTTATCTTGGGAGTGAACTTCCTGTAAAAAGTAAAAACTTTTTTGTGCCTTTTATTTTTCTTGGAATTATTGTAGTTCTCTTACTTTCTTTTTTTTACTTTACAACTTTTACGGGAAGAGTTACTCTTGATGTAAAATCAAATTACAACCCAGGAGAAGAAATTACAGGAGCTCTTAACTTGAATGTAATGGCCGGAGAGTTGATTCCGGCTGGCTCTAAAATAGTTGTTATTTTCAATGGTGTGGAAAAGGAATTCTTCCTTTCTGATTTAGTTGATTCCGATTCTATACAGGGAGAGTTTTATGTGGAAAACCTGGAAATTTCGGGTGAGGGAGAAGGTTATGGATTGATAGGAAAGAGAGAGGTTTATCCTGAAGTTGAATTTGAGATTAAGATTTCTGATAAGTCTGAAGAACCTTCTGAAGAAACGGAAGAAACTGCTACTGATTTTGGAGAGGGCGAAGGAGGTTCGGATGGGCAGGAAAGCTCTGAAAATTCAGATGAACAGCCTGTCGAACCTGAAGGAACTGTTGAAGAAGAAAACGGTGAAGAACCAGGAAATGAGGGGACAACGGAAGAGCCTGAAGGAACAATAGAAGAGCCTGAAGGAACTGTTGAGGAGGAAATGCCTGCAGAGAGCCCGGAGAGCCAGACTGAAGAAACAGCCGAAGAGCCCGGAGAATCAAGTGAACCGCCTGCAGAATCGGGAGATGCCGGGATTACCGGAGAGGTCACGTCTGAAGGGTTTATTTATGGAAAGGTTACAAAGGAAAAAAGCTTCGAGTATGAGGTTGGAGACAGGGATGCCAAGATAGTTAAGGGCAGTGTAGAGGTCGAGGGAGAGAAGGCAGATGATAATCTTGTCAAATTGAAGGTTAGAAATGGAGTTGCAGAAATCAGTACCGGATATTCTGTGGAAGAGGAAGGATTCGGGGAAGATTTTCTTGGAAATGAAAAGAAAAAGATTTCTATTGATCTTTCTGAATTCGGGCTTATGGCTTTGAACGATTCATTGCTTTCCGTGAAACTTGTTTATCAGGATAATGTGATTGTTGAAGCTGAAAAAGATATTTCAGTTGTAGAGCCGGAAGTTGAGGAAACAAATGAATCTGCAGGAGAGCCCATTATTGAAAAAAACGAATCAATAATTAACGAATCTATAAATGAATCAATAGGGGAGATAATCAATGCAACATTCAACGAGACATTTACCAATGAAACATTAGCAAATCAGACAATTATAGATAGCAATATCACTGTTAATATCACTCAATATGGCGCGGTTCTTGGGCAGCCTGTCAAGTGGAAGAAGAGAATTGATTTGCAGGAAGGGCCTGCCACAGTCAGTGTTGAGATCCCTGCTGGCGCTGAAAATGTTTCTATAAGAAAATTGGATGAGAAGAAGGATAGGGAAAATAGAAATGGAGGGTTAGAAGAGGCAGAAGATAATGAGGAGGAGATAAATTCAGGAGAGCAAAACATTTTAGGAAATGAATCTGAAGAGGAGAAGGGAAATTTTCCTGACAATGAGTCTGAAATTGAGGAAGGGAGCGAGAGTTTTAGTATAAATGTTGGAATAACCGGAGAGGTGACAGCAGATTTGGAGCTTGAAAAACAGAGCAAGATAATGAAATTCATTGAGAGGATATTCACATTCACAGGATTCATTATTTCTGAAGATGTGAATGAGGTTATTGTTGACCTTAATGAAACAGAGGATGCTGTTGAAATAGAGTATTACACTGAAGCTCCAGTAGCTGTTGAAGAAGAGCTGGATAGAGGGAAGAGGATAAGAGTTACAGGGCCTGATGATGTGCATTACCAGAATGTCCTCATATCCTCTGAATTGAATGAAAGCCTTGGAATAAGGAATCCTAGTAAGATAAGGATATACTGGCAGGAGAATGATACTTATTTGGATGCGAGCCTTGTTTCTGATTTGGATGATAATGGAGTTTATGATTATCTTGAATTTGTTGCTCCTCATTTGAGCAATCAGACTTTTGATATAATTGTTATAACTAATGCGGAGCACTTGGATTCAAGCAGGCAGTTTGTCTCTGATGTTTATAATGAAACCTATGCATTTGACGGAGTATGGAGCGAGACAATCAGCGAGAGTGAATATGTGAGGGCTTATTTTGAGGCAAACCTTACTTCTGAAAGGGACATAAAAATATATGCAAGAAAGACAAGGGCTAATCCAAGCATTGAAATTTACGAGAAGGATGGTGTGGATTTAATTGCATCTGCTTCTGTTGTTTCCGGTGATTACACAGTCTTTTCCCTATTAAGTCTTGTTGGAGAGCAGGATACTTTTGATATAAAAATTGTAAGCGGAGATGTTCAGATTGACCACATTGTTGACCCGGTTCCAAAATTCTTTGAGGATTGCACTGATTTGAGTGAGTGGACAATCCTCCCTTCTGGCCTTTGGTTTGCGGGAAGCGGGGCAACCGTAGGACTTTGTGAGGCTAAGAATCTTGGTGGGGCAGAAAGAATTATGAGTTCTCCTGCAGTAGATTTAAGCGGGGAGACCTCTGTGAATCTGACTTTTGATTTTGCAACAAGAAATATGGAATCAGGAGAATTTCTCAGGGCTTATGTATACAATGGAACAGGCAGCTATGTGCAGTTAATCCAGATTGAGCCTGCAGAGCCTGATGGAACGAAGAACTTTTCTCTGCAGGACTTCATCACTCTGACATCCACTGTTCAAATCAGGTTTGGATGTAACAATAATGCTAATAATGAGAGATGTCTTTTGGACAATATCAATATAACAACCTATCAAGCTACCGATACGATTTCCCCTGGTGTCACAATTGTAACTCCTGAGAATGCGACTTATAATGCCACCGACTTTCCTCTGATATTTAATGTGTCTTTAAGTGAAACAGGGGACACCGTCCTTTATTCTTTCGACGGAGGAGCCACGAATATAACAATGTCGACAACAGACAACGTATATTATACATTCACAAATGAGTCAATGCCTACAGGGAGCTATACTTTCCAGGTGTATGCAAATGACACATCAGGAAACAGGAACTATACTGAAAGCACCATTTTCAGTGTTGATAACACAAGAATAAACTCTTGCGGGAATATCACCAATGCAGGAAGATACACTCTTAATAATAATTTCTCAGGGCCGGGAAATTGCCTTGAGGTGAAAGGAAACGATATAGTTATTGATGGAAATGGAAAGACAATCACAGGAGATGGAGGAATACAGGACGTAGGAATACTTGTTTCGGGACTAACGAATGTGACTGTCAGGAACATAAACATAAGCAATTATGGCGTTGGACTATTTCTGAACAGAACAAACAATTCTCTTGCTGAGAATATAACTGTTGATTTGAGCACAGGCAGAGGAGTATACTTGCTTGATAGCTCCCATAATACTCTGGCAAACAGTACTATTTATCCTGCTTCAGGAAAGAAAGCCTTTGAATTGAAATTTCACTCAACGAACAATACTATTATAGATACTAATGTCCTTTATTCAGATATTGAGGACCCGGATGTTGAAGGTATTGATTTTGTTGACTTTTCAGGTGATGAAGAAGTTTCCCTGATAGATGTTGTTGTCACTAATTATTCAATTAATGCCTCCGGATTAAAGCTTGATTACAAGATTAGCGGAAAAGGAAGAATACATTTTCTGGAAGCCATTAGTGGTTCTGGAGAGTCTTTAGATGACCATATACAGATAGAGAATAGTGTTGTCTATTTAAAGACGGGAGATAATCCAGGGCTTGATAAGCCGGCAAATGTTACGCTTTACAATGTTCCGACAAGCTATAAAAATCCTGCTATTTTAAAAGATGGAGTCATTTGCGAGGATTGCTGGAACTTCACCTCTCTGAATGCAGGAACTGTCATCTTCAATGTTACAGGATTCAGTACATATACAATAGATGATGTCTCTGTTTTTGGGATATTGGAAAATGTTACTGCCCAGAATAATTTCACTCATATAAGCATTGACAACAGGACAACAAACTCTCCTTATAATGACCTGTTTTTGTATATCCCCTTTGATACAAATACTTCAACAACCAAGGTCTATGATTATTCATCTTATAACAGCGATGGGACCCCGGTGGGAAACGCAAAATACCAGGAAGATGGGGTATATGGAGACTATTTCTTTTTTGACGGAAAAGGTGGGGACAGGATTTCGCTGACAGGAACAAAAGTTGATGAATTTGGATTGAACAGGAATTTCAGTGTTTCTGCGTGGGTGAGAACAGACACTTCATCTGCCGTAGATAGAATGATAATCTCTGATTACAACCTTGGGACAAACAGAGGTTGGGCTCTTTATACGGACCCTAACGGAAACCTTACTTTTGTTATAAGAAGGGGAAATTCTTTTGTGAGATGCATTCTGGACTCAATAAGAGACAATCAATGGCATTTTGTTGCAGGAGGATACAATGGAGCAGGAGACAAGAAGGCTACTTGCCAGCTTGATTCTTCCGTTGATGCAAGCTCTATTTATGGAGGACTTGATTTTGGAAGCAACAGCGTTGGCCCTGCAATAGGTGATTTGAATGATGGCTCAAGCGCGGCTCCATGGAATGGGAGCATCGATGAGGTCTTAATCTTTAATGAGTCACTTAACTTTGATGAGGGACAGGCAATTTATCAAAATACTTCTCCAAGATTTAAGCATCTTGGTGAGCAGACATTCGAGGGGATAAATGTCTCAACAGACGGAACAGAGGACAAGCTGAACATAAGCCTTACTGAAAGTCTTAACTTCCCTGTTGTCAATTTCACTGTAAGAGTTGCGAACAGCACTGCGGGAGCTTATGCTTACGGTCCTGAATTCCAAGTCACAGGAGGAAATGCAAGCGATATTCCAATCGGTACGCCTACAAATCTTTCTGTTAGGATTATATTTCATCCTGATGTAAATAGGTTTTATTCGCCTCTTCTTGTCGGGAACATCACATTTACAGGATGGTCTTCTGTTGCAGGCGATGCTTCCCCTCCAGATGTGACAATCAATGTTCCAAAGGCAGGCGATAATTATTATTCAACAGACCTTCCTATCAACTTCACTGTGAGCTTGAATGAGAACGGAGATGCTGAATATAGCCTGGATGGGGGAGCAAGCAACACTACTATGTTCACTTCAAATGGAGGAAGGACAGGGACATTGCTGAATTACAGCTTATCTACTTTGAGTACAGGGAGCTATACTTTCCAGGTATATGCAAATGACACAACAGGGAACAGGAACTATACTGAAAGTGTTAATTTTGTCTTTAATACAACAGGGGCTGATATTAACTTTACTTCCCCTACTCCCGCAAATGGGGGCTTTGCAGGAAACTCTTTATTTGTCAACCTTTCAACAGGAGGGGAGGGACAGGGAGCGCATTATGCATTTACAGATTTTGATGATACCCTTGTTTTATGGCTTATGATGGATTATGCTAACGGCACAAGAGGAGTGACTGATTTAAGCAAATACGGAAATAATGGAACTCTCATTGCAAACTCTATTCAGAATAGGTCAGGAAAATTCGGGAAAAGCATGGAATTTGATGGTGTAGGGGATTATATTGAGATTGCTGATAGTGACAGTCTTGATGTACACAAGAACTTTACATGGGCTGCCTGGATTTATTTAAGGGAAGGCACAAAAGATGTGATGTTTAGCAAGGGGGCATCAGGAATAGGTGCCGTACTTGAAATTTCAGGAAGCAGTCTTTCCATAAGGGAAAGGGCAGGACCCACAATAGTTACAGGAACCCAGACAATAAGTGACAATGCCTGGCATCATGTTGCTGCAGTTTATAATATGACTGACGTCAGCTTATATGTTAATGGTGTTTTGGACATAAATTCATCTTTCTCTATCACTGGCGATGAAGAGAGCACAACTACTTTGCGGATTGGGAAAGACCATCTGGACATAGGAATTTCACAGCACAAGGGGATGATTGATGAAGCCATGATGTTTTCAAGGGCATTGAGCAGTGATGAAATCTCTTACTTGTATGATGCTGCTACGAATAAGTATGAGAACAATATTACCGGATTGAGGTTTGCATCTCACACTTTCACAGGCTATGTTGTTAATGATGTCGGAACTAAAAATCAGACTGAACAGAGGAGTGTGACAATCAGGCCCGAGCATATAAAGATAGATGCAAACACTGACTGTATTGGTTTGCTGGCAAATGCTACTACTTTCGGCTATGGCTCGAATTATACGGAACAGTGCAGGGCTCTCGACCCTAGCCTCAATGTTTGTCCTGCCTTAGATGCTGACTTGAATATAACAATCACAGGAAGGCTGAATGTTGATTCAGATTGTAAGATATTTTTCAACTCAACTCATATCGGAGAATTTGCACTTTATCTTGAGGGAGTTATGAACCTTAGCAATGGATTTATTTCGACAATCAATGCTTCCAACACATACAACTTTAGCGCTCCTGCGACCCACGCTTCTTTTGTGGATTCAAGAGGAACAATAGAGCGTTCGGATATAATCTCTCCACTTAACGTGAGTGATAGCCTGATAACCTTTAAGACAACAGGAGTCAAGGACAGGCTGGTTCTCATAAATTCTACTGACCTGGAGTCTTATACTGTTTCCGGGGGAAGCGTCTATAGACAGTTTAGGCTCAATGCTACAGTCAGAGACGATTCAGACAATCTTGTTCCGGGAGTGAATGTGAGTGCTTGGAATGTGACAAATGACAGGATATTCTCACAGACAACAAACGGGAAAGGTGCTATCTTCTACAATCTTACGGAGTATGCTGATGATGGAAATGGAAAGTCATTCTGGAATAATTATACAGTTAACCATACAAAGGTTGGATACAGATATGCAAACGACACAAGCCTGAATATAACCCAGGACTATGTTCTTAACCTCACTTTAGAACTTTATGATACTATAGTGGTGAACACGGAAGAAACCCCTGCCCAAATTTTTACAAGAGTCGGGGACTCAACAGTTTTTAGTAATCTAAGCGATGCTTCCAGAAACTGCAGATACAGAAGCAATGCTATAATCAATATCACTTCGGGAGGAAACCTCATAATGGAAAACTGTACTCTTGAGATGGGAAATGACCTTGCTGACGGAGAGTTTAATTTGTTTGTTAACAGCGGAGGGGCAATCACTGCTAATTTCTCTAACCTGACAAATGCATTCAATAATCTTCATTACAGGTTCGCAGCGATGACGGGGTCTGTTTTGAACATTAAAAATTCCTATATCCTTCTTACAGGAGATACTGAAGGAAACTTGAGAAGAGGATTTGCAATTAATACTACCAGCGTCACGTTCTCCAACAATACGGTAGGCAAATCCTATAATGCTGACATAGAGATATTAAGCAGCAACATTGTCCTGGACAAAGTAAGCTTTGTAGGAAACAAGGGAGCGGGAGTCACTACCGATTACAATGTTTATTGCAGATACTGCATAAATGTCACAATCAGTGGCTCAAACTTAAGCGATTCCACAGGGGCGAGTGTTGTTGTGCTTGATGATCAGGAAATGATCCTGCTTGATTCAAACTATACAACCCATAGCGTCCAGCCTGGAGCAACCCTGTATAAGCAGTGGTATGTTGATTCCTTTGTGAATGATACCAGCGCAAGCCCTCTCTTGGATGCAAATGTTTCTTTCTTTAATGTCACAAACGCACTGACCGATAGCGGACTGACCAACAATACAGGAGGAATAAGACTTAATGTGAGTGATTTTGTTGTTAGCGGAACTGCCGGAGGAGGGACGAAAAATTATCAGGGCAACTACACCATAAATGCCACAAAAGCCGGTTATTCCAATGAGGAACAATCATGGAATGTCACAGGCAACTTAAGACTTGATTTTGCAACTTTGACAAATCCATTCCCAACATTTGTTCTGAATTCGCCCGCAAATGGTTCTACTGAATACTTTGAGGGAAGCCTGAATATTACACTGAATGCAACGGTTTATGATCTGTATCAGGATATTTTAGAAGTCAGGATATATGGGGTCAATGAGACCGGAACTTCCGACTTTTATACTCATGGGCTTATTTACAAGAACTCCGGGATTACAAACGGAACTGAGATTACTTATAACTGGTCATCACCCGTAAAAGTTCCTGATGAATCTACTGTATTTTTGATGCACTTTGACAATCTCACAGAGTATGGGGAGAACTCAAGTTATGTCAGAGATTTCAACTATTTGTCAAATAATGCAACTTTAGTCGGAGATGGAAGGCCTGTTTCGGGGAAACTGGGGGGAGCATTTGAGCTTGATGGCATATCACCCGATTATCTTGAAAGTGCCCATTCTTCCTTGTATAATGTTCCAAATATCACAATAACTGCATGGATAAAGCCCTATTCTACAGGAAATAAGGGATATATTGTATCAAAAGATGACGACTTGGGCGGATCGGAAGGGTTCTGGTTTAAATTTGATTACGGGCAAAATTATACAGATTTTGACACAGGTTCGGATAGCCCTGTAAATGGAAGCCCTAATTCACTGATAAGAAATGAGTGGCAGCATGTGGCTGTGACTATGAACGCTACAACAATCACTTTCTATGTCAATGGACAGAATGTCGGTGTGAATACTGGAAGCTATTCCATCACTACAAATACAAAGAGCTTATTGATTGGTACTTCGAGAGAGATTGCAGGAGGAGCTGGAACTCCTTCGGGTTTGAATGGAAGCATCGACGACCTTGTGATTTATAACAGGACTTTAGATTATCAGGAAATAAATGACAGCTACAGGCTGAAGAGGGGAACTTACCTTTGGAAGGTGAATATTACAGATAATGGGGATAATGGAAATGAGAGCGAACAGAGGCAGTTTACTATAGGTGTTGGTCCAATCAACCAGGGTCCTGCAGCACCAAGCCCAGAAATAAATTCTACAGACGGAAGTAATAGGACTGCGCAGGACCTGAATTGCTTTGATACCTTAATAGATGCGGAAGGAGATGTGATGAATGTATCAGTTGAATGGTATAAAAATTCTGCCCTGCATCTGGCACAGGAGTATAATAATAATTATGCAAACAACAGCTTCTTTAACGCTGTTCTGGAGTCAGGAAATACTTCAAAGACTGAAAGCTGGACATGTGGTATAAGAATTTTTGATGGGGTTGATTACAGTTCATGGACAAACACAACAGGGAATGTTACCATACTCAACACTCTTCCAGATATCCCTGGACTGTCAAGTCCTGCTGATGGCTCTGCTACAACAGACAGGACTCCTATGTTCAGCTGGACAGGCACTCCCAACGATGATGACGGGGATGTTGTCAGCTTTGATTTGAACATAACCTGCTATAACACTGCAGGAGGCCCTTGTGCAGGAAGCGGCAATGATGACCGGCTGATTACAGGAATATCTTCAACAACAGAGACCCTGACGAGCGAGCTTCAGTACTTTATTGATAATAATGATTATTATAACTGGACTGTGAGAGCTTATGATGGAGAAGAGTATAGCTCGTGGGCAACTGATTACAGCCTAAATATAACTGCTCTGGTTGATGTAACCCTTCCTAACGGAAGTGTTGAATTTGGGGTAGTCTCCCCTCTTGGAAATTACGACACTACAGATGATTCTCCGAAGCCGTTCCTTATCCAGAATGATGGGACTGTCTTTGTAAATATTTCAATCTCTGCAACTGATTTGTGGGCTAAACAATTGAATCCAAGCAGATACTATCAGTATAAAATTGCAAATTACACCCTTGAAAATGGGTCTTTCAACTGGGCATTATCAAGAATATTCTTCAGGAATCTTTCGACCTCTGCAGAAACTGCCATTGTGGAATTGAATTACAGTAATGCAACAGACACTGCAGAGATAGATATTAACATAAGCGTTCCTCTTGATGAGCCGGCAGATGTAAGGAGTTCGACTGTAACATTTACAGCGAGTTTGACAGAATGATAGATAAAAAAGTTGTTTATGGGATTGATTTCATCCTGATAGTCGGGACTTTGATTGGAGTCTTTTTTGCTGTAGGTTATGTCCAGCCTCTTGTTATAGGGCCTATAGATGGTCTGGAAACTACAAACGGAAGTATCCTTTTTGAATTTGAGAAGGCAAATCTGATTTTGATTGATGATAACCCTGAATTTACTTCCCCTGA
Organism: Candidatus Pacearchaeota archaeon CG1_02_39_14; assembly: GCA_001872315.1. GTDB lineage: Archaea > Nanobdellota > Nanobdellia > Pacearchaeales > GW2011-AR1 > UBA92. The sequence continues at coordinate 20,399 of MNVZ01000008.1, read as the reverse complement.
AGAAATACATGCAGAAGACAACCTCATTGTGAATCTTAAGCCCGGGGTATATTACTGGAAAGTGGAAGGGGCCCTGCCCGGAGAGACAAGACAGCTTACAATTATTTCTGAAGTGAGTCTGAAGCTTAAGGAAAGCAGCAGCGGATATTCATTAGTGAATTCAGGGAATACGAGGCTTAATGTTGATATTTATGAGGATGGAAAAAAGACGGGAGATGTAATTCTTGAGGTTGACGAAGACAGGGAAGTGAAGGGAACTAAATTCATTGGAGGACAGAATGAATAAGAAATTAATTATTTTTGCTTTTGCACTTATTCTTTTAGCTTCTAATGTTTTGGCAATTGGAATTACTCCAGGTAGGAGCACTTTTGATTTTGAAAGAAATGCCATTAAAGAAGTTGAGTTTACTGTTGTCAATTCAGAAAGCAGGGATATGAACCTGATTGTTCTTGTGCAGGGGGAATTGAACGAAAGCATTTCAGTTTCAGAAGTCTCATTTAAGATGGCTTCTACAGAAAAAGAGAAGAAATTGAGATATATTTTGGCGATGCCACCTAATCTCAAGCCGGGGCTGCATGCAGCAGAAGTTGTTGTTATTCAGCTTCCTGAAAAATCGGAGGCAAGTGATGCATTTATAGGAGCCGCAGTCGGAGTTGCCACCCAGATACATGTCTATGTGCCCTTCCCTGGAAAATATGCCCAGGCACAGATGAATGTAATCTCCAATCCGGGCAAGGTCAATTTTGTCATTCCTGTTCATAATAGGGGAGATTTGGATTTAGCAAGAGTCAGGGCGACCATTGATATATACAGCCCAGTGAATGAGAAGATAGCTACAATTCAGAGCAGTGAGATTTCATTGCTTAGCGGGGAGAGAAGAGAGGTTGCAGGCGTGTGGGAAACAAGCTCTGCCCCGGGGACTTACAGGGCTGTTGCTACATTGATTTATGATGAAGAAACTTTGACAATAGAACAGCAGTTTAATGTCGGAGAAGAAGTTCTTAAGCTTGAACAGGTTGAGGTCAATGATTTCAATCTTGGGGGAATAGCAAAGTTTGAGATGCTTGTTGAGAATAAATGGAGCCAGCAGGTTACAGCTTATGCCCAGATGCTTGTTTATAATAAGGATGGGGAAGTTATGGCGGACTTCAAGTCTGCAGGGTATGAAATCCTTCCACTTCAGAAGACTTTAATGGTTGCATTCTGGGATACCGCAGGGGTAAGAGAAGGAACTTATGATGCCTCTGTCTTTTTGAGGTATGGAGAGAAATCGGACCAGCAGGATTTGAAGCTTGAAGTATCTGAAAGGAATATAAGAGTTATAGGAGTAGGTTATGTAATCTCTGCAGAATCTGACGGAGAAGGAATTTTTGGAAATACTTTAGTTCTTGTTTTAATTGTGGCTGTTGTTCTTCTTATACTGATTAATATAACCTGGTTCCTTGTATTGAGAAAGAGACTGAAGAAATAGATACACAATCTTTAAATAATCATAATTTCCGGCTTTTGTATGAGATTTGAAGATTCAGATTTGTTTGAGCTGATTGAGCAGGCAAGAAATTCAGATAGAAGAAGGGCTCATAAGGCTTTGCATCCTCCTGAACATCAAGGCATAAGAGGATTGCTTATGGGTGTAGTTGAGGGAAGTTATGTCCAGCCTCATATGCATCCTACGAGGGGCAAAAATGAGATGCTCGTGCCATTGAATGGGAGATTTACTGTTGTTTATTTTGATACTGAAGGAAGGGTAACGGAACATTTGGATGTATCCAGAAAAGGGGATGGAGATTCAATGTTTGCTGAAGTTCCTGACAGGACATATCATACTGTAATCTTTCCCGGCCCAACTCTTATGCTTGAAATGTCTAGAGGGCCTTATAATCCTAAGACAGATAAGGAGTTTGCTTTGTGGGCTCCATCTGAAAGAGATAGCAGGCAGGATATAGATGGATATATTGAATCTTTGAAGAGCCAAATTGGAATGGCTTTGTCTTAATTTTCTTGATTTCTTTCCAGTTTTAGCTTAACCGGATTTTTTGTCTTCAAATTTTGTTTTACCAACTTGTTTATAATCCAAATCCCGAAAATTATGTTTAATACTATCATAGCTGTTAGTATATCTTTGTCTGTCCAAAGGTTTAGAGCTATAAATATTATATCCCAAATAATTATTAGGATTATTATCGTATTTTTTATCCATCCCATCTTTACTATTAATTTATATCAGGAAAGGAATGATTAATCCACCAATTTCACGTACAGAAATTACAGGCAATCTTTTAGTTGCCCTTACATTCGTGAAGTGTGGAGGAACTGCTCCTGCGTAGCCGTCCTTGTATTGCCTTCCAATTGCAGGTGAGCCCGGCCTTGGCCTTCCGTTTGAGTCAAGCATTGGATTATCTTCTATATTATTCTTTCCTATTCCTCTATCTGCCATCGTTTCTTCAACTACTTCGTGTGCTATGAAATTCCATGGGGAACCCATTCCATTATATGTATCAGGGAAGAACTCTGCCTGTGAATTTACTATTATGCTGTCGCTGAAGTGGTCGTTTCCCTTCATCTCTGTAACTGTCTGATTCTCCCATATTACTGGGGCGTCAATTCCTACTACTGTCACTCCGTCAAGAGTCAGATGGCTGCCACCCAAAAATTTAGTTTCCCTTCTTGTACCGTTTATTTCTGCAAAGTGAATTCCTATGGAACCTTCTTTCATATAAACATTCTCAAGCCAGATTGTTGGCTCTAAAGTCTCGGATTCATCATATTGATTGTCCCAGGTGATGTGCTTGTCAAACCCGTTTGTCTTTAGGAAAGAGAAATTAATATTTTCATAATTCTCTCCATTTATTAGCGCTCCTATGAATCTTCCTTCCATTTTTAAATCGGAGAAAGTGTTATTGCTTGACTTTATCTCAAAAATAAACCCAGTGTTAGCGTTAGGCCCTTTCAGAATAGTATTGTCCCAGCCGGCTCCTTTAATATCAACTCCATCAATTTTTAGAACGAACCAAACTCTATCCATTGGAAGCTCGTAGGTTCCTGAGGCAAAACTGATTGTGTCTCCGTATACTGCATCTGTTTCCCCGTCTTTGCCAAAAGTTTCCGAATCTCCATCCATTATGTTGTTGATAAGTGTAGGATATCCATCAGCCATCCAGGATGGGTCTACAATGATTTCCCTTGCATCAGCCGAGCTTACAAGAAATGCAACGGATGCTACTAATATTAATGATAACAAGAATGCGTTTTTCGTTTTTGATACCATTTTATACGTATTTTATAGGTGTTTGGGGTATATAAACTTTACCATTGTTCACTTGAAAGTAACAATATTTAAATAGATGTTTGGACAGTCGTAGATGTGGGGTAATGAGGGTGTTATAGGAACGGTAAGATGTGTATAGTGTATAATTTATTGCTGTTGGTTTGGGGTCTGGCGGAGCCTGCTTTGAAGGACGAAAATGGAATTAGAGGAACAGCCATTGTATAAGTACGATTATAAGTGTTGGATGGATACATGAAGATGACAGGCAGTTAAAACAACTTTCTACAAATCCGCTTACGAAAATACAGCATTTATGATAACTACTTTTGAACCTGCATTTCAAAATTTGGTTTAAAAATATAAGTTACATCCAAATGCATACGAGATAGTAATTGGCTCGAGGGAAAATCAAGAGTCCAACGATAACCAGGTTGTGATAAGGGTTGCTAAATCAGGAGTTTACGAAATTTTAGAGCTTTGATTATTTTTATAAAGCATATATCAAAAAGAAGAAAGATTTAAATATAGATGATGAGTTTTTAATCAAAAGAGGATAAGATGGATAAGACTCAAAAAATAGTTACTGTTTTGTTGATTCTAGCTATTCTCTTCTCTGCTACTTCGATCTTTATCAGTGTGAGCATAAGCAAGCTGGATATTCCTGATAAAGTTGTTTCAGGAAGAAGCGTGGATAATGGGGGAGGAATAATGATATATGTTGAAGGAGAAAATGAGGAGGGAAGCGGATGAATGACAGTAATTTGCTATTAGGCCTTGCTGTTATTGCGGTGGTTGTTTCAGTTATAGCTGCAGGATTTACTTATCTTTCTATAGCAAGCCTCACTACTAAAATTTCAGGACTGGCAATAGGAACGGCTAACCTTACAGTTGAGACGCAGGCATCTATAAACTTCACAACTGCCGTTGTGAACTGGGGTTCAGGAAAAGTTAATGACGGGCAGACCCAAGCCCATTTGAGTACAGTAGGTGCGGGTTCCGTTTCAAATGGAAACTGGACTGCGGCTACAGGACTGATACTGGAAAACAATGGAAACTCCAATGTTTCACTTAATATTACTGTTGGAAAGAATGCATCTAACTTTATTGGAGGAACAGGGTCATTATATTTCATAAATGTTTCAGACAATGAAGTTGGAGCCTGTACAAATGCCTCAGGATTTGCGCTTGGCCTTTTCTATAGTGCTAATACCAGCAATACTCTTCTGAATTGCAACTCATTCAGGTTTGATGAGGCTGCGGATGCTATAAGGATTGACTTTAATATCACAATCCCTGAGAACTCCCTCAAGGGAGCATTAGGTGACATCATAACTGCAACTGCAACTGCTTTGTAATCATAAGATATAAAAGAGGAAGCTTCTTATTGTTTTCATGAAAAGAGGATTGGTTTTTTTGCTTCTGTTTTTATTTTTTTTTGTAAATAATTCCTCTGCTCTTGGTATTTCTCCTGCTGTTGTTAACCTTGATTTCAAGCCGGGGGAGAAAATTGAGATAGATTACAAAGTTAGTTCTGATTTTTCTGATCAGAGGATAATTGTTTTCACGAAGGGAGATTTGGCAGAGCATGTGAAATTAAGCACTAACGAACTGACGGGAAGTGGGATGTTCAGGGCGACAATAACTCTGCCCGATTCGATTGACAAACCGGGACCTCATACAATTTCTATAGGTGTTGAGGAAGCTCCAAATGAAGGCGGAGCTATTGGTACCCTTGTAAGAGTCATAGGCGTTGTAAAAGTCTTTGTCCCATATCCGGGAAAGTATGCCGAGGCTGAACTGAAAATAGGGGACGGAAACATTGATGAAAACATACCATTTGAAGTCTATGTTGTTAACAGGGGAAGGGAGGATATCAATGTGGATGTTAATCTTCTGTTTATTGATGGTCTTGGGGAAAGAGTTGGGACAATGCAATTCCCGTCACATCTTATGGCTTCTGGCCAGGAGAAGACTTTCAAAGGCACTCTTAATACAGAGGGATACAAGCCAGGAAATTACATGGCTGAAGCTTATATCAATTACGGGGATGAGTTGATGACAAACAAGAGCTTTAGAATAGGGTCACTTTTTGTGAACATAACTAACTTTACTACTGAACTTAAGAAAGAAGGGATACAGAGATTTTCAATTGATATAGAAAGCATGTGGAATGAAAATATAAAAGAAGTTTTCGCTGATGTTAATATTTCTAATGAGTTTGAAAGCATAACCTTCAGGACGCCTTCCGAAGAGCTTAATGCATGGAACAGGAAAACTCTTGTGGGATTCCTAGATACCAGCACTCTTGAAGGAGAGTACAAAACAGAAATCACCCTTAATTATCTTGGTGAGCAGACCGTAACATATGGCACTTTCAGAATAAAGGAGTTTAATCTTATCTATCTGATGATTGGGATTATAATAGTGCTGATTGGGGTGATTGTGTTCTTTGTAAGGAACAGAAAAGCATTTAATCCCAGAAAGAAATAATCTTATATGAAAAAGCTCTCTTATTTCCTCTTTGCGTTTTCTCTATTAATCCTTGTTGTGGCCGTGGCTTTTCTCTATTTTGGGCAGCTGGATGAAATGCTTATTCCGGTGAGTGTTAATGTAAGTGACAAGGCGGGATTTGACTTAAATGCAAGTGCTTTGAGCTTTGGAAGTATCCCGAGGCCGGCGCAAGCGTCCAGAAATGTAGTTTTTGAAAACAGCTACAATCTTCCTGTTTTTCTATCGATATCATCCGAGGGGGAGATTGAAAATCTTCTTCATCACGATAGATTTGTAAGAGTCGAAGCAGGAGAAGAAAAAAGAATAGGATTTATCGTAGTGTCAGAGCAGGACACGGAATCTGGTTACTATTCTGGGATTGTAAGGTTCAGGGTGTTTCCACTTATCAGGTAGCTGGAAAAGTATTTAATTTGTCATTTCTTATGGCTTTTATGAAAAGGAGTTATTTTTTTGTTCTCTATGGCTTGCTTTTAGCAACTATCATTATTACCGTCGTAAACTTTGCTTATTTTTTGGAAGTCAGCTCTTCACTCGGAAATTCTTTTACTACTCATGCTACCTCTCAGGGAACTTTGAGCCTTTTTGTTGAGAGCAATGAAACTTTGCCGCCCGCACCAGACGGAGGCACTGGAGGAGGCGGAGGAGGTGGAGGAGGTGGCGGAAGCTCCGGAGGCACAGAAGAAATTGTTGGTTTTGGGATTTCACCAGAAGAATTTAACCTTTTTCTCACAGCAGGAGAGCTTGATTTCAGGGAATTTACCATCAGCAATACCGGCCAGAGTGAGCTTGTATTAGATTTAGAAATTTCAGGAATAGTAGGTCTTGCAACCCTTAGCAAGAACAGGATTACTTTGGGCCCAGATGAATATGAAACTATTGCCTTGAGTCTAATAGCTCCCCAGCCCGGAATTTATACTGGAAAAGTCATTGTAAGGGCAGGGAACATAAGGAGGGACCTTTTTGTTGTTATGAATGTGAGAAGCGAGAAGGTGTTGTTTGATGTTTCACTTAGTGTACCTGAATCTTTGAGAATAATCTCTTCAGGAGAGTTTTTGAGGGTCTTCATCTCTCTGCTTCAGGTTGGAGATGCTGAAGAGGTTGATGTCACAGTCAATTACCTGATAAAGGATTTTGATGGGGGCCTTGTCTATACGGAAACGGAAACTTTTAGAGTTATAGAGGAGAAAAGTTTTGTGAAGGACTTTCCAACAGCAAGCCTGGCTCCTGGGGAATATGTGGCAGGAATTGAAGTGATTTATCCCGAGGGGTTTGCTGTGTCCAGCTCCCACTTTACAATCAGGCCAGAGAAGGAATTCAATAAGCCTATGATTGCTACGGGAGCTTTGGCAGCTCTTGCTTTGCTTGTGATAGTTTATGCTTTGATAAGGTATAAAAGATCTGGAAGACCCAAATCAGGGAGGAAAAGATGATTAGAAAGCTTGCTTTTGCTGCCGTGATTCTTCTTTTGTCTTTTCAGATTACTTCTTCTGCTGAAAAGGGATTTGAATTGAGCATCCCTGTTATTAAGTCGGTTGTGAAGCAGGGAGACATTGTCAGGACACAGGTGAGCATAATAAATATAGGAGAGGGAAAAAATTTTGAAGTAGCATACGGGTCTGAAATCAATTTTCTCTCCATTAATGAAGATTCTTTTTTCATAAGCGAGGATGGTGCCAAGACTGTCAGCGTTGCGCTTGACTCATCAGGACTTTCACCAGGAGTCTATACAGGGCAGATTAGCTTTAATTCAGAGGGTTACTCTCATAAGATTCCGGTTGTACTTGAAGTTGAAAGCGCACGAACTTCTTTTGACAGCTTCATAGAAATAAATCCGAAGTCATCAGTCTCCAGCCCAGGCGGAATTTTTGAGTCAAAGGTGAAGATTATCAATCTTGTTTCTCCAAATGATGATGTCGCTGCTGACTATCTTGTGAAGGACCTGGAAGGCAATGTCGTCATTGAGGATTCTGAAGTCCTGTCTGTTGCTAACCAGATTGAATTTGTGAAATCTTATCCTCTTCCTGAAAATATTGAATATGGAAATTACGTTTTTGCAGTAAAGACGAGAAATGGGAATGAGATTTCGACAAGCTCTGCCCTTTTTGAAGTTTCCAGCGAAGAGATTATGTTCAGCCCGGAGAATGGAAGGGAGTATTCTCTCTTTGTCAGCTTTGCGGTAATTCTTGCGCTTGTCATCGCATTTTTGCTTTTCAATCATTTCTGGAACAGGAGAGTTGTTGAAACAGCGAATGACTGGAACAAGAAACTTGTGGATTTGAAGAGAGTCAAATTCAGCGATATCGGCAAGGAGATAAGAAATCTGGAGTATAAGAAGGCTGTTCTGAAAAAGGCATATGAAAAAGGATATGTAAGCAGGCCCTCTTACGAGGAGGGAAGAAAAAAGATGAATTTGCTGCTTGCCGGATTAAAGAAACGTTTATAAATAATATTGATTTATGTTGGCTATGAAAAAGAGGGCTAAGAAGGTTTCTGTTAGGAAAACTTTTGGTAAATCCAAGCCTGCCGTGAAGAAGTCTCCTTTAGCGGGTGCAATTAAGGACCTCGAAGGGGAAATAAGGCAGCTCTCCAAGGAGAGGGCGCAGCTTAAGGCGGATTTGAAGAAGGTTGGGTCTGCAATAGATGTTGATCATGATATGGAAAGCAGGCTTCAGAAGAAACTTGTAGACCTTATGGAAAAAGAGGGAAGGCTGAACAAGAAGAAGAAGAATCTGCAGGTCAAGATAGACAGCGTTTCCGACAAGGTGAATAAGATTTCTAAAATCAGGTCTGAAATGTCTGATATCTGATTATGGACTTTGAGTTCAGCTATAACGGAAAGAGGCTATCTTTGGATGTGAAGCGTCTTGGAAAGTTCTCGAGGGGGATAGGGCTTATGTTCAAATCATCCCCGAAGATTCTCCTGTTTGATTTTGGAAGGGAAGTAAATTTGTCCATACATTCTTATTTCGTGTTTTTTCCTTTTCTTGCTTTCTGGCTTGATGATAAGAATAGGGTGCTGGACTGGAAGATAGTTAGGCCGTTTGAATCGGGGATAAGGCCTCATGTTCACTACAGGCGACTCGTCGAGGTTCCACTAACCGAGGAAAACAGGAAGATTGAGCTGTTTTTTCGTCGACAAGGAAAAGTTTAAATACACTTTTGCATTTTTGTATACATAGTAATAAAAGGAGGTGTTAGATGGGAAAAGTAATTGCAAGAAATGTTGTCGATAGAAAAAAGGGTTTTCTTTATTACGTAGACGGAAGCGGTAATGTCTGTGAAGCAAAGATGGCCCGTGGCGGAAGAAAGAAGAAGGCAAAAAAGGCTGCTAAAAAGACAACAAAGAGAAAGATGACAAGAAAGAGAAGATAAGTTCTCTTGTTTTTTATTTTTATTTTTATTGATTGATTTTTATTTTTATTGATGATTGTTTTGCATTCAAATTAAGTTTTTAAACTGATTTCTTCACTATTTGTCATGTGTCCAGAGCGTATCCCTCTTTTAGCTGTTGAAGACTATCCTGCTGTTCCGCTTCAGGATGTATTTGCCTATCGTCTTGGAGGAATTTATGCCCTTGAACATTCCCTAATGGAAACCTTCCCTGATGGTGATGACAGGGTTATGTACATGGCTCTTGTTTCAAGAGTAAGCAACAAATTGGAGAAAGCGAGCAGAGAACCTTCCATAGGAGGAATGCCTGATGAAGGCAAGGGTCTTCTTGAAAGCATTCTTGAAAGCGCTGTTTATATTTTATCCGGGTTTACATAATTTTTTATACGCTATTTTTCTTGTTACATGATGATGCTTGGAATAGAATGCACTGCGCATACGTTTGGTGTTGGAATAACCGACAAGGGAAAGATATTAGCGAATGTGAGAGATATGTACAAGCCTGCCAAAGGAGGGATAGTTCCGATGGATGCTGCAGTGCATCACAAAGACACCGCGGATTTTCTTTACAAAAAAGCTTTGGCCGAGTCGGGAATTAATGAGAAAAAAATAAAAGCGATTGCCTTATCAAACGCCCCAGGCCTCGCACCCTGCCTTATAGAAGGGATGAAATTTGCGAAGAGAAAAGCAAAAGAGCTTGGAGTCAAGCTTATTCCCGTAAATCATTGCATTGCTCATCTTGAAATCGGGCAGCACGAGGGAGCGAAGGATCCTGTTCTGCTTTACGCCTCCGGAGCGAATACGCAAATAATTGCTTTTTCTGATAATAAGTACAGGGTTTTTGGAGAGACCCTGGATTCCGGCGTGGGGAATTTTATAGATACTTTCGCCAGGCATTGCGGCATAGCTTTTCCGGGAGGGCCGGAAATAGAGAAACTTGCCTTAAAGGGAAAATATATGGAGCTCCCTTATTCAGTAAAAGGAATGGATGTGAGCTTTTCAGGAATGCAGACGAAGCTCAAGCAGATGTATGATTCCGGAATAAAGGTAGAAGACCTTTCTTATTCAATGCAGGAACATGCTTTTGCAATGCTTGTCGAGGCTGCAGAGAGGGCATTAGCTCATACGGGAAAGAAGGAACTGGTTCTTGGAGGAGGTGTTGCCTGCAATTCCAGATTACAGGAAATGTGCAGAATAATGTGCAAGGAAAGGGGAGCGAGGTATTTTTGCCCTCCAAAAGATTTGTTGGTTGATAATGCAGCTATGATAGCATTCACAGGTGAATTAATGATAAAAAAAGACAAAAGATTGCTGATTGGCTCTGATGAGCTGGATATCGCCCCGAGAGAGAGGACAGATGACGTTAAAGTTACATGGAGATAATCTTTTTAAAGCCGCTTGATTCATAATTACATGGGAAAAAAGAGGGCAGAGAGGGCCTCATCTTTTATCTTTAGGAATAAAAAAGAGAAAATGGATGAGAGGGGATTGTCAGGCATTATTACTATGGTCCTGATGATATTGCTTGTTTTGGTCGCAATCGGAATAATATGGTTTTTTGCCCTTCCTCTTTTCTCTAATGTCGGTATAGAATTGGATACTGGAACTTTTACTACGGATTTTGAGATTGTTGAGCAATCGGTGATACTTGTCCAGAATGAAATGGAAAACAATGTTACATTCAATCTAATGAGGAAGGTCGGGGAGGGGGATGTGACAGGAGTAAATGTAGTTCTTACTGATATTGATGGAAATTCGGAGGTTGTGAGAAAAGATTTCGAAAGTTTTGCAGAATTGGAGACTAAGAGAATCTCAATTGAATTTAGCGATTTAGGGCTTTCGGCGCTTGCAAGTGTAAGTGTTGCAGGGATATTTGATGTTGAAGGCAGTGAAAAGACAGGAGGGGTTGTTGAAGAATACAGCTTTACGGGAGATGGAGGCCAGGGCCAACAAGGCAATCTTCTTGGGGTGACTATAAATTCTCCCGGCCAGAATTCTTTCAGCCCGTATGAGTCAGATATGCAGATAAGTGTAACAACAAGAGGGGATAATATAGCTGAATGCAATTTTACGATTTATGATTATTACGGAAGCGGAGAGCAGGCTTCAGGCATGATGACTTCCTGCGGCTCACATACCTTGCAGGCAGGGGCATTATCTCCTGGGAGATACATTCTTACTGTAAATGTAAGAAATTCATCAGATAACCATGCCCAATCAAGCGTTGCTCTTGATTTTGTAGGAAGAGGTTTTAATTCTAATAATCAGCCGGTTGTAAGAGAGATTCTTTCCGGAAGTGATTTGACTCTTGAAATAGACAATCAGCAGGGATACGGGCAGATACATTATGCTTTTGCTGACTTCAACAGGGACATGAAACTTTGGATGAGAATGGATGATTTAAATTCTGCAGGAGAATTACTTGACTACAGCACTTACAATCATAGAGGGCTTATTGAAGGTCTTTCCAGGAAGAATATGACTCATGGAAGATTTGGCGAATCCTTTAATTTTTATCAGGATGGAGACCAAATAAGAATCCCGGGGAGTGAAAGCACTATTAATTATGGTTCAGGGGCGGATAAGTTTACAGTTCTTGCCTGGATTTATGCAACTAATGATTCAGGGCTGGATAACAATGACAGGCAGATTGTGACTGACTTTAGTTCAGGAGGAGTTGGATGGAACCTGCTCGCCCAATATAACCCGACTTCGCAGATGCACAGGCTGGTTTTTGGGATAAATGATGGAGTTAATAATAATTTCTGCTTTAAGAACAATATTGATTTAACTGATGGGAGATGGCACTTAGTTGCCGCCTATTTTGATGGCAATCAGGTAGGATGTGCTGTCAGCGATGGGGGAACCTTATCAGCAGGCACTTCTGGCAGTTATACAGGGGGAAATTTTGGCAATGCTGATCCTGTTATCATAAGCAGTGGAGTGGGCACTTTGAACTCATGGAATGGCAGTATAGATGATGTGATGATTTTTGAAAGGACTATGTCAGGGCTGGAAGTGCAATCAACATTTTTAGGTTCTGTGTACAGGGTCACTCATACTGGTCTTGTAGGGGTGCAGGAATATAGGGCTTTTGTTGGAAATAACGATTTAGCCGGCACGCATGTAATCTCCCCTATAGAAAGCGTCAATATCTAAACGGGCTGAATTAAAATACCAGAGCTTAAATATTGCAGGAGCAAGAGCAATATTTAAATACCCTGATTTTTATCATCCATTACCAATGAGGCTTTCGGAAGAAAGTGCGGAGGAAAAAAATGGATGTTTACACTATTATTGAAAAGGCGAGAAAAACTGGCAAGGTAGATAAAGGGATTAACGAAGTTACCAAGGCAGTTGAAAGGGGTGTTGCTAAGTTTGTTGTTTATGCTTCTGATGTTGAGCCTAAAGAGATTATACAACATATTCCATTGATTTGTAAAGAAAAGGGTGTTCCGTGCAGGGAGGCAGACTCAAAGCAGAAACTTGGTATTGCAGTGGGCATTCCTGTCAGCACAAGTGCTGTTGCTGTCATAGAGGCTGGTGATGCCGAGAAGGACATAGCCGCTTTGGACAAGTAATAAGATGGCTTCTAAGAAACAAAATGTTAGGGATGGAAAGACAGAAAGCAAGGGCTCTTTTTCAGGTGAGCCTGTAAATGCTATAGTCGAGGAAATTTATGCCAGAACAGGGGCGAGAGGGGAAGTAACCCAGGTTAAGGCGAGAATTCTTCAGGGAAGGAATGAAGGGAAGACAATGAGAAGAAATGTTAAAGGCCCTGTCAAAATAGGGGATTACCTTATATTAAGAGAGACGGAAATTGAAGCAAGAAGAGCAAAAGGAAAGATAACAAAGGGAGCACATAGCTAAAATGGCAAAATGTGTTTTTTGTGGAAGAGAGCAGGATGATTACAAGGGCACTTTTTTGATGAAGAATGACGGAACCATAAACTATTATTGTTCTAATAAATGCCAAAAGAACCATTTGAAGCTTAAAAGAGATAGGAGAAAGATCAAATGGACAGAGGCATTCTATAAGGCAAGAGACAAAAGGATTACTAAAGAGAGAGAAAGGGTTGAGAAGGTAAGGGCTAAGAAGGCTGAAAGAAGCAAAGATTCTGATACCGGCCAGAAATCAGCCAAAAAATTCTAATCTTGATTTTATCGTCGGTAAAATGCATTTTTAGCATATAAAGGTTTATAAAGGAAGTTTCACTTTTCTTACTGAATTTGTGTCAAAATGGTAGACAAAGAAACAGGAAGCAAGGAGTATTCGGCAGAGAAGATAAAGGTTCTTGAAGGACTGGAAGGTGTTAGAAAGAGGCCTGCCATGTATATTGGAAGTACAGGAAAGCAGGGCCTGCACCACTTAGTTTATGAGGTTCTGGATAATTCTGTTGATGAGGCGATGGCTGGCTATTGCGACCTTATTGAAGTTACTTTGAATAAAGATGGCAGTGTTACCGTTAAAGATAATGGGCGTGGAATTCCTGTTGATATTCATCCTGTCTATAAAGTTCCTGCCGTTGAAGTTGTTGTAACAAAGCTTCATGCAGGAGGAAAGTTTGACAAGGGGAGCTATAAAATTTCAGGAGGATTACATGGCGTTGGAATTTCTGTTGTTGCCGCCTTGAGCAAGAATATGAAAATTACAATCAAGAAAGAAGGGAAAATATATGAGCAAGAGTACAGAATTGGGACGCCATTGTACAAGTTAAAGACTCTTGGGAACACAGAGAAAGGGGATACAGGAACTGAAGTCACATTCATGCCTGACGATACTATTTTTTCAACGACTAAATTTGAATTTTCTGCTCTTGAGACCAGGTTCAGAGAGGTTGCATTTTTGAATAAGGGTGTGAAGATAAAGCTCTCTGATGAGAATACGGGAAAGAAAGAAACCTTCCATTATGAAGGTGGCATAATAGAATTTGTCAAATGGGCCAATGGGAACAGGGAAGTTTTATACACAAAACCAGTATATTATGTCAAGGAAGAGGAAAATGTTATTGTTGAGATAGCGGTTCAGTACAACTCGGGATATCAGGAAAATGTTTTGAGCTTTGTAAATACAATCAATACTGTTGAAGGCGGGACACATGTCATTGGATTCAAGACTGCTTTGACAAGGGCGATAAATGATTATGCAAAAAAGAACAACATGATCAAGGCAGAAGGGCTGACAGGAGATGATGTTCGTGAGGGCCTGACTGCTATTGTTTCTGTTAAAGTTCCTGAACCGCAATTCGAGGGACAGACAAAGACGAAGCTTGGCAACAACGAGATAAAAGGATTGGTTGACAGAGTTTCATCTGCGGCTCTTGGGGAATTTTTTGAGGAAAACCCTGCGATTGCAAAAAGAATTGTCAACAAGGCGATAGATGCGCAGAAAGCGAGGAATGCCGCTAAGAAAGCCAAGGACCTGGTAAGAAGGAAGAATGCCTTTTCTGTCGGCGGGCTTCCCGGAAAGCTGGCTGATTGCTCAAGTAAAAAAACAGAAGATACCGAGGTGTATTTGGTTGAAGGAGAATCTGCAGGAGGAACCGCCAAGCAGGCAAGGAATAAGGAATTTCAGGCAATTCTGCCATTGAAGGGAAAGATATTGAATGTTGAAAAAGCAAATGCTGCTAAAGTTTTCAGCAATGAGGAGATTGCAAATCTTATTACAGCTATCGGAACAGGAATTGGGGACCAGTTTGATGCTGATAAATTAAGATATAATAAGGTAATAATAATGACTGATGCAGATGTTGATGGGGCGCATATAAGGACATTATTGCTGACTTTCTTTTTCAGGTTTATGAAACCGTTGATTGATTCAGGAAATATTTACATCGCTGTCTCGCCTTTGTATAAAGTAAGAAAGAAGAAGGACCATTATGTTTATTCTGATGATGAATTAAAGGAGATTGTGAAAAAACTTGGAGATAATGCGCTTGTACAAAGATTCAAGGGATTGGGAGAGATGAATTCAGAGCAGTTGTGGGATACTACAATGAATCCGGATACAAGACTGCTGAATAGGGTAACAATTGGGGATGCCGCTCTTGCAAATGAATTATTTTCAAAGCTGATGGGAGATGATGTTGCCCCAAGAAAAGAATTTATCCTCGCCAAGGCGCATGAAGCGGAGGTCGATATATAATGGAAGATGAAATGGAAGAAACAGAAGTTGAAATGCTTGAATTTTCCTTAAATGATGAGGAGATAGATGAGCTAATGGGAAAGCTGAATGAACTTAGAGACAGCAAGCAGACATTTGAGTTTGATATTGATGATGAGCACGCAATCTCGGTAAGCTATGACGCTGAAGGAAATGAGGGGGAAGATGCTTAGTAGGAAATTCTGCCCGAAATGTGGAAGCGAAGATGTGATGATGATAGCTGCAGGGATGACAGGAAGCTGGATGTGTAAAAAATGCGGATTTACAGGAAGCGTATTTCCTGAAAAAGAGGTTGTAGGAAGAGAAATAGATGAAAATGATATGGGGGATGAAGAATGAGCGATAAAGAGAAAGAAAACGGAGAGAAGAAGGCAGATGAGAAGGTGGAAAAAATGGAAGTTCAGAGAAGGCTGAAGGAGCAGGTTGAGAAGGGAGTTGCCATAAAGGAGATTACTGAGGAGATGGAGAAGGCATACATAGATTATGCCATGTCTGTCATTGTCCAGAGAGCTTTGCCTGCTGCAGAAGATGGAATGAAGCCGGTCCATAGAAGAATTCTTTATGCTATGCATCAAATTGGCTTAACTCCTGACAAGCAGACCAAGAAATCTGCAACTGTTGTCGGGGAAGTATTAGGTAAATTTCATCCACACGGGGATGTTGCTGTTTATGATGCTATGGTCAGAATGGCACAGGACTTTTCTTTAAGATATCCTTTAGTGCATGGGCAGGGAAACTTTGGAAGCACTGACGGGGATTCTCCAGCGGCAATGAGATATACAGAGGCAAAACTAAGCAAAATATCCCAAGAGTTGCTTAATGATATTGAAAAGGAAACTGTTGAGATGCAGCCGAACTATGATAATTCCCATAAAGAGCCAAAAACTCTTCCCGGGAAACTTCCTAACCTGCTGCTTAATGGAACGACAGGTATTGCAGTTGGAATGGCCACAAATATTCCCCCGCATAATCTGACAGAGCTTTGTGATGCTATTGTTGCACAGATTAACAAGCCAGAAATTACTACGGGAGAGCTGATGCAGATTGTAACAGGGCCTGATTTTCCAACTGGTGGATACATAACCGGGGAAGGAATACAGGAGATGTACGAAACAGGAAAGGGAAAGATAATCATGCGTGCAAAAACGAAGATAGAGGAGCATAAAGGAAAGCCGTGGATAATAGTTACAGAAATTCCTTATATGGTTAACAAGGCAGAGTTAGTTAAGGATATTGCGAAACTTGCTACTGAAAAAAAGCTGCCTGATGTTTCTGACTTAAGGGATGAGTCTGCCAAAGGAGAGACAAGAATAGTGATAGAACTAAAGAAGGATGTTGATTCTAAATATACCCTGAACAAATTGTATAAGCTGACAAAACTGCAGAACAATTTTGACGCTAACATCCTCGCTCTTGTGAATGGGAAGCCGCAGATTCTTGGACTTAAGGATTACCTAAAGGTCTATATCGATTACAGGAAAGATATTGTCACAAAGAGGACAAGATTTGATTTGAGGAAGGCCGAAGAGAGATTGGAGATTGTTCTTGGCTTGCTGATAGCTTTGAAAGATATTGACGCGGTTGTTGCCTTGATTAAGAAGGCCGACAGCACCAAGGAAGCTGCTGAAGGGTTAATGAAGAAGTTTGGACTGAATGAAAGACAGGTTAAGTCTGTTCTTGAGATGAGATTACAGCAGTTGACGAGACTTGAGGATGGCAAATTAAGAGAGGAAGAGAAAAAGCTTAAGGAAGCCATAACCGGGCTTAAGAAAATCCTTGATAGTGTGCAGGAGGTACTTGGAGTTGTAAAGAAAGAAACGCAGGAGCTTAAGAAGGTTTACGGGGACGAAAGAAGGACGCATGTACTGAAGAAGATTGCAGAAATAAAAGAAAAAGATTTAGTTGAGAAAAAAGATGTTGTTGTCATGCTTACTAACTCGAGTTATGTGAAGAGAATGGATGTTAAGGCGTATAGGGAGCAAAGAAGGGGGGGAAGTGGAGTTACAGGCGCAGGATTGAAGGAAGAAGATTTTGTCAAGACAATGCTCACTTGTTCTACACATGATTACTTACTGTTCTTTACAACGAGAGGAAGAGTTTACTGGCTGAAGGCGAATGATGTTCCTGATTCAGCAAGGCAGGGCAAAGGAAGAAGCACGGCAAACCTGCTTAATTTGAGGGATGAAGAGATTGCGAATGTGATGTCTGTTAAGGACTTTGAAAAAGATTATCTGATGTTTGCTACAAAGCTTGGAATTGTGAAGAAAATTACTCTGAAGGATTTGAGCAAGCCAAGAACAACAGGAGTCAGAGTAATCAATCTGCCTGCTGACGGCTCGGATGTATTAGTGAATGTTACAATTGTTGAAGACAAGCAGGAAGTGCTGTTGACTACAAAGAAAGGCCAGGCCGTCAGATTCAGCTCTAATGATGTAAGAGTCATGGGAAGGTCAAGTTATGGGGTCAAGGGAGTGGAACTAGGAAAGGCAGATGAAGTTGTTGCTCTTGTTCCTGTGAATGAGAAGACAACTGTCCTGACTATCACAGACAAGGGTTTTGGTAAAAGAAGTGCTTTAGAGGATTATAGGAAGACAGCAAGAGGCGGGAAAGGCGTTATAAATCTGAAAGTCAGCGAAAAGACAGGTAATATAGTGAAGAGCGTCAGCGTTGATGACAAAGACAGCATAATACTGACAACAATAAAAGGCATGGTGATAAGAATTGGAATGAAGTCAATGCGTGTGATGGGCCGTGCTACTCAAGGCGTGCACGTCGTGAAATTGAAAGTCGGCGACAGAGTTGCTGATGCCGTTAAGGTTCCTAGGGAAGATGTTGTTCCGGGATTGATTGACGGGGAATAAGAATTACTTTTAAGTCGTTACAATAGTAACTTTTATAAGCTTTATGTCTATTGGATTTTTGTGAAACTAATAGTAAATGAATTTGGAAGTTACCTTTCCAAGAAAGAAAACAGATTTGTCATAAAGACAAAGGAGAAAGAAGACGAGTATTCTGCTGACCAGGTTGAGCAGATAATAATTTCTTCTCCAAGCTCTATTTCTGAAGGAGTCGTCAAACTTGCTATTGAGAAGAATATTGATATTGTCTATACTTCTTATAGCGGAAGGCCGTTTGCAAGAATCTATCCCTGCACTCTTGGAGGAACGACTTTAACAAGAAGAGAACAGGCAAAGGCCTATTTTGATTTAAGGGGTATAAGGCTAGTAAAAAAGATTCTCGAAGCAAAGTTGGAAAATCAGTTATTTCTGATTAAAAGATTAAGTAAGACAAGAGAAGGTCTTTTCAGTAAGGAAATAGTTTCCTTAGAGAAGCATCTTAAAAAGTTAAAAGTTTTTTCAGGTGAATTGATTGATGATTGCCGTCAAAAATTATTAGGCTATGAAGGTTATGCCGCTTCTGTTTATTTTTCATGCTTGAATAAAATAGTGCCTTTTGGAAACAGGGAGCCTAAAGCAGAAGATATTTTCAATACAGCCTTGAATTATGGTTACGGAATACTTTATTCTGAAATAGAAAGAGCCTGTATTTTGTCAGGTCTTGACCCTTATCTTGGATTTTTGCACATGGATAGATATGGAAAGCCTTCAATGGTTTTGGATTTGGTTGAACAGTTCAGGCCTATAATTGATAGAGCTATTATTAATTTGTTTGTGAGAAAGCAGGTTTCTGACAGTGATTTAGAAAAAATAGGAGAAGCAATACTTTTAACAAAAGACGGCAGAACTAAGATAATTGAAGAAGTTATGGAATCTCTATCTTTTAAAGTAAGCTTTAACAACAAGAAATTAACTATCTCTGCAATTATCTTGGAGCAGGGAAGAGAAATTGCAAGGTTCCTTTTAGGCAACTCGGAGGATTATAAGCCGTTTATTTGGAGATAAAATGTTATATTGGTTAATTTATGATATAAGTGAGAATAAGACTAGAAACAAGATTGCCTCTAAATGCAAAAATTATGGGTTTTTTAGAGTTCAAAAAAGCTCATTTATGGCAGACATATCAAAGAATAGAATGGAGATGCTTGCTTTAGAAATAAGGGATTTGGAATTAGGAGAGCAGGATTGTGTCTTCATAATTCCTTCTTGCAAGTCGTGCTTTTCTGACAAGGAAATTATGGGTGTTTTGGATGAAGAAAGGGTAAAGAGCAAGGAGTTTGTTATAGTCGGAAGATAAAAATTTAACTCCTCAAATAATCACAAACAGTTTCTATTATCTCGCTGAATTTTTCCTGCCTTAATGAGCCGATTTTGTATTTTATCAGTGATTTATCCACTGAAAATACTTTGTCCAATCTAAGGTAGCTATTTGTTTTTAGTTTGCCTTGCCCAAAATCTTTGCTGGTTATTAAAATTTCAACAGGGGGTTCTTGTGACTTGGCTGTTATTTGAAGAACAATTAAATCTTCTCCCTTTGGGATTTTAACAACAAGGGCAGGTCTTCTTTTTGCCTGGATTAAATCTGAAAAAGGGAACTCAAGAATAATGACATCTCCTTTTACAAGTCTTTCCACGCCTCATCCTCTTCTTCATTTAACCATGTTTTTGCAAGAGATTTTTCAGACCATAAGGCAGTTTCAGAAATAGATTTTTTTAGGATTATCTCATCGTCTCTCTTTATTACAATCAATTTCTCTCCTTCTTTTATGTCCTTTCGCATATCTAAAGGTATGACTACCTGTCCTCTTGAGCTCATTTTAGTTGTTCCTATTTCCATAAATAAGATTAATCTTATTTCTATTTAAATCTTTTGTTAGGAAGTTTTTTAAAGTTAATTTTTTTGAGAAATTAATGAGAAACGATAAGATTACTGCAGCTGATTTGATGAATTATGAATATTGTCCCAGAATTGTTTATTTTACTCGTGTCTTAAAATTGCCTCAGACAAAAAGTGCAAAGCAGAAAAAAGGGCTTGAGAAAGACTTTAGCTTTAAGAAGGATACTAATAGGAATAAAATCATCAAGGGCGAATCTTACAATCCTCAACTTATTAGAAAATACAATGTCTCCTTAGAGACCGAAGAATATGCTACCAAGGTAGATTGTTTA
>MNVZ01000005.1 GCA_001872315.1 Candidatus Pacearchaeota archaeon CG1_02_39_14 | reverse complement strand
TTCCAAAGTAATCATCTTTAAGGTTAAGGATTATAGTTTTCTTCTGGTCGGCTCTCTTTCCTGTTCCCGCCATTCCAACTCCTCCTCTATGCCCTTTCCCTCTGGCCTTTTTCTTGAATCCTCTTCCATGAGTATGGGTCCCTCTATACCTGGTTTTCTTCTGTCTTTTCTTTACTTTATTCATCGTCTTCCTCCTTGAAATCCTGCCTTATTTCCTCAACAACATCAGCTTCTCTTTTCTCGTCCATCTCATCTTCATCAACCTGGACAAAACTGTTGAGCTTCCAGCACTCTTCACATTCCTGTGGAGGATTATGCCCATACTCTATTTTTCCGCATTCTGCGCATTCCCACATTGAATTGTTCTTCATTACAGCATCCTCTCCAGCAGTTTATTTATCTCCTTATTTTCTCCAAGGACTCCTTTACCTACACCAGCATGTTTTTTGCTTTCTATTCCTCCTCTTGGGGGGTGCAGTCTAAAAAATGGTTTCAACCCTAATTCTTCAAGGCTCTTCTTTTCCAGGTCCTCGACGATTTTCTTTGCATCTATCTTCTTGTTTTCCGTGCTCTTGCCCCTCTCCCTTATCAGCTTTTCAGCCATTTCCTTTGAAATTATTCCATAGGAGACAAAATTTCTCACATTTGAGAGCACTTTTCTGTTGTCCGGATTGTCTTCCATAAGGACAGCAACATACTTTCTTCTTAACCTTATTCTGTCCAGAGCATCAGCTATTTTTTTCTCAACATCTATCATTCCCTTAATTCTTATTGCGATTAACATTTTATCTTTCCAGTTTTGTTGTTTTTCTTAAGGCATCTATTACCGCCTTTGCGAGGTTGAATGTTGTCCTGACATGCCCATTACTGACCCCGTATGCATCTTTTACTCCGGCAAGAGCAAGTATCTTTTTGGCTTCATTTCCAACTACAAGCCCTGTTCCCTGTGGTGCAGGCATTAGTTTCACTCTTACGCTTCCTGCTTTTCCTTCCACAACATAGGGAATTGTATGTTTTTCATCACACGAGCAGTCAAAGTGTGAGCATCCTCTACCAACCTTAATCAGATTAAGCTTTGCCTGCCTTATTGCTTTCTCCCTTGCGGGGAGAGTTTCTTTTGCTCTTCCATACCCAACTCCAACATGCCCGGCTTTATCGCCAACAACAGCCATTGCAGAGAAAGTCAGGACATTTTCTTCCTTAGTTTTCCTTTGAGTCTGCCTCCACGCTCTCCTTTTTCCTCCTCCGAATTTTCCTTTTGCCTGTCCTATAAGCAGAAGGTCGCTTTCGATGTGAAGCAGAGAGTCAACTATTTCCGACTCAAGTATCTTTTTTCGGCTGTCTAATATATTGTCAATATCCTTCTCTTTTCCTGACTTAACATCTTTTCCTGTTTGTGTTTTTGGAGCCCAGGAGGCAAGCTTTTCTTCCTCCTCCTTCTTTTCTCTCTCCGCTTTCATTTCAGAGAATGTTTTTTTCTCATTAGATTCATCAATCTTCTTTATAGCCTCTTTCTCTTCCTTCTCTTCACTTTCTTCTATCATCTTCTCGCTTATTTTTTTGTTTTCTTCTTCCATTTTCTTTATCTCTTCCGGAGTTGGCTCTATCAAATCCTTAGGTTGGTTTTGGTTTTCTTTTTTAGCCATTCTTGCTTATCTCTCCCTTTACTTTATTTACAATTGTTTTGAATTCTTCCTTCTTAAATACCATGTCGTCCCCGGGAAGAACTTCTTCATTGCATTTAATATTGATTCCCCCTTCTATGGCTCCTTTCAGGACAGCATATAATCTCCCTTTATGAACATTCCTCTGCATGCCAATATCCAGATTCATGTTTTTTTCCTTGCTTTTGTTAGCCAGAAGAAAACCTGTAAGATAACTTGCAGCCAGATTTTTCAGGCTTCCTGATTTTTCTTTTGGCCATCCAAATTTCAAAAGATCTTTTGAGCTTACCAGAGAAACCACTTTGTCCTGGGCTATATCTGTTTCTACAACTTCTACAATCATATACTTGTTTGTCTTCCTTACAACAAGCCTGGGCTTTCCGCTCTTTAAAGAGGCCATTCTGGCTTTATAGTCGGTCTTGCCCTCTTTCCTTCTCCTTCTGATTGTTCTTCCTACTTTCTGCATTTTATTTCTCCGCCCTCATCTCCTTGACTCTTTCCTTCATGTTTGAAAGGCTCTTAAATTTCCTTAGCCTTACTTCCTTTCTAAGCTGTTTGAATTCTTCCTGTCCGATTTGGCTCCTTTTCCTTAGCTCTGCAGCATATGCCCTCAGCTTTCTCGTGATAGTCATATAATCTCTCTTTCTTGTATTGACTTTTATCTTAATACTTCCTGCTCTTCTTCTTGTCTTTCTTTTCTTTTTTGTCCTGGTTCCTCTGATTTCCTTTATGCTTATTGCCCCTCCGGACACAAGCTCCTTTATGTCCTGCTTTGTAATAGCTTCTTTTATTTCGTCAATCCTGTTTACATTGAATGAAATCCTGCTTTTACCAACGCCCAAGGTTCTTGCCGCCAGTTCTTTTTTCTTGTTAAGTTTCATTTTATTTTTTCCTGCCTATGTTTAATATCGGGAGCTTTAGCTCTTCTGCTCTTTTCAGGAGCTCTATCTTCTTTTTTGCCCCCACTCTTGCGATAATCACTATGCTGTCTTTTCCGACTCTCTCCAATTCCTTGATGTTTTCAACTCTGACAGGCATTTTTCCATTTATTTTTCCTGCTTCTTTTCTCGGTCTTTTGTATCCAGTTGAAGGTGCCTTTGGATAGCCCTTTCTTTTTTCCCTTATTTTATTGTCTCTTCCTTTTGCAGCTCTCCATTTCTGTTTCTTCTTTCTATTCTTCCCCAGCTTGGAGAACCTCATAGAGTCTGTTCTTTGGAATTTCATATTGCCCCCTTAGGTTTTTCAGTAATAAAAATACCGTCCTGAAAAATCCTTCTATCCTTTGCCCTTACCATTGTTGCCTTCTCAATGTTGGCCGCAGTCTGTCCTGCTTTTTCAATATCTCCTGATGAGACCAGAATATCTTTTCCGCTGATTTCTACTTTAGCCCCTTGGATTATCTCTGCTGTCCTTTCTCTTTTCTCTCCAAGGAAATTGTTTATTACAACTCTGTCCCCATCTATTTTTACAGTCATAGGAAAATGGACATTACAGACTTCAAGTTTGTAAACAAAATCCTCATGCATTCCCTTAAATGCATTTTTTATGTGGGCAACAAGGCTGAATATGAACTTTATGTCTTTTCTGTTTGCTTTTTCGCAGATGATGA
This sequence comes from Candidatus Pacearchaeota archaeon CG1_02_39_14, assembly GCA_001872315.1. Taxonomy (GTDB): domain Archaea; phylum Nanobdellota; class Nanobdellia; order Pacearchaeales; family GW2011-AR1; genus UBA92. The sequence continues at coordinate 5,094 of MNVZ01000005.1, read as the reverse complement.
TAATCTTGCCGTCTCTGACTTCTATTTTGGTTCCAGGCAGATTGACTTTTTCAGAAAAGTGCTTCTCTCCCTTTTTACATTCGATAAGGTTGTCAGAATAGGTGCAGTCTACTCCCTCGGGGATTTTAACAAAAGTTTCATGTCTTTTTTTCATCAGTACATGTAAGCAATTATGCTTCCTCCTATTTTCTTCTCTCCTGCTGTCTGATGAGTCATCAATCCTTCGTTTGTCGAAACAAGGACAACTCCCATGTCCCTCGCAGGAAGATACCTTCTCACATATTTTTCTAAATCCATGGCTTTCACAAGATATCTAGGTTTGACTGCCTTACACACATTAAACTTGCCGAACTCTATTCTAAGCCCATTTCCTTCAACTGTATAGTTCTTTACATAACCTTTGAGCTTTCCTATCGCAAGTACGGAAATCAAGAACCTTGAATGTTTTCCAACTACTACTTCGGTCTTGCCTGCCTTCTTGGCGTTCATCATCTGGTTGAGTGCATCAGCAACTATATCTTGTGACATTTTTTCTCCTAGCTATATTTTTTGAATCCCATCTCTTCTGCAATTTCCCTGAAGCAGTGTCTGCAGAGGTGAATATCATACTGATTAAGGTGCGCAGCAAATCTGCCGCATCTCTGGCATTTTTGTTTTGCAATTCCGGTTGTTCTCTCCTTTGGTTTATTGTGCTTAAGGAATTTTTTCATTTTTTCAGACTTTCCTCTAAGCTGTTTCAATATTTTGTTCCAGTCACTTGATGTCATTCTTAAATAAATTTCGTTTTGAAATTTTCCTCCATAAAATTGATTATTTCCTCTCTTGTAACATGCTGTTTACCTGGAATTTTCCCGCCCTTTATTTTTTTGTTTTTTACCCTCACTCCAGGCCTTTCAAAAACAATGGTGACGTTAAATCCTCTTATTCCAATCTCTCTCTTATATTCGAGCCCAGGAACCTCAATATATTCCTTTATACCGAAAGAAAAATGATTTTCCTGGACCTGTTCCTCATAAATTGTATTCCCTATTCCTCCAAGAAGCTGTTTCAGCTTTTCATTAATCTTCCCCCCTCTTATTGTTACTCTGGTTCCCAAAGGCATGTTTGGCTTAACTCCGAAGGCGGGAATTCTCTTTCTTGGCCCTGACCTGATTATTTGCGCCTTCATTCCGGTGATTATTTCAAGCAGTTTGGCAGATTTTTCAAGCTCCGGCCCGACGGCTCCGGCGCTTATCAGCACCTTTGTTATTTTTATTCTTCTCATTGGATTCTCTTCCTTCTCTGTTTTTGTTTTCAATTCTGCTTTCATATGGCTATAATATGAGAAGAGTCAAGAACTACTTCCCTTTCCTCCAGTTGGACTCTAATCTTTTTGTTTTCAACTTCCTTGATTTTTCCCCTGTTCCCCATGCTCCTTCCTGACATTACAAACACTTCTTTTCCTTTTTCTAATGGAAGAATTTTCTTTATATTATTCTTGAAATCAAGCTCAACGCTGTCTCCAACTTTGATTTTTTCCTTTGAAAGAACATTAGTCCCGTCATGAAGGTTAATCTGGACCAGCCCTTTCTTCATTATTTTCTTATTAATGACCTTGGCTATTCTGCTTTCTTCTTTTGTTTCTTCAAGAGTGAATCTTCCAGTTTTCATAAGAGTCAGCTTATATCTTTTATCCGCTTCGAGGATATTGAAAATACTGATTCCCTCCTTATAGTCCCTAACATCTCTTCCGTTGAGCTTTAAGAGCTTGTCTGCTACCATAAGCCTGACTTCTTTGACATTTCTTGCCAGCTTAAGCATATCCCTTATAGCAATAACAACAGGGATTCCCTTTCTTGAATTGTTTGAAGCTCTTGCTACATATTTTGTTCCCTTCCTTTCTATGGGTACAATTTTTCTGACTTCAGTTCTTTTTAGGTGCATCTTTCTTCTCCTTTATTTCTTGTCCGCCTTCAGCGGATTTTTTTCCAAGAGACTTTATCCTTTTTTTATCGTCAAGACTCAAGCTTTGCAACATGAGGCTGCTTGGATTGAAATAAACGTTAACCTTTGTTCCATCTTTCTTCGTCTTATTGATATTTTCAAGAGAAACTCTCCCTTTTTTTAAGTCCACTACGGAAACTTTTGCCTTCTTCTTCTTGAATGCTCCTCGCATGACAAGCACTTCATCGCCTTTTCTTAGGGCGGCGCTTCTCTTGCCATACTTCTTTCTCAACTCACCCGACAAATGTGAATTTAAAAACCTATGTTTCAAATGCAGAGGAGAATTATATCTGTACTTTCTCTGCTTTCTTGGCTGTTTACTGGCCGTCCACGCCTTAGAAAAATCTGCTTTCATAATACAAACTGCGCTATTTTCGCGACTCCCCCCCATCTTTCTAGTATCTCTCTTGCAACCGGCCCCTTAACCTGCGTTCCTTTTGGATTTCCTTTATTGTCTTTTAGAAGGGCAACAGCATTATCCTCAAACATTATTCTTTCTCCGGTTCTTCTCTTGTATGCTTTTTTAACCCTTATAATTACTGCCTCAAAAACCTCTCCCTTCATCTTTGGATTTCCTTTTCTCACAGAAACTTTTACAAGATCACCAATCTTTGCATACTGTTGTGTTCTCTTCTTTGTCTTTCCTCTCTTTACGCTTACAATCCTCACAATCCTGGCTCCGCTGTTGTCCGCAGCGACAACAAGGCTTCCTATGTTAAGTGCCCTGGTTGGGTTTGCAGTTATTGCCTTCATTTTTTAATCTCCGCTTTTCTTATGACTTCAATCAGCATGAAGTGGATTATCTTGCTCAAAGGCCTGCATTCTCTGACTTTGACATAATCTCCGACTTCAACACTTGCCCCTTCAGGGAATCTCGCATGCAGTTTTGTTTTCTTTTTTGCAAATCTCTCATACTTATGCACTCTGACAGTTCTCTCTAATTCAACCACTATCCTGTTCTGAAACTTTTTGACAACAGTTCCATTGAATGTTCTTCCTCTTGTGCCTACAGTTCCAACTTTATTTTTCATTTTTCCTTCTGTTCTTCCTTCTGTTCTTCCTGTTTTCATTTTTCCTTCACCTTTTTTCCGAATCAATCGCTTATGGAATCTTCGGCAAATCCAAGCTTGACGAGAGCTCTCCTGACTTTGGCCCTGTGGTCTCCTTGCAGCTCTATCAAACCGTCCTTTACCGTCCCACCACATGCAAGCTCAGCCTTAAGTGCCTTTGCAATTCCTTTGACGTCAATGTTCTTGTCAAATCCGGAGACAATGGTTATTTTTTTCCCATACCTTCTCGTCTCCGTGGACACTTTTATCTTCTGCTCGCTTTTGGCGAGATCTTCCCAAGCAATTGCCTCGATAGGCAAACCTGTTTTTGGGTCTATCTCCATTGCTATCGTTTTTTCACCCTCCCGCTTTTTGGGTTGGTGAACGTTAATATCCTTGAAATTGCCTTTTTAATCTCTTTGGTCTTTGCATTCTGCTTGTTTGCTGCAACATTTGCTCTTGCCAGCTCCATCTTCAGATCTTTGAGTTTTCCATCTACCGTCTTCTTGTCCATCTTTTCAAGTTCCTTATATCTTAGTAGAGTCATTTCTTCTTCTCCTTCTTTTTGCTGATTTTCTTCTCTTCTTTTTCAGCAGGAGGGGTTCTTATCTGGGCCCTTAGCTTATCATCAATAACAACCCTGTCATGGATATGGGCATTTGGAGGAAGGATGCTTACTTTTATTCCTACAACTCCGGACATGGTTGTTGCTTGTGCCTCTGCCCTGTTAACAACTTTTGAAGGGTCCCCCGTCTTTTTAAGGTATCCCTGTGCAAATCTCCAGCTCCTTGCCCTGTCACTCGGAAGCTTTCCTGAAAGCACTATTTCTGCTCCAAGGGCTCCAGATTTCATGATGCTGCTCAAAGATTTATAAGCAATTAGCTTGAATTTTAATGATCCCTTTCTCTCAAGGTCCAGTGCAATTGTGTCTGCGACTATTTGGGCATCAAGCCACTGCTCCGTTATCTCTTTTATTTCTATATGAGGGTTATCAAGGTTAAATCTCTTCTTGAGGACGGAAGTCATCTCATTAATCTTCTCTCCTCTTCTTCCTATCACAAGTCCAGGTTTGTTTGTTGCTACAATTATCTTTTCTCCTACTGGAGTGTATTCTATTGAGACCTCGCTTATTCTTCCCTTGCCGAGAGTTCCCCTTATATAATCCTTAACACCAAGCTCTTCCTTCTTAAAATTTACAAATTTCTTTTCTTCCATTATTTCTTTTCCTCCTGAAATTCTTTTGCCATAAGGATCACGTTTGTTCTTTTAGCTTTTCTGCTTCCTTTTCTCATAGGCCTTCTTCCCCAAGTTGCGGAAGCAATACTTATTCTGGTTCTTTCAATGTCAAGCCCATTTGTCGTCGCATTTCCCTTCAGTCCCTTCAGAAGAAGTATAAACTCCTTTGAAGCGTTGATAGGATATCTTCCTGCCATAATATTTCCCTTTCTATGAGGTATCTCTCCTGTAAAAGGAACAGCTCTCTTCATTTTAACAACTTCTTCGAGTATGCCTATTGCTTCATCAATCTTTTTTCCCTTTATAAGTTTGCATATAAATGTTGAATGTTTCATTGATATTCTGGCATTGCTTCCTCTGGCGATAGCCTCGCTTTTCTTTGGTCTTTCTTCTTTTTTCTGAACTTTCTCTTCTTCCTTCTTTGCTTCAGTTTCTTTCTTCTTCTCTATTTCCTGTGCTTTATCCACAACAACTTTGTCATCTTCCTGCTGATTGCTTTCAGTGTGATTTTTTTTAGCTTCCTCTATGTTTTTCTTCTCCATTTCTTCTTGTGGTTTAACCTTATTCTCCGTTTTTTTAGTTAGTATGTTTGTCATTTTACTTCTTCTTTGCCTTTGAGCCTTTAGTTGCGCCTATTCCTGCGGATGAGTGGGTAACCTTTGTTCTCGTCTGTGCAAATTCTCCCAGTCTATGGCCTATCATTTCAGTAGTAACCTGCACTTCCTGAAATTCCTTTCCGTTATGAACTGCGATGGTGAATCCTACAAGCCCCGGAACTATGACAATATCTCTTAGGTGTGTCTTTATCCTCTTCCCTCTGCCTGTC
>MNVZ01000018.1 GCA_001872315.1 Candidatus Pacearchaeota archaeon CG1_02_39_14 | reverse complement strand
AAAGATGATTACTTTGGAACAAGCAGAAGGCTTGCAGGAAGAAAAATAAGAAATGTGGAAGTTGTAGACGTTGGAAGAATCATGGACAGGATTGATGTTCTTATAAGAAAAGGGATTGCAAAAGAAAGCAAAGAAGGATATGAGCTGAATCTTGAGGGCAAAAAGGTTCTCTGCACCGGCGAACTTAATGTAAAGCTTAATATAAAAGCAGCCAGCGCTTCAAAATCAGCAGAAGAAAAAATAAGAAATGCCGGCGGAGATATTGAATTTGTTTTAGGGAAAAAGGAAAAACCTTCCCCTAAATCCAGAGATTCAAAAAATAAGAAAGAGTAAGTGTTAAAAACTCTTTTTTTGTTAAGGAACCATGGTACTAAGAACTATTATAAGTTATATTCCTGAAGTGAGGAAGCCTGCTGAAAAAAAAGTAAGCTTTAATACAAAACTTAAATGGACTATTTCAATTCTTGTGGCATTTTTTATATTGGCGAACATAAGACTGTACGGCCTTTCTCAAAATGCTCTTGGAAGATTCGAATATCTTGCAATAATTCTTGGAACTGACTTTGGAAGTGTCATAAGCCTTGGGATCGGGCCAATAGTCATGTCATCCATTATACTCCAGCTTTTAGTTGGTTCAGGCATCCTTAATATAAATACAAAAACCCCGGAAGGAAGAAGTTATTTCCAGGGTATTCAAAAAATAGGAGTTCTCGTCTTTATCCTGTTTGAGGCAACAGTTTATGTTGTTATGAGAGGGCTTGAAGCCGCTCCGGGATATACTGGGATGGTTATATTCCAACTGATATTAGGGGGTCTTGCAATCATGTATATGGATGAGGTTGTGCAGAAATGGGGATTTGGCTCCGGAACAAGCCTGTTTATTGTCGCTGGAGTTGCGTGGAGATTGTTCACAGGGCTTTTCCAGTTTGTAGGAGTGGAAGGGCAGAACTGCCTGGTCAACTTCTCCGGAACTACTTTCACACCATGTACAGGAAGAGTTCTTGTTATAATCCAGTCTGTAATCAACAGCGCTCCAACTGAAGCAATTGTCTCTCTTGCAACAATCATTGCTACTGGGCTCATATTTGTCGGGGTTGTCTGGGCCCAAAGCCTTAAGGTTGAAGTTCCTCTTACATATGACAGACTAAGAGGATATGGTGTGAAATGGCCTCTTGCATTCTTCTATGCAAGCGTCATCCCCGTTATCCTTGTTGCAGCTCTTGTCGCCAACATCCAGCTCTTTGCGAGCCTTCTTGAGAACTGGCTCGGACATGCTACTCTTCTTGGAGGATTTTCACAGGGCATCCCTATTTCAGGCCTTGCTTATTGGGTGGGATCTTCAAATCTTCTTGAGCTTGGATTGAGAGGTAGCCTTGACCTGACGCATTTGATACAGGGAATAACGCATCTTGTGACATACATGTTCCTTTCAATGATATTTGCAATATTTTGGGTAAAAACTTCAGGAATGGACGCATCAAGCCAGGCGAAAAATATAATCTCTTCCGGCCTTCAGATTCCTGGATTTAGGAAGGATGAGAGAGTCCTTGAGAGTATATTGAGCAGGTATGTTATGCCGTTGACTGTGATGGGTGGCCTTGCTATTGGAGCGCTTGCAGCGATAGCTGACCTTTTTGGGGCCCTGACTTCGGGAACAGCAATACTTCTTGCAGTGATGATAATTTACCAATTGTATCAGAATATAGCCCAGCAGCATGCACTCGACATGCACCCTGCATTGAGAAAGATGATGGCTTAGGTTTAAATATACTTTTACTTTTTTCTAAATATGATAGAATTTATTCAGGCCAATCCGAGAGTGAGCATAATAGGAATTGCTGTTTTGATAAGTTTTTTCATAAGTCTTGTAAATTTTTTTGTTTTAGACAAGGAGAAAATAAGAGATAGCAAGAAAAGGCAGAAAGAGTTGCAGCAGAGCATGAAAGAATACAAGGATGATCCTGCAAAGATTATGGAACTGAACAAAGAAATGATGGCTCATGTGGGAGACAGCTTTAAGCACTCGTTGAAACCGATGATTATCACTGTCGTTCCTATCCTTATTGTTTTCGGATGGATAAAAGGGGTTTTTGCAGAGACAACTATTGCCGGAAGCTGGTTTTGGTGGTATCTTGGGTCCGCAATAGCTTCCAGCCTTATTTTTAGGAAGCTTTTTAAATTGCCTTAATTCCTACTTTTTATGGAAGATGTAAATGAGCTTATAGGGATTCTTCAGGCGAAATATATGGAGAGCCAGGAAAGCGAGGAAAGGCTTAACCTTGTAGTCCAGCAGATAGCTGAGCTTGAAGAGTTTTCCAGAAGCCTTGATGCCTTGAAAGAAACAGAGAGTGACGAAATCCTCGCCTCTCTTGGAAAAAGCGTTTACTTTCCTGCAACAATAAAGGAGAAAGAACTTTTTATAGGGGTTGGCTCTGGAATCTTTGTGAAGAAAAAAATTGATGAGGCAAAAGAAGTCATAAAAAACCAAATCTCCGGGCTGATAGAAATGAGAATCAACCTTGTGGAAAGAGCAGGCGCTCTTGATATGGAAATGCAGGAATTGATAAAGAGCATAGAAGGCAAGAATTAAATAAGATTATCTGCCTTTTTTATAAACTCAGAATAGGTGAGAATTCCGAATTCTGAAACTATCCTTCTGATATATTTGCTTGGCACCACTTCAAAAGCTGGATTTCTTACCTTTACTGACTTTGGTGCCTCTTTCCAAACCTCGTTAAAATTCCTTTGTTCTATATCAACAGTTTTTGGATAGAATTTCCAGAAATCAGAGACGACATAGACAGGAATGCCATGGACATTTGCTATCTCTGAAATCGCCTCGCTGCCTATTTTGTTGATTATTCCTTTTCTTAAAATTGCGTCAGCCCCTATCAGAACCATATCTGCTTTTTCAACGGCCTCATGCATCGCAGAATCTGAATAAAAAGAGACCTTTATCTTTTTATTTGCAAGTTCTCTCGCCGTCTTCCTGCCCTGATACAACGGCCTTGTTTCTGTCAGGACAACTGAAAAAGATTTTCCGTTTTCTTTTGCAGCTATGAGCGCCTTAATAACCGAAGAGGAATGGCAGTGGGTGTAAATTGTAGAATTTTTTCTTATCAATCCGGACACAAATTGATTTATCTTCTTCTGTGATGACTCAAAATGAGAGAAGATTTCTTTCTTCGTGTACCCCTTTTCTAAAAAATTGAGAGCATTGAAAAGAGCCGGTTCTGTCGGCCTTAATGATATAATCTTTTTTCTTGAAGATTTGGATGGCTTAAGAAGATAGGCTCTGACTCCTGCTTTTGCAACATTAGTTGCCCCCTGAATTCTTAGAGACTTTATGTCCGCGCAAATTTTATCAAACTCTTTCACTTGTTAGATAGGCAAAGAGCGTATAAAAAACTATTTAAGCCATGCTCTGCTACGAGGACTGGAAGAGGAAAAAATATGTTAGAGATGCTTATGAGCCCGCGCAAAGCGGAAAGAAGACCATGGGAGATGTTTTTTGTTGGGGCGTTTTATGCGACGCTCTCAATCCTTATAGTTAAATGGGTTTTTGAGCAGGATGCAGTGCTATCCCAATACTCAAGCATATTCGTGGTGACTTTTACTGTCATGTTCTCCCTTCCTTTCGTTTACTATATAATAAGGCTTGAGGAAAAAAAGGCTGCAGAAATAAGCGGAACATTTGAGAGAATAAAAGAACATAGGAAAGCATTATGGGCATTTCTCTGGCTATTCGTGGGGTTTGTTGTTGCATTTTCATTTTGGTACATCCTTCTTCCGACGACAGACGCTTACAAAGCACCCATTGAAACCTACTGCCAGATAAACAGGCCGGGAAATGTAGATGAATGCTTTGCCCAGTATGGGTTGAAAGATGTCCCAGCTTCTACCCAATTTGCAACAACGAATGGAGAAAGGCTTTTTCTGATATTTACAAATAACATTTATGTCCTGATATTCACTCTTGTTTTCTCCCTTATTTTTGGAGCCGGAGTCATATTCATTCTTGTCTGGAATGCTAGTGTCATAGCCGCAGCTATTGCAATATTTACTAAGGCAGAACTTAGCGCGCTTCCTCTTGCTTTGATGAGATATTTCATACATGGAATTCCTGAAATTGCGGCGTATTTTGTTGCTGCTCTTGCCGGGGGAATAATATCCATAGCAGTAATAAGAAGAGATCTTGAGTCTGAAAAATTCTGGGAAATACTTCATGACTCCCTGAATCTAATAATTATTGCAGTAGTAGTTTTGTTCCTGGCTGCATTTATGGAGGTTTTTTTGACCCCCCTCTTCTTTAATTGAAAGATTTATATAAGCTGTTTAACGTGTTAAAAAATGGATAATGAAAATGTCATAAAGGAGAGACAGGAGAAAATTATCTCTTTTTTAAGGCAAAAATATGACTGGATAGTTTACATAATCCTCGCAGGAATTGTATTTCTTTCCGTCAAGATAAGAACGAAAAACATTCCCGGCCTGAAAGATGTAACTACGGGAAGCTGGACACTCGGCCCTGACCTTGACCCTTTTCTTTTCCTTAGATGGTCTAAGTATATAGTTGAGAACGGAACATTATTCATGGTTGATAAGATGAGATACTTTCCCCGTGGCTATGATGTTGGAGAAGAGCTATTGCTTCACCCTTATATGATGGCCTGGTTTCATAATATAATCTCTTTCCTTGGAATCAGCGATTCTATCACATACTCTGCAATAATCTATCCTGTTTTCTTTTTTGCAATAACCATTATCGCTTTTTTCCTTTTCACAAGAAAGATTTTTGCAGGAAGGCTTGGGGAAAAGAAAGCTAACGCAATAGCCCTTATTGCCTCTCTCCTTCTTACATTGTCTCCTCTTCCTCTTCCAAGAACAATTGCTGGAATCCCTGAAAAAGAGTCTGCCGCGTTCTTCTTTATGTTCATGGCATTTTACTTATTTTTAAGTGCCTGGCATTCAAAAGCAAAATATGGCAGATATGTATGGGCTGCCTTTGCAGGAATAGCCACCGCCGGAATGGCTTTTGTCTGGGGAGGATTTGGTTATATTTTTCTGACTATTGGATTGTCTACTTTAATCGCATTTTTACTTGATAAGGTTGACCTTGATAAAGTTAAGATATATTTTACATGGGTTGTCGCTTCTATGATTCTCATGGTTCCTTCTGAAAGGTATATTCTCAAAGAGTTCATAATTTCTGTATCATTTTCTCCAATCTTCTTTGTGATTTTATCCTCTCTTGTACTTGTTGTAATCAGGAAGGAAAGAATTAAGGAAAAGCTTAAGTTAAAAAGATTTTCAAAAATTCCAAGCCCTTTAATTTCCGGCATCCTAACCGGGGTGATTGGAGGATTATTGGCCACTGTTCTGCTTGGATTTGAAAGAATGAAGGGATTATTTGCGATTATATCTTCTAATCTAACAACTCCTGCCAAGAGCAGACTTATTCAGACTGTTGCGGAGAACAGGCAACCATATTTCACTGAGTGGGCAAACAATTTCGGTCCGAAGATAGGAAGCCTGCACCTTTTCTTATGGCTTTTCTTGATAGGCTCGGTTTTCCTGTTCTACTATTCTATCAGCCACTTCAAGAAAAAGGAAAAAATAATCCTGACTTCGTCTTACGTCCTTTTCCTAATCTCCATAATTTTCAGCAGATATTCTGGAGGCCACATTCTGAATGGAGAGAATGGAACTAGCTTGTTGTTCTATGCTGTCGGGCCCCTTATATTGCTTATATTCTTTGCATTATATTATTTTAGGGATTACAAAGAAACAGGACTTGAAAGATTCAGGAAGATACCTTACGGGGCAATCTTTGTCCTCTCTCTTTTGTTCTTTGGGCTGGTTTCTGCAAGAGCTGCAGTCAGGTTGGTAATGATACTTGCTGTCCCTGCTTCTATTCTTGCCGGATATTTTGTTGTAATCACCTTTGACAATGCAAGAAAGAAAGCCGAAAAAAATAAGGCAGTTTATTGGGCTGTATTTCTGATAGTATTGATTGTTACTGCATATTCAGGATATTACTTTTACCTTCAAAGCAGCTCAACTGCGCAGAACTTTGTACCAACCGCCTATAATCAGCAATGGCAAAAGTCTATGGACTGGGTAAGGGAAAACACTCCTGAAAATGCGGTTTTTGGGCACTGGTGGGATTATGGATATTGGATTCAGTCTCTTGGAGAGAGGGCAACTATCTTAGACGGAGGAAATGCTATGTCCTACTGGAATCACCTGATGGGCAGGTACGGATTGACAAGCCCAAGCAGCAGAGACTCTGCGGAATTCCTTTATGCCCACAATACTACCCACTTCCTTATTGATTCAACCGACATCGGAAAGTATAGCGCTTATTCTTTCATAGGTTCTAACCCTGACTTTGACAGAAGAAGTTACATCCCTTCTTTCATAGTTGATGACGCACAGACAAGAGAGACTAAAAACTCAACAGTTGTCCTTTACAGAGGAGGATTTGGATTGGACGAGGATATCATTTACGAGGTTGAGGGAGGAAAGATATTCCTTCCTGCAAATTCCGCTGGCCTTGGGGGAATTCTTCTTGAGAGAACTCCTGAAAATAAAATAATCACTCCTCCAATAGGGATATTTGTTTACCAGGGAAGACAATACAACATTCCTATAAGATATGCTTCCCAAGGAGGCGAACTTGTTGATTTTGGTTCAGGAATAAATGCCAGCATTTTCCTATATCCTTATGCTTATGACACCGGAAACGGGCTGGACATTAAGTTTGACGGGGCCTTATTTTATCTTAGTGAGAGAACTTACAAGTCACAGGTCGCAAGACTTTATCTTTATGGTGAAGAAAATCCTTACTTTACCCTTGCGCATAAACAGGATGATTTTCTTGTAGAGCAGATAAAGATGAATTATCCCGGATACGATTCTGATTTTGTATATTACGGAGGGTTCAGAGGGCCTATAAAGATATGGGAAGTCAAATATCCTGGAATAGAATTCAAGGAAGAATACCTGGAAATTGAATATCCTGAAGAACTTCAATTCACATGATAAACTATTTTCTAATAATACCAATTCTGGCAAGTTTTATGGTTACACTTCTCTCTTTGCCAAATTGGATAAGGAGGGCGAAAAATGCAGGACTTACCGGAAGAGATATCCAGAAAATAAAAAAGGAGGAGGTTGCTGAATCCGGAGGAGTAATGGTCATTGCGGGTTTTGCCCTTGGCGTCCTTTCTTATGTTGCCCTGAAAACCTTTGTTCTTAAAGATACAGAAGGACTGATAGAGATATTCGCCCTTCTCACTACAATAATCTTAATCTCCTATATTGCATTTACGGATGACATATTGGGCTGGAAAATTGGGCTCAAGAAAAGCACAAGACTTGCACTTGTGGTGCTGGCTTCTGTTCCTTTGATGGCTATCAACGCGGGAGAGTCGCTCATCTCGCTCCCATTCCTTGGGGAAATAAATCTTGGCGTAATCTATCCATTAATACTTATCCCACTTGGAATTGTAGGAGCAACAACAACTTATAATTTCCTGGCGGGATATAACGGGCTTGAAGCCGGACAGGGCATACTTATATTGTCTGCTGTTTCAGCAGTTGCCTTCTTTACAGGACATGCGTGGCTTTCTATAATTGTCTTATGTATGGTAGTCTCCTTGATTGCATTCTTAATCTATAATATGAATCCTGCAAAGGTTTTCCCTGGAGACTCTTTGACATATTCTGTCGGGGGATTGATAGCGGTTGCTGCAATACTTGGCAATTTTGAGAAAATCGCAGTATTTTTCTTTATCCCTTATATTATCGAGACTGGGCTAAAATTCAGAGGGAATCTGAATAAGGAATCTTTTTCAAAAGTTGATAAAAATGGGAACTTGAGCCTGATGTATGAAAAGATATACAGCCTGACTCATTTGTCAGTCTATTTGTGGAATATGACAAGATATAAGGCCACTGAAAATAAGGTCATTTTCTCTATATGGATTTTCCAGATAATATTGATAATTCTTGGGTTTATTATATTCAGGAACGGAATATTTGGATAAAATGAAAGGCATTAACAAACCCTTGCTTGGCGGGAGCTTGATTCTGCTTGTGACTATAAATCTTTTCAATCTTTTCAATCTTATATTTAATGTGTCCATGGCGAGATTGCTGCCCTTGAGCGATTACGGGGTGCTTACAACCCTGATATATTTTGTTGTAATCTTTGCTGTTTTTAGCGAGTCCATCCAGACAGTCATTGCGAAATATACTTCAAGAGAGGACTCAAAGGGAAAAGTGAAGGACATTATGATTAAGTCTTTCAAGAAGGCAGGATTTATCTCCATTATTCTTTATGTGGTGTTCCTTGCGGCTGCAATTCCACTTTCCATATTAATGAATATTGAGTACTATCTATTTGCACTTATAGGAATTACAATAATAACCTCATTTTTCATTCCTGTAACCAGAGGCGTAATGCAGGGAAGAAAGAGATTTTACTCTTTTGGGCTTAACATGATTCTTGAAGGAATAGTTAAGCTTTTGATTGCTATCTCTCTTGTTTTATTGGG
>MNVZ01000027.1 GCA_001872315.1 Candidatus Pacearchaeota archaeon CG1_02_39_14 | reverse complement strand
TAATGCGTTGCCTTCTGTTTTGTGAAAAGAGTCTGCATCTATGAAACTGCCTTGAAGTATTGTATTTACCTGTGTTTCTGGAGTGTTTGTGCCTGGGACTGGAAAGCCTTCGCTGACTTCTTTATCTATAAATAGCGGGGATGCGAGATACCAGACTATTGCTAATGCAAGAATTGCTACAATTACTCCGATAATCATGCTCTTTTTCATGCATTTTAGATGGATTGGAAGTTTAAATAATTTAGGAATTTTTATATAATAAGCTATCAAAGATATACCATGTCTGGCAATGGAAGATACTTTATTTCTGATGCCTGTGCTTTTGCATCAAGCTGGGCTACTGCAGGGGCTGCTACATTAGGGCTTATAGGCATGGATGCAGGTGATGAGGCCAATGCACTTGGGACGCTTGCTACTAAAATGACAAGCTTCATAGTTGTGAAAAGTGCGTTCCATTATAATAGTCTAAGGGATATAGCAAAATCAACATTAATATCAAGCGTTTTGAAGTCCGGACTGGCATTATCTTCCCATTATATCCTTCTCAAGAACGGCTGGCTTTCTGATGAAACTTCATGGATAGCGGCTTATGCCGGAGCCGGGATAGTGAGCACGGCGGTCAGATGGGGAATGGATTACAATGCAGGACTGATATTCTCTGAAAGAAAGAATGCAGGCCTTGAGCAGGTAGTCCGGGATGACATAGTTTAATAAATAAAAACAGGCTGCAAATTATATGAGATTTTCACAAAGAGAGATAAAGGATTTGTTTTTTGCATGGATACTCATAAGCCTTGCTTTTGCTATCCTCTTTTCAGGAGGATATAATGACTTATTCTTTGGCAAGCAGATATTGAGTGTTACCTTTTTGTATGCATTGATTGCTTCTTTCGTTACCGCGGGAATCGGTTTTGTTTTGCATGAGCTGGCGCATAAGTATGTATCTCAAGGTTATGGATTATGGGCAGAGTTCAAGGCTTTCTATAATATGCTCTTTCTGGCTATCGCCTTTTCCCTTGCAGGTTTCATAATTGCCGCGCCCGGGGCTGTGATGATACATGGCATGATAACGAGAGAGAAAAATGGGAAGATCTCATTGGCAGGTCCGGTGGCAAATTTTATACTTGGAATCCTATTTCTGGGAGGCATGCTGTTTTTTTCTTCAGGATTATTGGGAGTGATAATGACGTATGGATTGAGGATAAATGCCCTGCTTGCAATATTCAACATGATACCGTTTGGGGCGTTTGACGGGGCGAAGATAATTGTCTGGAATAAGGGGGTTTATTGGGTCTCTGTCGCCCTTTTTCTTGGGCTTTTTCTCTTCAGTTTCTTCATTTAAGGACCACTAGTTAGCTTTAAGAATGGGCTTTTTGTGGATTCCCAATGGATAGAGAGTATTTGATTCAGAATGCAGTAAACTTTGTCAGAGGACTTCCGGTCAGAGGAATTGACGAGACTTTTGCCTTAGCAAGATTTCCCTTGGAAGGCGGAAAGCATGGGAATTACCTGGCATTTACTACAAAAGTAGCGCCAAAAATAGCAGTCCATTTAAGGCAAAGACAGATTAGTGACGAGCTTGTGTTTCCTATAATCCATCTTGCAGAACTGATTACCCCTGGCCTAAGAATTGAAAGAGTTTTTAGCTCCTTGCCTCTTGATGCCTATGATCCTGTTGATCATAAAGATAGAACCTTCTCTTTCTACTGCCAATCAAGAGGCCGTGATGATAATGGGGATTATATCTCTCCTGTCAAACGCAATGGCAGGCCGACGCCACGTACTAAGAATTTAGTAAGCACAAGATAAATAAAAAATAAGAAAAGAGATTAAAAAAGTAAAATCCCGAAAAATTAAAGTTTTGAGTCAATTATCTGCTGGAACACTGGAAATGGTTGTGCACCGCTTACTACTGTTCCTTTACCATCGCTTTCTGAAGCAATCAAAAAGTAAGGCGTTCCTCTTCCACCCTTTTCCTGGGCTTCTGCAGTATCTGCTCTGACTTCATCAGCTTTTTCTCCTGAATCCAGGCAAGCGTCGAATTTAGCGGTATCAAGGCCAAGCTGCGCAGCGTATGCCTTAAATGTAGCAACTCCTCCTACGACTCCCTGCTCAAACATTATGTCGTGCATCTCTGTGAATTTGCCCTGGTCTGCGGCACACTCTGATGCTTCTGCAGCTTTCTGGGCGTTAGGATGAATGCTTGTCAGTGGAAATTGCTTGTAAACTATAGCCAACTCATCCCCATACTTAGCCTTCATCTGTGTAACGGCATCCAGATAAGCTCTTTGACAGAATGGGCATTCAAAATCTGAATATTCAACCACAAAAACCTGTGAATTCATGCTTCCCTGCAAGAAATGGTCATCTTCTGTGACTTCTATATTGTATGAAGTAGGCGCAGGAAGATTTCCGTTATTGACAGCATTACCAGTTGGACTCGGATTGTTTGGAAGAACCCATATAATCCCTGCCAGCACAATTACTGCTAAAAGGACGAAAGTGGAATATTTCCAAATTGCATCTTTCTTGATTGTTATTGTTCCTTCGTTATTTTCTGCCATTAAATTTTACCTCCTTTCATCTTTTTAAGTGTTACGGTTTTAAAATTTACCCTACAAACCTCACAAACTGTCAAATCTTTTGATGTTTTAAATATTGCGAATACTAATATTATTATTGCAAGGACAGAGAGTTCAAGGCCCTCGAAAGGAAGGAATGTGAGAACTATAGAGCTCAAGCCGAGTGCTGCAATAAGCCCTATACCGCAGGCGGCAGCACATCCTGGAGCTAAAAGTCCAAGGAAAACGGCTATTGCCCCGAGAGAGCTTGATTTTTGTGACTTTGTATTTTTTGCTTTGAAAACAATGATTGTAACAAGAATTCCTAAAAGGATACTTGTGAGGACAAGAGTTACAACTGAATGTGCTTCTATTGTTTTATGAAAACCAAGAGTCAGCTGCGAGAAAAAGAAGAGTGTACTAACGGAATCGTACGCCATTAAAAATGAGACAAGGTTTGAATAGTTCTGGATTAGCACATTAAGGAGATAAAAGAAAATTGCAACTATCAGTGCCAGAATCAGGTGCCCTGGTTTTGAAAAAATCTGTCCTAAAACGTCTCTTATCCTAACTGCCATTATTCAATCTTTATCCTATTTATCCCTATGATTATTAATATTAATGCGATTATGATATAAGCTGACAGGACTATTGGATTATAGAATATTAGCAAGGATAATATCCTGGTGTTTACTGTATAGGACGCGCCAGATTCCAAAGGAACTTTTATCAGGTAGGCAAGGGCTAAAATGGCGAGAATAGCTGTTCCAAGCCAGAACTGCCATTTCAGTTTCTTTTTCATTCACTTGAATTGAAAAAAGCATTTAATAAGTTTGTGAAAGATTGAATTAGATAAGATTAAAAATAATATTTTGCTATTCTCTAAAAATATGGAAAAAATGCCTATAATAGAAATAGTTGAATCGGGAAAACAGGAAGCCGTAACCAAGAAAGGATGTAAATACTCATTGAGAATAATTCCCTGGAGCAAATACTTGCCTAAAGATGTAGAAAGGGCTGTTTCAAGAGAGTGGAACAGGGCCCTAAGAAAAGAAAGTGAAATCGCAAAAGATGTGTTGACTGCTTTTTTTATCTCGTCTGACAAGAAAACAAATACTGATTTTATTCATCTGGATAATTTTAGGTATGTGCAGGCCTTTTCCAAGAGCCCTGATTTTATTAAGCACTCTTCCTTTGCCGACAAAAATAATCTGGTTCCATTAAGTTCTTTATGCCTTGTTATAACCAGTGATGGGAAGATTATATTTGGAGTTAAAAAAAATATGAGCCATAAGATATCAGGTTTTTCCGGTTATGCTGGCTCTGGAGATATAAAAGGGAATAAAATAGACCTTTACAAGTATCTTTGCAGAAAAATCAAAGAAGAATTGAATATCCCTCCGAAATCTATCAAGAGAATCACAAGAATAGGAAAAACCTATTCCGGAAAAATAGTTGATGATGAGGGAAGAATCAATACAAAATCTTACGATAATAATTTTTTGATTTTACTTAATATAGACTCGGGAAGAGTTTCCAGCCTTTTCAGGGAAAATTTCCAGTTTTCGAAGCTCGTTTTTTGCGATGATCTCCCCCACGAACTGGTTAAATTCGTGGAAAACAAGCTTGACAGCATCTCTGCCCATTGCGTTGGCGCAATTTACAATTATCTCCTCCTCAAGCATAAAGGGGAAGCCAAGAAACTAATCCGGAATCTTCCAAAGGGCTATATCAGTAGTCAAAAGATTCAATCTGGCTAGTTTTCGTAGCCCCAAAGATTATTTTTGAATCCTTGTTTTCTGAAAGAATTCTCTTTAAAATTGCCCCTGCCTGCCCCCTCTTTTTTATTGATTTTCCCTTATTAAATGGCCTGTAAAGCCACAATGCTGCCCCGTGCTTCTGGCAAACTGATTTGTAGAGGGCATAATTTATTGATTTCCCATATTTCAACTGAAGAACAGAGACCAATTTTTTCTCTATCATTCTTTTTGTTATATCAAAAGGAAAATTTGAAAGGCCAATGGCTTTGACTCTTCCTGTGCTTCTTATTGACTTTATCAATTTTATCAAGTCAACTTCATTTAGATTTTTATCATAATCATGGAGAAACAGAAGATCTATTTTTTTCACGCCCAGATTTTTTAAAGAATTATTCAGCTGGCTGAAAACAGTTTTTTCTGAGAGGTCTATTTTGGGTTCCCCATTGATATAAGACTTCCCGCATTTTGTTGCTACTTTTAACTTAAACCTGGGACCCTCTTCTTTCTTTACTCTTCCAATCCACCTTTCCGATTCTTGATGGTTGTACATATGCGCGCTGTCTATCCATCTTATTCCTTTTCTTTCACAGATTGAAATTATTTCCTTAAAATCCTTGTACGACTCCGGAAGCCTGTAGGTCCCATAAATTAAGCGATTCCATTCCATATAATATTTATAAATACTAGGAGACAAACAGAAGTATGTTTAAATCTTTTTTGCTGGACCTTGGGGACACCATCTTTCATCCTGATTGGGAAAAGATAAATGAAGAAATGATTAAGTCAACAGGAATCACTGTTTTTATGCCTGATGACATAAAGAAGATCTATTCCGGGGAAGTTTTGGTAGGAAAGGAATCGATGAAGAGCATATTCCGGAGATTGATTGAGAGGTTCAATCCGGGAGTTGATGTCGATGAAGTAATTGAAGTTTATTCTGTTTTATACAAAAAACATTCTAAAGTTAATCAAAAGATGGTTTCTCTCCTGAAAAAACTGAAGAACAAGGGCTATAAGATGTATGCTCTTTCAAACACAAACGAGATTCATAAAAGAATCAATGAAGAAAAGGGAATATTCTCTCTTTTTGAAAAAAGTTACCTGTCTTTTGAGATTGGGGCGAAAAAACCTGATGAGGCAGCCTATAAAAAATTTCTGGAAGACACTTCGCTTACGGCAGGCGAGACTATTTACCTTGATGACAATGAGAAGAATATAGAAGCAGCAAAAAAACTTGGCTTCGAGGCAATTATCTATGTAGATTATAATCTCTTTGAAAAAGAGCTTATCCAGAGGGGTATTCTCTAACTTCGCTTCCATCCGCCCAGGTATTCAGGATAAGGGAAACTTCTGGATTCTCTATTTTTTTTAAAATATCTCTTGCTTTTTGGATATATTCTTTTTGATCGCTTATAGATTTTTCAATAATATTTTTTTCAGCCATTATTTTTACTATTTCCCCAGCTTTTCCTTGCTTGAATAATATTCCTAACTCCCCGAGTTCTTTTTCGTTAAGAGAATCTATTAGTTTCGCAAGAAGATAGGTCTGGTACCCGTTTATTAAATCAACAAAACCCCTTGTTTTTGAATATCGGGTTATGTCATAGATGTCATTTTTTATCTGCCCTGCTATAGCTATATTAGTTGAATAGTTCAACAACTTATCAGCCAGGCCTGCCTCTTTTTCCTCACAAAGCAGCCCAACACAGTAGGTCAGGTTTGTTCCATGAACAGTCTTGGCTTTATGAAGCTCTAAAACATCATTTGCTGTGAATTCAAGGTTGGCCTCATTGAGAATTTCCATCAGAAAGCTCGCAAATACCCTCTCCTGAATTTCTGTGAAAGAATCATAAATTTTATTTAGAATTGACTTATCGATGTTTGTTTTTTCAAGTTCCCTCAATATTTTGATTGCATAAGTATAGCAATAATCGCTTGAAGCCATTGCAGCCCGGACCCCAAATTTGATGTGGGCACTTTCGATTTCTCCCCTAACCGAGGAATTGTCAAAAAAGTCATCCTGCACCAGGGCTATGGCAAACATCAATTCATTTGCGGCCGCCAGAGGAAGAACTTTCTCCATTCCTATTCCATAGGATTTTGCTATTAAAACCGGAAGCCCGGACCTGAATCTCCTCATGACAAAATTATCCAGGATATAGTAGACTGGAGCGCTGAATTTATCTCTAGGCATAATCTTTTCTATATAGGGCTTTACCTGATATTCAAATATTTCGTCAAACTTTTTGTATAATTCTCTTGTCCTGCTATTATCTGAACTTGATTCCATGCTTATCCCTGTTTTTTATTATTAAAAGATTTTCCCCGATTTTTGCAGCCCTTACATCCAGCTTGTCACCGTTAGAAACGCAATAGGTATAATTCCAGAAATAAGTCAGGACTCGGTAGATTCCTTCTTCTGTCTCTATCTTGAACTCCCGAGGCATAAATGCTGTTCCTGTATCATCTGTAACTACCCCGGAACATAGAAAGTCTTCATTTAATTCTTTTTTCGTCATAAAATTCTCTTCTTTATCCCCGCAGGTGAACCTTATTTTCATCATGAAATCATTTGTTCTTATTGTAGGCCATCTCCTCTCAACCATCTTTCTAAAATCATTATTTTTCTCGTTATGCATTTTGTAATATTTGTCTAGGGAGACCTGCATTATCCTTTCATCCACGCTATTTTTGGCATTCAGATTATTGACAATCTGCTGGAAAGAGGATTTCACTCTTATTAGATTATCTTTTCCTCTTATAACTATATCTAAGTCTGAATTCTCATTCGGGAAGCCTATCAAATATGACCCTATGAAGCCTATGTCCTCTTTTGGAACAACTTTTTTTAATTCTTCTAAGACAGCATTCCATTTAGTATCAGATATCTTCTCCTGGATTTTTACAGAATTCTCAAAGGGGTTAAAGATTTTTATTATATCCTTCTCCGGGACAAGAATATAAGAATTTGGACCCTCTTCTTTTACATAGTCCGGATTGATCTCCTTGACCCATTTATTCCCGAAATCGTCAACTTCCTTGGTGTATTTTTTTCCTTCGAATTCTTTTTCTCCATTGCCTGAAGGCCTATAAACTCCCGCTGCATGGACAAATCCTGAAGGATGAGTATTCCCCCTGGTCGTGAATATTCCTCCGCTTACAGTAAAAAAATGCTCATGGTCTCTCATGACAGGCCCTCTCTTATTTTTGATACTGCCTCTTTTATTGAATCTCCTGTCTCAATTATTCCGATACCCCCTATTTCCCTGGCTTCCTTTAACAACCCTCTCTGAATCTCTTCTATGTATGAAAAATTGGTTTCAAGCCGGTCCATAAGTTCTGGTCTATAGGCACACTTCTGCCTTGTGTGCTCTTCATGCACCTTCCTGTCCGATACATGCAATAGAAACAAGTTCACATCGATTCCCCTAATCCCAAAAAACCTCCTAGGATCTATGTGTATCCCTTCAAATATCATCCCCACTCTTTGGTCCCTTGCCCTCTCCAATAGGCAATCCAGAAAATCACCCATTGACTCCCTGTATTGTATAAAACCAGCCCATATATTTTTTGGGGTTGGCTCACCGAACCTTTTCCACTGGGTATAACTGCTGTTTTGAAATATAGGGTTATTGGGTTCAAGCATTCTTTTTATGGCTAAAGGATTGTCTGTGGCTACTGTATCATACTCGGGATAGTATCTTGAGATTTCGTGGGCCAAAGTAGACTTGCCTGTCGCGTTCACTCCGTATATTCCAATAACTCTAAAAGGAGGCTCAATTGACATTTTCCAAGAATCCAGCATAAACTTCTTCTGCTGCCCCATATGTATTATCGACAAACTTAGAAGTTGAAGGATGTGGAAACATTGAGGAAAGAACCGTGTAAGGCAGAGTCATTACACTTACTCCATTTGTTCTCAAGACGTCCGATACCTGAATAGGACTCCTAATTCCTGCAACCATAAGCTTTGTTTCCAGCCCATTTAAAGAGAATATTTCTCCTGTAATACGCAGAGTTTCCTGGGCTGAAAGATAGTCATTTAGTTTCTTTTTCCCTTCTCTCAATTTATCAGCTACCTCACCGGAACCTAAAAATCCTTCTCTTCCCAATTCATTCATTTGGAGGGTACTTGCGACATGATCATCAAATGGCCTAAGCATGAGCACAGAGTATTTTGCCCCTGCTCTTGCAGCTAAAAAAGCCTGATGAGGAGTTACAATTGCTGTTGCAAGTATGGGGATTCCTTCTTTGGCCAAGCTCATTATTGCCTCATATCCTGAATAATCTTCCTCTGATTCTCTTCTTGTATCTATTGGGACTTTTATATGCGGATTCCCAAAATCTCTGAAGAGATCATACATTTTTTTGGCCTGCATAACTATTCCCTCTCTTGACCTTGAGGCTACCTGCAGAAAAACGGGCCTTCTTTCAAGAAGCTCAAAAACTCTTTTTAGGTGATCTTCTAAAGATCCTTCATATTTCATCTCTCTAAGCCCTCGTTGAATAATTAAAGGATTTGTTGTCAAACCATCCAATAGTCCAAGAGATTTAGCTCTCTTAATCTCATCGAGGTTTACTGAATCAAGCATAAACTCCATAGAAAATCATAAGTTGCTGGGTTTTTAAGCCTTTTTACCCTGTACTCAAAAAAGTCATAAAAAAGGTTAAATAACTTTTATTCTTTGTAAGAAATGGAAAAAAGAGTTATCTTCCTGTTTGTTATTCTTGCCTTCCTTGTGCTTTCACTTGGGGTTTATGTTAACTTTCATTATTTGGAATCTGATAGTGCTGAAAGTGAATTGGAAAAGGAGAACCTATCGTGTGATGATTTGGGATGTTTTGCTAATACAGCTTATGTA
>MNVZ01000023.1 GCA_001872315.1 Candidatus Pacearchaeota archaeon CG1_02_39_14 | reverse complement strand
ATGCTTTATTCTCATGGTTCAATGTTCACCGACAGCATAACTATATATACTCCGTTCACATCTAATAAACATGGTAGCAATATCCCTGACAATATCAGCAGTTCTTGCAATAATACTTGGAATAGTTGTATTGGTGTTTCCTAAGCTTTTGAGATGGGCTGTCGGCCTGTATCTGATAATCTTTGGTGTGCTTCAGCTTACAGGAAATTATTTAAGCTTCTCTCCATTTTAGCATTAAATGAAGATTATAAGGCAAAAAACCCATAATTATTTTATAGGTGGAGACTATTTTAAGAAAGAATTGATATCACAATTACGTTTTCTAATTATAGTTACTTTAGGCTTCACAATCGCTTTCACCTGGAGACAGACAATATTTGACACCACTCAATGGGCTGTCCAGGCAATAACACATATTGAAAATTCTACCGGCTTGTCGGTATTGACTTCAATAACGATCACTTTGATAGGGTTGTTAATAATTCTTCTGACCTCAAGATACCTAAATCCAAAGAGTTACTAAATTCATAAAATATTGGGCAAGCTTTTTACAGCAAAAAACTTTTCAATTAAGGGTTTCTTGTTCCTTCTTTGAGAATTGCAAGGATTTCATCCTCTCTGTCATTATTAGTTCTGTATCCTCTGTTCCTTGCAGGCCTATTTTTAGAGGTAGATATTCTGATCTGCAAGACAATTCCTTCTCTGATATAATCTTCAAGGAGCCATTCAGCATCACCAAGAGAAATGCTTCCATATCTGGGGGTGACTTCGGTCTGATGTTTTGGCATTTCTTCTAAAATCCTACTGGCAGTGAAGTATAGGTTGCTCTCCTTTTCAGAATCACAAAGATTTTTCAGGCTATAAAGGACCCTTCTTCTCGCTAAAACAATACCCGTCCTGCTATCTTTATTCATATTAAAAATTAAAAAAAAATAAAAAGCAAAAAAGCCGCGAGTTTATTCGTCTCTTGGCTTTGCTTCATTCACTTTCAACTCTCTGCCTTCGATTTCCTTGCCATTCATAGCTTCAATAGCTTTTTGGCCGTCTTCATCGTTTACAAAAGTAACAAATCCAAAACCTTTCGATCTTCTGGAATACTTGTCAATTATGACAACCGCTTCAGTTACTTCGCCGAATTCAGAGAAAAGCTCTTTGAGCTTCTCATTATCTACACTCCAAGGCAGATTTCCAACGTAAACCTTCATTTCAAATCCTCCTTACAATTTTGATTAGAATTCATTTTCTTCCTACAAATTTTCTTACAATCTCCAAAACTTCCTCTTTCTTATTTGGCAGGAATGTAATAGCTCCAGCATTCTTGTGCCCGCCACCGGTCGCAAATGCACCAGGTAGCTTTTTACCAAGCTCCTTAATAAGCTCATGAACTGAAAATCCTGCCTTGTCAGTTGCTCTGATAGTTATTGCGCTGGATAAAATGCCGACGGTAACTACGGAATCAAGCCCTTTTTCTTTCTGAATATAGTCATGAAGCATTCCTACAACCTTCCCCGGTTTTGGATAAAACCCGAATCCCGGAAAGTTTCCTTCAACATCAAGCAATTGCAGTGTAACCTGTCCAGCTTCTTCAATCCTGGATCCGACCTTGGCCATCTCCAAACCTTTTTTTTCAAGATTTTTTATATATGGGGCCATTAATTCAACAAGATTCTTCTGCTGTTCTCTTGGCTCACCAAAAACAATTTCAATATACTCTCTTGCCTCCATGAATCTTAGTTTTGCAGAGACAAAGTCAATAACTGTTGCTATTTCTTCTAGCAATTTTTTAGAATATCCTTCACTCTCGGCAATTTTCACATACTGATTAACTGCATCAGGGTTCATTAAATCTATTCTGTCTGCCATCCCGGACATCGCAGCAATCTGCTCCATGTTCTCAACATCAGAGATAAATCTGGCCATCTCTGAACAAAGCATTCCCGCAGAGAATTTTTGTCCATCTTCTCCAACTAAAAATGGATTTATATGGGCTAATACTTCTGCAGAAATAACGTCTTCGTCAAAATAATGATGGTCTATCACAATGAATTCCATTCCATGCACCCTTCCTTGCTTGATTCCAAACAAGTCTTCCTCGCCACTTCCATTGTCTGCTATTACAACAAGTGGCATTTTATTTGAAAATTTAGCCACATTCCTTAATGAAGTTGCTGTGTCTCTTATAGAATCGTCTATTTCATAGAAGGGAGCGGAGCATGGAGCTCTTGTAAAAAATTCCCACGCGCTCTTTCCTCCACCATGCTGCTTTTCAACAAGGGGGATTATTGCCTTTTCAAGAGCATATCCTGCAGCATATCCATCTGCGTCGTTATGGTGCCTTACTATAATTGGCCTGTTCTGCATTACTGCCAGCTTTATTTCGCTTGCAGCCTTTGAAAACCCCTCTTTCAGTTTATCCAGTATAGGGCTTTTAATCATAAATTCAACATCTCTCGCCTTGCTTCTCTGTCTTAAAATGCTGCTCATCTTCTCCTTAACTCTATCCTTCTCTGTCCCAGAAAGCTCGTTTATCCCAAGAATCTCCCCTTCAAATGCCTCATTATACTCTTTCATCTTCACCCTCGCAGAGATATAATCTCCTTCTTCTATTTCAGGATGAGCCCTTTCTCCTGGGGCAAGAAATCCTTTTATCATTAAAGTTCCGGTCCCATCATTTATTGCAAAAAGAGTAGGCCCGCTCGTTTGCACCACATTTTCTAATAATCCTTCTATCGAAATCACTCTTCCAATATGTTCAGAATTAATTTCCTCAATATTAAGGCTTCTAATCGGTTCTTTCTTTCCTTTCTTCATAAATCCCTTGTTCTTTGTTTTTTTCATCATCAAAATACAATAAATAAAAAAATAATCTCTATTATTTAAGCTCTTTTCCTGAAGCAGTCTCTGCAGTAAACAGGCTTGCCTTGGGTTGGCTTGAAAGGCACTTCACATTCCTGCTTGCACTCATCGCAGGTAGCTTTATGCATCTGCCTTGGTGGGCCACGATTGAAGTCATTTCTTCGCCTGTCGTTAAATCTTTTTTCCATATGTCCTCCTTATAACTTAGAATTAAACTTTGCTTTCAATTCCTTTATCTCCTGAATCTATATCTTCCATTTTTATCTTAAACATCAATTTCTTACCAGCAAGAGGGTGATTTAAATCTATCGTTATTGTCTTTTCATCAACTTTTGTTATCTTTGCAGGGAATTGCTGTCCGTTCGGTGCCTGCATCATTAAAATCATTCCTTCTTTTGGCTCCTGGTCTTTAGGAAGCATATCTCTTGGTATTGCTTTTCTCAAGTCAGGATTAAGCTCCCCATAGCCCTCTTTTGGCTCAATAACTATCTCTTTTTCCTCTCCTTTTTCCATTCCTATAACTTCCTTGTCAAATCCGGGCACTACTTGTCCAACCCCTGCTATGAATTCGAGTGGCTGCCCATGTTTTTCAGAAGAATCAAAGACAGTTCCATCTTCAAATCTGCCCTCATAGCTTACTTTTATCTTATCTCCCTTCTTAACTTTCATATTAAAAACTCTGAAAGAACTAAATCTGTCCCAACAGATAAACTGGCGAAAAAAACAGCGTATTTAAGTCTTTGCATTATCTCTTTAGTCCTAATGCCGCAAGAATGATAAGCAGAAGTATAAAATCAACTATTATAATTACTATTATCCAGGCGCCCCAGCTCCCGCTTTCTTTCTCGTAATCTCCGTTCAGGCTTATAGGGTCATTTAAGAGGTCATTAATGCCGGTATCAATTCTTTTAACATCAAGTGAGAGGTCTTCATCAAAAATAACTATTCCATCATTATCATCTTCATCATCTTCGTCCCCTCCACTTCTTGTTCTCTCATCTCTTACTCTAATATCCCCTACCAATACCTCTGCAGCATTCTCATCAGGGTCCTCTGCAATCATCCAGAGCTGATAGTCTCCCAACGCAAGATCTCCTGGAAGAGTGTAAATAAGTGGGATTTCACTCTCATTATTCACAGTATGAGTCCCTTGGACATCTATGATGTCCTGCGTAGAATTCAAAAGCCGGAAGTCCACATCTATAGGAAATTCACTGCTTGTGAAATGGATGCTGATATTTTTCTCTCCCCCGAAATTTGTATAGGGCATGTTCGGGTCAGTGTCAGTAATCTCAATTTCAGGGGCAGTCATGTCCTGGGGATTATAATATATTCTTCCTCTGTCAGCTCCAGACCCTGTTGTGCCACAGAGTTCTGCTTCTGTCCCACCAATATCAAAAACTACTGTATCTACTCCTGTGCTGTTCTCTGGATTATTCTTGTCCACACCACAAGGCACACCTTCATAAAGGTCGTATATCTGGATAGGGACCTGTCCAAATTGGGCTATCACCGCGTTGACAAGGCTTATCTCAAAGATTATATCTTCTCGGGTTTTATTATTATTAAATCCATGGGAATTGAATTGTATGAAACTCCCATTTTCATCTGCTCCTCTCAGGATATGAATCCCTGGGAAGTCATCTTGCGGGTTGAAGTAATCCTCGCTTAAATCAATTATTGGCTCTCCGTTGTCTGTAAGCTGCAGAACCAAATATCCTCTTCCGGCTTCCTCGCTACTGTTTCCAACAAAGATTCTGTCAGACATATCTGGGTTGTCATCAGGGTAGTTAGGGTCTTCAAAGTTACCATAATGGGTGACATTTATTATAACGTAAGAATCATCTATTGCGCCCGCTTCATGGCTTGTAAATCCTGCTATTCCTACAAGAATCAAAAGGCTAATAGCAATTAAAGCGAATTTTTTCATATAAACCTCACCAGAAAGGGGGTATTTAAACATTTTTATTGTGTAATTGGATAATGACAACTATCTATTCAATTTCTCTTTTTCCTGAAACCAAGGGAAACAGAGTTTATGCAGTACCTTTTGCCTGTTGGAGTTTGAGGAGCATCGTCAAAGACATGCCCGAGGTGCCCTCCGCATTTAGAGCAGATAACTTCAGTCCTTTTCATGAAAATGCTTTTATCCTCCTTAAACTCAATGCTTCCTTTCTTTGCATCATAGAAGCTTGGCCATCCGCATCCTGAATCAAATTTCGTTTCAGAGTCAAATAAAACATTTCCACATCCCGCACAGACATATTTTCCATTTCCTTTGTTATGCAAAAATTTTCCAGTGAATGGCATTTCAGTTCCTTTCTCTCTTAAAATTCTATACTGCTCTTTTGTCAGTTTCTTTTTCCATTTATCTTCATCCATTTAAATTAAGGAACCTCGGAAATATAAACCTTACACTAAATTATTAAACCAGTGAACCCTAATAGGCTGATGGAAACAAGAACTGAACTTTTTGCTTTTTTTGGATTTGCCCTGCTTCTTTTCGTTGCATCCCTTGGGTTTTATCTGACAAAAACTGTTCAGACAAATCCCCCTATTTCCGGCCAGTATGAGCTAGAAGACTGTAAGTCTCTTGTTTACAATGAAGAAGCTTCAATGAACATTCTGTTCTTTTCATCCGAAGAGGAAGCTGTCGAATATTCTTCTTATCTTTTACAGGCAAGCCCATTTAATGAAAATCCCGAGTCATTTAATTTTTACTACATAGGCCCTGACAATTACAAACCTGATTGTGAAATCTACAAAGGAGCAGCAGTTCTCTGTTATGATCAGGAGATCATAAGAAAAGCAGCATCCTGTCCGCACGATTATATAGTAGTCATAGACAGGCAGCCCTTAAATATAAGGAGCTCGGCTTATCTTAATGTGATGAGCCTCAACTCAAGACATTCATTGACGGTATTTCTTCATGAATTCGGTCATGCAGGGTTCAACTTTGCAGAAGAATATAAGACTGATGGAAGAATTCCTCGGGGGTCAGAAAACTGCAAGTCTTCCTGTGAGGGCTTCGAAGGCGAAACAGACGGATGTTTTCAGGAATGTTCAAAAGATTCATACTATCGGTCAATCCAAAATGGGGTGATGAGGACGCTTTCAACTTCTGATTACGGGCTTTTTAATTCAAATCTAATAAGAGAAGTAATTAGATCAAAGAAGCCTGTAAAGGGACTGACAGGCGCAGTGGTATCAGAAGACAATTCCTGTGAAAATCGTCATAAAAATCATCTTTGTAGTTTAACCCGAATGGGCGCAGTGGTATCAGAAGACAATTCCTGTGAAAATCAGAATTACTTTTTGCTAAAAGCGCAATACCTAGATGGGAAAATAGTTGTGATTTCCAAGTCAATAGAGCCAGGATGTGCCCCTTCATCCTCAAATTTTGAATCAGATTTTTCCTACAGAGTTTTCGCGGAAGATGAAACCTTAATCTTCGAAGACAGCAGAAATCTTAATATATTTACAGATGTTCAGCAGGATGGGACAGAAGAAATAGAAGGCGAGACCTACAGTGTCCTGGAAGAAGGAGAAATATTCTTCATAACCTCCCCATATTCAGAATCAGCCTCGAAGATAGAGATAATTGAAGAAACTACCGGTGCAGAGACGCAGGAAACCCTGCAGAATTTGGGAGGAGAAGTCGCATGTCACCTATAATGAACAAAAAAGGGATGGCAGAGGTAATCCTTGTAGTCCTTATCATTCTTCTTTCAATTGCTTCAATCACAATTTTTTCGGCAGCGATACTTGGGCCAGCCCGGCAGTTATCTCCCCAGTTATCATGTACAGAACTAAGAATACAGCAGCCCCTTGAAATTAGAATGGCTTGCTTTGACCAGGATTCAGGAGAAATAAGGGCAACAATCCAAAGGTCTCTCAATGATGTTGAAATAAGTAAGATAATCTTTAGGGGCATTGGGTCTGAAGGAGCCTTAGAAGAATGGTGCTGTGGTGGAAGTACATGTTCGGAATGCATAATCCAGGAGCGTGGAGCGACAAAAACCTATACTCTCGAAGAAGTCAGAATGCAATCTCCAGAAACACTAATTATTGAGGTAGACCAGTGTGTTCTTCAGTCTTCAGAAGTAGAGCCCTGCGTCTGATTATTTTCTAAACTTGCTAATACTCTTTGAAAGTCTATTAAATGGAAATGGCCTTTCGTTTGTAAGAAATTGAATATATCTCACAAGCATATACTTTTGGGTGTTCCATACTTCACAGAGCTCTGCAATCTCTCTTATTCTTTTACCTGAGATAAGTGTCCAGATAAAGTTGATAAAAATGAAAACCCCTATAAGGTAAGCCCATACATAGAGGATGACTCCGCTTATAATTCCTACAACAAGCCTCATCAAGGTTTCCAATCTCTCTCCCATAAAAACTAATATTCAATTATCTTTAAAAACATTCACCTAATCTGAAAACAAAGCAATCTTTAAATACAGGTTCGTGTTAATAGTCGTATAAAAGAGGTTAATATGTCTACTGATATTCAAAAACTTGAAACAGAGCTGAAGTTGAGGGGTTTCTCTCCGCTAACAGTCAGAAATTACACTTTTTTCGTCGACAAATTTCTTAAGAGTACGGGGAAGGCAGGACAGGAATTGACTGAAGATGATGCGAAAAGTTATCTTGGAACTCTTTTTGAAGATAAATCAAAAAATACCATCATGCTTGCAGCCGCTTCGATAAAATTTTTCTTCAAGGAAATTTTAAAGAAAGAAGTCGGAAACATCAGAGTTCCTAAAAAAGACAGACATCTCCCGGAAGTCCTTACAAAAGATGAAGTAAAGTCGTTGATAGATAATGCAGAAACAAGAAAGTCAAGGCTGATGGTTTCTCTGCTTTATTCTTCGGGGCTTCGGGTGTCTGAAATAGTCCATCTGAAACCGGAAGATATCAACTTCGAGGAAAATATAGGAAGGGTAAAAAAAGGAAAAGGGTCTAAGGATAGAGTTTTTACAATATCTGAAAGCCTGTCCCGTGATCTCCAATTCTATCTAAAGAAAAGAAAAGATGGGCAATATCTTTTTTCTAAAGAGAAGCCCCTAACAACAAGAAATGTTCAGAAAATTGTTAAGAATTTGAGGAATAAGGTCGGACTGAATAAAAAAGTGACGCCTCACACCCTAAGGCATAGTTTTGCGACGCATCTTTTAGAGGCAGGAGTAGATATAAGAAAAATACAGATGCTTTTAGGGCACTCCTCCCTAAACACAACACAGATTTATACTCATGTATCAACAGACGAATTAAAGAAGATTGCGAATCCGCTTGACGGACTATAAATAATTTCAGTTTGATTTATCTGTAAGATGTCTGTCTCATTGCTCTTGCCTTAGAATCTCCAGGTTTTCTGGTTTCCTTTCTTCTTACATCTGCAACGAGCATGTTCCTGTCATAATCAATTATTGCCTTCCTCAAGTCCTGGCTTTCCGTAAACTTTACAAGCCCCTTTGCAATTGCAAGTCTTGCAGCCTGTATCTGCCCTTCAGTCCCTCCACCAGTGGCCTTTACTTCTATATCAAAGTTAAAATGCCCAATAATTTTTCTGCAAATTTCAACTGGTTCCATCAAAGACAACTTGTGAAAAATTCTCAATTCAGTATACGGGATTCCATTATAGACTATATTTCCTTTTCCCGTCCTTACTCTTGCTTTCGCAACTGCGGTTTTTCTCTTCCCTGAAACCATTATTTGTCTGTCTGCCATATTATATTTCCCTGCTCAACAGTCTTAGCGAAATAGTTTTTGTATTTTTAGGTTTTCCTGCAGCAAGTTTTTTCAAATCCTTATATTCTTCAGGCAAGTCATTAAAACAGACTATATTCTTTAAAGCGCTTCTGCCTCTCTGTTGCCTGTGTGGAAGCATCCCTCTTATTGTTCTCTTGACAATCTTTTCAGGAGACTTCGGAAAGAAAGGCCCATGCAAGCTGGCACCACCCTTGCTCCTTATGTCTTTGTATTCATTAATTATTCCTCTTGGCTTTCCTGCAATAACTGCATCATTACAATTTACAATAATTATTTTTTTCCCAAGAAGCGCCTGCTTTGCGCTATAACTTGCAAGTCTTCCAAGAGTCGCATTAGTTGCATCCACAATTATATCGGCATTTATGGTTTTCATCTTATAATTTTTATTCCCTCTGCTTTAGCATTCTTTTTTATTTCCTCAAGGACTGAAACTGCCTCTCCTTTAGATTTCTTTATTTTTTCTTCTGCATTCTTTGAAAATGAAATTGCACAGATTCTTATCTTCTTTTTTATTTCTCCGACAGAAAGAACTTTTCCTAGAATGACAACAGTATCTCCCGCACTGGTTTTTTCATCTATTTCTTTCAAATTGATTGTCGAGTAGTTTGACTTTGGACCTGCAAGGATCATAGCAACCTTACCCCACGCGGGACTCCTAAGGGCAAGCTCAATAGTTTCAACTAGTTCAGTATTTGTCTTCTTTCTTTTTCTAAACTTGATTTTTGTTCTGCTCATCATTTTTTTGGACCCTAATGCGGGGAGAAGGATTCGAACCTTCGCAGGCACTAAGCCACCGCGGCCTTAACGCGGCCCGTTTGACCGCTCCGGCATCCCCGCGCTACTTGATTAACTTCTCAAACATGTCGAGGTTTTTGCCTAATACATCGACTGCACCAGACAAAATATCTTTCGCGCTAATTTGCCCCCATGACTCTATGAATATAATTATTTCCCCTGCATCTTTGATTGATTCTTTGTCAATCTCTTTTATTTTATCTACATCTGATTCCGGTAGGTCACACACCCATGAATTTCCTTTCTTTTCAGGTTTTATGACTCCTTTTGATTCTCTTATTATTTTTTCGACTTCCGCTTTAGCTGATTTAATCTCAACCAAATCTCTATAATAGCACAATCCTGGTGAATACTTTGCATGCTGTACACCTTTTCCAAGAGTAGCCGTGGCAATAAGTTCTATCTCCTGCCCTTCCTCAAGCAAGGTTATAGGAATGTTTTCATAAACTACTTTTCCGGCCCCTTTCAAATCTCCGGAATAAACCCAGCATGGGCCTTTTTTCTTAAGTTTCATTTCAACTTTTGTGCTTTCACCCATTCTCTTATCAGTTTTTAATGGTATCAATCCAATTCTATGTGATAGATATTCATCATATAACGCAGAGTCATTTGCAAAAATTTCAACTTCGTCAACTGCAAGTATATCAATTTCTTCTATGCTTCTTCTTATAGCATTAGCCAGGCTGTAATTTGCATCCATTCTAAGGATTAATTTTTCCTGCGTATTTTCTATAGTTTCCATGCTCATTTTATGAAAGGTTTCCTTTTAAAAGTTTATACCCTCCTTCCTCTCTTGCCTCCCTTCTTCTTTGGTCCGCCCCTTGGGACTTTTGTAGTATCTGTAAGGCTCACAATTCTGAAATCTTTACCAAGAGTCTTAACGGCTTCATGTCCTCCTGGACCCATCCCAGGATTTCCTGTTTGGGATTTCATTCTTATGTACAGCCCAGTCAGCCCGACATCTTTTGCCCTTTCTCCAGCCTTCTTTGCAACAAACATTGCAGTAGTAGGATTGGCTTTCAGTCTGCTGTGCTTAGTTACCATTCCTCCAGAGACTCTTGAAATCGTATTTCCTGACAAGTCGGTGATATGAACAAGAGTGTTGTTATAAGAACTATACACGTAGGCAATCCCTATTCTCTCATCCTTTTTCTTCTCTTTCCTGATAGCGTCTTCCTTCTTTTCTTCAACAGCTTCTTCCTCTTCTTTTATCTCTTCAATCTTTGTCTCTTCAGTTTCATTCATTTTTCTTCCTCCTCATTTGGCTCTGACTCTTCCTTCTTTTCTTCAACAGCTTCTTCCTTTTTTTCAATTTTTACTTTTTTCTTTTCTTTAACTTTAATATCCGTCTCTTCATCAACTTTCACAAGATAACTTGGGGAGTTGACAATCTTTCCTGCAACAAGGATTCTTTTGTGGGCTATCATCTGTCTTGCCTGCTTTGGAGTATCTGCCAGGCCTTTTCCGGAAACGATTGTAGACAATCTTCTCTTAAGAAAATCTTCTTTTGTAAGCGCAAGGATATCTGCAATTGAGTTAACATTAAGGCCTATAAGATTAAGCTTTGCAAAAAAAGCCTGCTGTACGTCTCTATCCGCAGTAATCAGACTCTTTGCCCGGCTTCTGTAATAATTGACTCTTGCTTCCGCCTTCCAGATTTCTCTCTTATTTTTCAGCCCATATTTTGCGACCAGCTTGTTTTCAGCGCTTATTCTCGCACTATCATAGCTTTTCTTCGGTTTTGCGTATAGCTTGTGTTTTCTCTTCATTGTTTAGCTCTTCTTTCCTGTCTTAGGTTTTCTCACTCCGACTGCAATTCCACTCTTTCTGAAGTGGCTTCTTGTTCTCTGTCCTCTTACAGGAAGCTTGAGAGAGTGCCTCATTCCCCTATAACTTTTAATCTTTTTCAGTCTCTTTATATCAAATTCATTTCTTAAGTCCAGGTCAACAGCAAGAATGTGTTTGTTTTCCCCGGAGTCAAAGTCCTTCTGCCTGTTTTTCAGAAAGTGAGGGAAATTAAAATCTTTCATAACTTCTTCGATTCTTGTTATTTCCTCCCTGTTAAGGTCCCTTATCCTCTTCACTTTGTCAACTTTTGACTTTATGCAGATTGCGCTTGAAACGGCCCAGGAAATTCCTTTTATCTTTGTAAGTCCGGAATAAATATTTTTACTCCCAGGAAGGTCCTTATTAAAAATTCTGACTAAAGTTTCCTCTGTGTTTTTCTCTTCTCTTCTCTCAGGTTTCTTTTCCTTTATCTCTTCTGCCATTTTAAGTGAACAATCTCTGGCGAGGGTTCTCCATTATTTCTTCCCAAATCCTTTTTTCTATCGCCTTCTTTGGATCAGGGACTCCCTTCACCCTCTCTCTGATGTCGTCAAAGGACTCGAACTGCTTTTGTTCCCTTGCCTCAACAATTTCCTTGGTGTGCTTTTTTCCAAAACCTGGCAGAAGCTCCAGCCTGTGGAGTCTCGTGTTTATCGCCTGAGCAGTGTTAAAGAAATCTAGGTATTTCTTCTCCTGCTCCGCAACCACGTTTTCTATGAACTTCTGCAGTTGGATCTTCGCAGCTTCAGTAAGCTTCTCTTTTGGAAGCCTACCCCTTATGAAGTATATTTTATCTCTCTTCTCCGGGCCTATATAAACTTTTTCATTTATTGTAAAACTCACGCCTTTGCTTGGGACAAGCTCAAGTAGAGATAAATGCTGTTCACCTATAGCCTGGACTAGAGGAGTCATTTTTCCCTCTAAGGGATAACCATAGGGTAAGTAATCTAGCACGAACGCATAATCGTCTTTTTTCTGCATCATTTTCAATATCTCCTGACAATTTCCACGACGTCATTTGCCTCCTTCTCGTCCAAGGAAACATCCTTGAAAATTTTATTTACAGATTCCGTGTCTTTTGGAAGGAAGTCTACAATTTTCATTATATCCTCTTCCTTAATCTTTAGGTTCTTAAGCTCTCTAAGCTCCTCTGCAAGTTCATCAGATTTCTTCTTGTCGAGTTTTCCAAATTTCTTAAGATAATCCTTAAGGCTCTTTTTCTCATCTACATCCCCAGCTAGCTCTTTTACATCCGCAAGGTGCACAGGAATCATATCCATTACTCTCATTTCTTTGTAACCTCTATTTTTTTAAGGTGCACGGGCTTAATAATATATTGTTTCGGCTTGGCAAAGTCATTTATTTCAACAACATAGGCCATTCCTCTCTTTGCTATTACTCTTCCTGTTCTTCCCTGAATCCTCTTTGGAAATCCAGCTCCCTGGTTAAGTTCCCTGGCAACAGCTACAAAATCGCCTTCATTGAATTTCTGGAAAAATTTCATGAAAGAAACTTTTCCCCTTTCTCTGATTCTTTTATGTTTAAGCATAGTTTTATTTAAAAATACCAGTTTAAAAAGCTTTGCAGAATCAGTTATCTGTCACAGATCCTTGGTATAGGTTGCCCTTGTCCTTCATGCCCTGCATATTCTGCTTTATCGCATTAAACATCCTATCGCCCCAGACGCCAAGCCCGCATCTGTCGCAGACATCTACAACGCTCTCCTGCGATATTTCTTTTGAACAATACACACACCTCTTAGCCATTCCCTGTTTAGAGATTAATGTTTTATAAACTTTCCTAGGCAAACGTTTAAAAATCCTTTTTATCAGTTAACTTCATGATTATTCCAGTCAGATGTTTTTCCTGTGGTAAGCCAATTGCCCAGCTATGGGAAGAATACAAGAGAAGGACAGAGGCCGGGGAAGAAGCCGGAAGAGTTCTAAATGATCTTGGATTGCAGAGGTATTGCTGCAGGTCTGCACTTTTGGGTCATGCCGATATGCTTCCTGAAATAAGTAAATTCAAGAAATCCTGATAGAACAACTAATTTCTTAAACCCCGGATTAAGTCAATTTTATGGAAGGAGTTTCTAGATTGGTTTACAGACCGGATTTAAATAATCCGAAACTGGAAAATCTTGCCAGAATAAAAATTATAGAACCCCCAAGTAAAAAAAGATCTG
The DNA here is from genome assembly GCA_001872315.1 of Candidatus Pacearchaeota archaeon CG1_02_39_14. Taxonomy (GTDB): domain Archaea; phylum Nanobdellota; class Nanobdellia; order Pacearchaeales; family GW2011-AR1; genus UBA92. Next base: position 23,530 of record MNVZ01000023.1, on the reverse strand, counting down.
CCGAATTGCTCTCTGCTCATATAGAAGGATTAGTTGTTCCTGGAGGTTCAGATGCGATTCTGGAATTCTTCTTCACAGGAAGGTTAAAAGGAAGGTATCCTCGGATGATAATGGTTGTTTATCCATCATTTGAAGAAGTGGATTATTCTCTTAAGAAGGGAGATTTCTTTGCAAACCAAGGAGTAGACCCTATAGTAATTCGTCATTCCTGGGAATGTCCAAGACCCATACCAGGAAGAAAAGGTGAGTTTAGGGGCCCAGAAATATCTGACTACCTCCTTCTCCGCAGTCACTTTTTTGATAAATCAAAAGAATACGCAGAAGAAATAGCCTTAATTACAGGAAACAGGGATATTTAGTTTAATTTCCATCTGTTCTTGTATCCGCATTCTTTACATTCAATAGTCTTATAGTTTTTTGTTATCCTGATTTTGCCTTTCTGCAAATCAGAAAAACATTTCTTGCAGAATTTCTTCCTGTAATCTTTCAGGGAGATTTTATATTTCATAGCCAGCCTCTTCATCTTTCTCGTTCTTTCAGCCGATAATTTACCAGAGGAAAAATAATCCTCCATAGCTTTTTTCGCATCTGCCTTGGATAACTCTTTTTTCATAGCATCACATCAGGATATTTTTTCTTGAACTTATCCAGCTCTTTTTTGTTAGCCTTCCTTATTAATCGGATATAATCTGAAACCCGCAGTTCCTCTTCTCTTTTTATTATCACAGAATGTCTTGATACAAACTGATTTTTTATCCCTCTACTCTGCTTAAATCCTTGCGAGGATAGCGTATAAAGAAAAAAAGATTTCTGATTGGGCCACCCTCCATAAATAATTCCCTTTGCCCTGCCTTTTTCAAAGTTGATTCCAGAGGCAAGTACGCCCTTGCAGGATATCAATGCCATTCCTATAGCTAATTCCCTAATATCTGTGGCATATACCCCCCGTATGAGATTTTCAGGATTATTTTCCAAATCTTTTGGTTTTTTTGGAAGAAGTTTTTTTCCTTTTATCCTGCCTGCGCTACCATGATAAAGATATTTCATTGCCATGATTAATCCAAGAAACAATACTATAAAAAATAAACGAAGACAGCATCTGCGGTTCGCCTCTTGTCGGAGACTAAGAGCAGACGTAGTGGGCTTAACTTCTGTGTTCGGAAAGGGAACAGGTGTTTCCCCATTACTATGGCCGTCTTCAATTATCCCTGAGAAAAGTTATTTAAAAATGTTTCTCTTTCAAGATAATGCCAACAATAGCCATTTCAGGCCAGCCAAGTTCAGGAAATACCTTTGTAGCTAAAATAATCTCAAAAAAACTGGGCGTTCCATACTTCAGTACAGGGCAGCTCTTTAAAGACATAGGGAAAGGAACTTACAAAAGCCAACACTATTATCCCATCTTTCACCAGCTCTGTCTGGAGAAAGGAATATCCATACCTGACTTTTCAAATGATAATGATTCCCATGCAGCCATGAATATCTGGGACACCAATCTTGGAAAAAGCAAAATCTTTCATGAAACCATTGACGAACTTCCCAAAAGGCTTGCAGAAATAGGAAATATTGTGATTGAAGGAAAATTGGCAGTCCATATGATTCCAAATGCGGGCTTGAAAATCTGGCTTAAGGCAAGTTTAGAAAAGAGGGCAGAGAGGATTAATTTTAGGGATAATCTTGGCGTGGAGAACGCAAGGAGAGTTCTGATGGCCAAAGAAAAAAAGGAAAGAGAAGAATGGAAAAGAATTTACGGATTTGACTATTTTAATCAGGAGGCTGAAGCAGATTTGGTTATAGACACTTCAAATCTTTCTGCAGAAGAAGTCGCAGAAAGGATATTAGCAAACCTTTAAAACTGATTTTTAGCTATCTTTTTAATGCGGGGATGCCGGAGTGGTCAAACGGGCTGGACTCAAGATCCAGTGTGCTTAGTGCCTACGAAGGTTCGAATCCTTCTCCCCGCATGCCCGGGTAGCTCAGCCTGGATTAGAGCACCACACTCCTAAAATATGGGGCAATGTGGGGGTCGCAGGTTCAAATCCTGTCTCGGGCGTTTAACATAAAGTTTAAAACCAGTTTTCCGATAGAATATTATGCGTGGGTGGTCTAACGGTATGATTTCGCCCTTCCAAGGCGACGGCCCGGGTTCGACTCCCGGCCCGCGCACTTCTTAATGTTTTTAAACCCCTTTTGTTGTATAAACTAATGCTTGAGCAAGAAAAAAAGAACTGGTATGACAAGACTTACAAAAAAATGCTTATTTTATCCTTGATTCTAATTCTTCTTTGTGTAGGTTATCTTGGATATTTTGTATCCCAAAATGGAGATGTGATTTACAAAGATGTTTCTCTTACAGGAGGAACAACTATAACTGTTCTCGACCCTGAGGTGGATTTAGGTGCTCTTGGGAACTTTTTATCTGTGCAGTTTCCAGATGTTTTGGTAAGAGGGATTTCAGACTTAAGGACAGGAAAACAGCAGGGCTTTTTTGTGGAGACTTCCGCGGATCCTGGAGAGATAAGTCCAGCTCTGGAATCTTATCTTGGTTATTCTTTAAACACCGAAAATTCTTCTGTTGAGTTCACAGGATCAACAATTTCAGAAGGGTTTTACGCCCAACTTAAGTTTGCTATGATTCTTGCTTTTATTTTCATGGCTTTAGTGGTATTCATAATTTTCAGGACGCCTGTTCCAAGCCTTGCAGTGATTCTTTCAGCATTTGCTGATATTGTGATGACTATCGCTCTTCTCAATCTTCTTGGAATAAGTTTATCTACCGGAGGAATTGTGGCTCTTCTGATGCTGATTGGTTATTCGGTTGATACGGACATACTCCTGACAACAAGAGTGCTAAGGAAGAAAGGGGAATCGTTGAATTCAAGAATGTACGGGGCTCTCAAAACGGGGCTTACTATGACCCTCACCTCATTGATAGCAGTTCTCGTTGCTCTTATAGTAATTTACACTTTCTCTGATGTACTCAGGCAGATTTTCACGGTTCTTCTGATAGGGCTTGGATTTGATATCTTTAATACATGGATAACAAACGCTTCAATCCTGAAATGGTATGCGGAGGCTAAAGGAATACAATGAAAATAGGAATAAGGACATGGATACTAATAATCGCAGTTATTCTTGCATTACTGGCAATAAAGCCTTCTTTTCAATCAGGGGCACTAATCAAGTCGGTTGATGCAGATTCCCAGGCCTTTGAACAGGGGTTAAGGCAGGGCCAGATAATAAAACAGATTAATGAAAAAGAAATATCCTCTTTTGAGGATTATGGGGAAATTATTTCTTCTTTATTTCCTTCTCAAGAAGAGAGAAGAATAGATTTTGTTACAGACCAGGGGAGTTTCATATTATTCACAAACAGCTCTCCGGAGATTGTTGTTCAGGATGTCCCAAGTACAAACATTAAGACGGGTCTGGATATCAGAGGAGGAGCGCGTGCTCTGATTCAGCCTGAAGAAACTCTGACAGATACGCAGCTTCAGGATTTGATAGAAATAAGCCAGAACAGGTTTAACATTTTTGGTATTTCAGATGTGCAGATAAAACCCGTCAGGGATTTGTCAGGAAATCAGTTCATGCTTGTTGAAGTTGCAGGAGCGACGCCAACAGATTTGGAGGAATTAGTTTCAAAGCAGGGCAAGTTCGAGGCAAAGATAAAGAACCAGACTGTTTTTATCGGAGGGGAAAGAGACATAGTTGATGTTTGCAGAAATGATGCGACTTGTGCAGCTATAACTTCGTGCTTTCAGGTAGAGGGGGGCTACGCCTGCAACTTCCAGTTTTCTGTCTTCTTAAGTGCTGAGGCGGCAAAAAGGCATGCAGATATTACGGCAGGAATTCCTCTCGACTCGACAGGGCAGTATCTTCAGGAAGACCTTTTCCTATTTCTCGATGATGTGGAAGTTGATAGTCTGAAAATAAGTTCGGGATTGAAGGGAAGAGAGACAACACAGATTTCAATACAGGGATCAGGACAGGGGGCAACTCAGGAAGAAGCATTCAGAAATACACAGAGTGACATGAATCATCTCCAGACTGTTCTTATTACTGGAAGCCTTCCTTTTAAGCTCAACATAGTAAAACTTGATACAATCTCTCCTCTTCTTGGAGATGAATTCATTTACCTGATTCTTCTTGGGGGATTTTCTGCAATCCTTGCAGTCGGAGTTGTAATCCTGATAAGATACAGAAATTTCAAATCGTCAATTCTTCTCTTGTCAATCTCGCTTTCGGAAATTGCAATAATCTTAGGAGTGGCATCTTTCATAAACTGGAACCTAGACCTACCTTCAATAGCAGGAATCCTTGCAACAATCGGAACAGGGATAGATGACCAGATAGTAATAATGGATGAGGCGAGAACAGGAAAAGAGACTTCAATAAAAGAAAGAATGAAGAGGGCGCTTTTTGTTGTTATGACTGCTTATCTAACCTCCATGGTGGCTTTGCTTCCTTTGTACTGGGCGGGAGCAGGATTGTTCAAGGGATTTGCAATAACTTCTATAATCGGAATTACAGCAGGAGTCTTCATCTCCAGACCTGCCTTCGCAGAGATAATAAGGAAAATAGAGGATAAAAAATGAACATTGGGATGATGGGAATGGGAATTATAGGGAAGACAACTGCCCAAGTTATGGAGAAAAAGCATAAGATATATCCATATGACAAATACAAGGGGCCTTATAATTCACAAGAGCATTTAACCGAGCTTGTTAAAAATTCAGAGGTCATTTTCGTTTCTGTTCCAACCCCAATGAAAATAAGTGGAGAAATAGATTACAATTATATCTATGATGCCTTAAATCTTCTAAATCACTCTTTCGAGGAGAATAAAAAGGATAAGAAAAAAGTTTTAATTGTAATTCGTTCCACTGCTGTTTCAGGCACGACGGACAAGTTCGCCAGGGAATATGATTTTAAATTTGCTTTTAATCCTGAATTTCTCACAGAAAGAAGAGCCCTAGAAGATATGAATCACACAAAACACGTTGTTATTGGCGTGGAAGATGAAGAGAGCCAAAAAAAGCTTTTAGATGTCTACAAGCCGCTTTTTCCTGATGCTAGATATATCATTGTAGACAGAAAAACGGCAGAAATGATAAAATATGCAACCAATGCAATGCTTGCTTCCCAGGTTTCAGTTGCGAATGAACTTTACCAGATTTGCTCTTCACTTGGAATAGATTATAATGTTGTTAAAGAAGCCATGCTATTCCATGAAAATATGGCAACCAACATCAATGTTCCTGGTCCTGATGGAGATCTCGGCTTTGGAGGGAAATGCCTTCCAAAAGATATAAATGCCCTTATCTATCTTGCCAGAGAGAAGGGATACAGGCCGCATCTTCTTGAATCCGTATGGGCTTTAAATGAAAAAGTAAGAACAAAAAAAGACTGGCTCGACATACCAGGAGCAGTATCAGGGAATAGTTTTAACAACAAATCTAATGATTAGATTGTAATACCCAATTCTTTCGATTCTTTAGGGCGTCTATAAAGCAATGCCTCAATAATGGATCCCTTACAATAAGATAGGCCAATCTGTATATGTAGGGATTTATTAAAATCTTTTTTTGCTTCATCAGCAAGTAGGCCTTGATGGCAAATTCTTTGTGAAATGCAGCTGAAAAAAGGATTCCAGGATCCATTTTCCTTAGTGTTTTGACTGCAACAAGAGGAATTGAGATAAGACAGGTATTTTTTTTGTTAAATAGGAGATTATTTTCACCTCTAAAAAATTTCCTGAATTCATTTAAATTTGCAAGAAAAAATTTCTTCCTAACCATAATTTGATTTGGACAGAGCATCTGAGATATTTGTTCTCTGCTTAAATAATTAAATGCCTTGTAAACATTAGTCATTAAATAATTTCCAAGGATTCTATCATGAACATAATAATCACAGCAACTTGCATCTTTTCCTGTCTTTTTCAGGGAATATGTCTGAAGCTGATCTTTATTGTCTAGCAGAATATCATTGCCGTCAGAAAAGGAGATATAATCAAAAGCTTTTATCTTATTTTCTATTTCTAAATCCTTTTTTTCAAGGTCTTTTTTATCAAGCATGATTATATTTTCTTTAATCTTAGGGAGACCAGACCTAAAAATTTCAGGCCTTTCCATTATTTCTTTAAACATATTCTTAAATTCATTCAGTACGCTATGGTTTTTGACAGCTTTCTTGTAGGCATTTTCAGCTATTTTCTCCCCTTTCTTTTCATTCTTTAGATAATAATTTATTTTCGAAAGAAGATCTTTTTTATTCTTTACCATAATAATTTCTTTGCCTTCCTCAAAAAATTCCAGATAACCTTTAAAATATTCTACAAGACAGAAAGATTTGCAAGCGGCAAGCTCAAAAGTTCTTCCTTTGAGGTGCGGGACTCCATCTGCATTTTTGGACAGGGAGAGATTTATCCTGCTTTGGCTTATGGTTTTTGCCATATCTTCTGTGGGAAGAGCCCCCAAATAAAGCTCTTTGAATTCAGGATAAGCCTCCCATCCCGGGCCGAAAATTCTCAGATTTACCTTGTTTTTTATCAGGAATCTCATTATATCTATTCTAGGCTTCAAGGGCTTGCCTATAAAAGTTACGTCATAAATCTTCTTTGTATCAATGGGCTTGAATATGTCTGTATTTATCCCAAAGGTAGGATAGATGTTATTAATTCCGTCCTTCAGATAATTTTTCAAATAATCAACTTGTGCCACAAGAGTGCAATCAACAAACAAGGCCTGATATCTCTTTAATGGCTCAAAATCTCTCTCGTCATCCCCCGAAAAAGAGATTATTTTAGTCTTTGGAGAGGCTTGCCTTACTTTTTCCATAGTGCTGATGGTCACTTCATCTCTTCTTATATTTGCAAAAATATAGTCAGGCTGTTCTTTTTTTATCATGGAAAGGAAAAGATTATTCATTTTTTCAGACCCATGTATTGCCCTGAGTTTTCTTGGGTCAAAAAGGATAGCCTTCCCAAAAATTTTTTTCATAGGAAGATAGTAATTCTGGTAAGGCGTATCTCTCTTACTAGAGCAATTCCAGAAGGAAAATACTATCTTTTGTTTTTTAAGGATTTTTTCCGCTTCCGATAAGGAAATCTTTTTTCTTTTTAAAGCCATATTTTAAATAGGAAATTAATAAATCCTTTATAATTCTTTAGGTGGTTTTAGTATAGAAAAATTAAAAAACCTTCGCTTGTTGAGAAAAATATGATAATTAATTCCGAAGAATTAAGAAAAATTAGGGAACAGAACAAGGATAGGAAAATAGTGTTTTGTTCAGGAAATTTTGATCTAACTCATGCAGGACACATACTGTTCTTTGAAGACTGCAAAAGGTTGGGAGATTTGTTAGTGGTAGGCATTGGAGGAGATAGCATAATGTTTGAAAACAAAAAAAGAGTGATTCTTAATGAGCACATAAGGCTAAAAACAATAGATTCCCTGAAACCTGTAGATTTGGTACTTTTAGACAAAATCTCAAACATAGGAAACAGGCTAAAGTTTATTGATTTTGTTCTAGAAGAGCTGAAACCAGATTTTTATGTAGTAAACGAGGATGCTTTTGATATGCCCTATAGAAAAACTTTGTGCGAAAGGCTCAATATAAATCTCAAGATACTCCCGAGAACCTGCCCTCCTGAATTTGGTAAAATTTCTACTTCTGAATTAATAAGAAAAATAAAAGAGCTATAATCTTTATACAAAAAGTTTATATAGAAGAAATATAATTTTTTTCATGACCAGAAGAAAGATTGATGCTCATCCATCAGTAGTCCTATGTTTTTCCCCAAAAAGGGTTCGTCTTTTGATGGGGGTTTATGACGAAGAATACTCGAAGCCGGCTTATAGGCTATCTGCGAACAATCTTGGAGGCAATCCTGAGCCAGGCGAGGATTCTCCCGAAAATGTTCTGATAAGGGAAGTAAGCGAAGAATTTGATCCAAATCACGCATTGAAAAAAATTAATCTAGGTCATGTGAGTTGGTCTAATCCTGCAGCAATTAGAGCAGTAAGAAATGCGCTTTTGGGAAATGTAATCCCTTTCATGGATTTTTATGTTGAGGCCGGTTCCATTCCAGGAGGAAATAATCCGTATTCTGCAGTTTATAGTGTTTTTCAATCAGTTATTCCGGAAGAAGTTATAGACAGGGTAGATTTGGAAATTAAGAATCAAAGGCGTATGATGGGTGAGGGCCTTTTTGGGATATTCACTCTGGATGAACTTGCGAATAATCCGCGAGGAGAATTCTCAACAGCCTATGCAACAGCCCCGATTTTGAATTATAAATTTGACACAAAGATTCCATTTCCTTCTACATTAATAGCAACAGTTATTGGAGACCCAAGGGCCTCTTTCAAAGATTACGAATCCGAATTTGTCTACGATTCCAAAGCTCTTGTTAGAGCGTCCAAAGCCCAAATTTAATTTTATCTTGCTATACAAATCTTTAAATAATTGCCCCCTTGGGCTGTTATATGGACCTGGGAGACTTAGAAAGAGCTAAGGCAGAATTAATTGCTTTTGAAATAGAATTGGCAAGATTAGCTCAGGAAGGCCAGGTTAATGGGCCGGCCCACTTTTCCAGGGGAAACGAAGAACAAATAATAAGAATCTTTAGAGGATTAAGGGCAGGGGAATATATTACCTACTCTCAGGCTTCAAATATGTCTCGAGAGGATTTGGAAAGTTCAAAAATGATATTAGTACCAGATAATCTGCAAGAACAGGACCCTGTTTTTAAGGGAATACAGAGAGAAGACCGGTTATTTTCTTCCTATAGATGTCATTACGCAGCTCTATTAAAAGGGGTTCCTACAGATCATCTTAAAGAAGAAATTCTTGCGGGAAGGAGCATGCATCCAATAAACAGCGATTATAGGCATATTACTTCGGCAATTGTCCCAGGACATCTAGCGATTGCAACTGGGGCCGCCTTGGCTCTTAAAAGACAGAGAAGACCAGAGCACGTCTGGGCATTTTGCGGAGACATGGCTGCAGAGACAGGGGCCTTTCATGAAGCAACAAAATATGCTTTTAGAAACGACCTGCCAATTACCTTCGTGGTTGAAGACAACGGGTATAGTGTTGATACTCCAACTCAAGAATCTTGGGGTTTAGAAAAAAGAAATTCAATGGTTTCAGGATTGCAGGGCAGGGTATTAGTTTATGCCTATAATAATGATTTTCCACATCAGGGAGTTGGAAAGGAGGTTGGATTTTGATAACAAATGAGCTTGTAAATGTGCCTGAAAGAACAAACGTTTACAGGGCCGCACTAAAAGAGGCCATGGGGATTCTGGCGGATGACGAAAGAACTATCTTTTTAGGACAAACAGTCGGATTCCCTGGAAGCAGATTTACCTTCGGCACTCTGGAAGATATTCCTGCAGAAAAAAGGATAGAACTTCCTATTATGGAAGACACTCAAATGGGAATGTCTATAGGAATGGCTCTCGAGGGATATATTCCGGTAACAGTCTATCCAAGAGTAGATTTTCTCCTTCTTGCATCGAATCAACTAGTTAATCACTTAGATAAAATGCATGAAATGTCAAGAGGACAACATGATCCGCATGTAATAATCAGAGCAGTTGTAGGGAGCAGAAACCCTATTTATCCTGGTCCTCAACATTGTCAGGATCACACAGGCGCTTTTACCTCTATGCTTCAGAGAGTCAATGTAACAAGGTTAACTCAACCAGAACAAATTGTTCCAGCCTATCAAAGAGCTCTTGAAAGAAAAGGTCCAAGCTTATTAATCGAGTATGGAGATTTGCATTTCAAATAAAAAGATTCATAAACAACAAACTTCAGGTAATAATATGAATGACCCCCGAAACACAGAAAAAAGTGAATTGGATCTTTTACTTGTCAACCCATCTCACACGAGAGTTTACCATGAAGGTCTGGAAGCAGAAGGATATCCTGCTTTAGAATCCCCATATCTAGCAGCACTTACAGCAGAATTTGCGAGAAACAGAGGATATGGGGCAGACATTCTCGATGCAAACGTTCTTGGTTTAAGTTCAGATGAAGCTACTGCTAGAATAGTTGAAGCAAATTCAAGATTAACCCAGATTATAGTTCACGGAAATCAACCCTCTGCTTCATCTCAATTAATGGGTTGGGTCGGAGAAGTTTGTCAAAAAGTAAAAGATTCTGACTCTGAAACAAAGATTCTTCTTACGGGGACCCATCCAGCAGCGCTACCAAGAAAAACTCTTGAAGAAGAAGCATGCGATTTTGTAGGCAGAGGAGATGGATTTGACACAGCAACTGCTTTATTGAAAGGAGCTCCAAATTCTCAGGTTCCAGGACTGTGGTATAAAGAATCTGGGAAGGTTGTGCAAGGTCTTCCTTCAAAGTTGATGACAAATGATGATCTAAGTCGAGGATTATCAAGAGCTGCATGGGACCTGCTTCCTGTTAAAGAATATAGGGCTCATGATTGGCATGCCCTTGAAGATCTGGATAACAGACAACCATATGGTGCAGTCTATACAAGTTTTGGTTGTCCCTTTGAATGTAGTTTCTGTTGCATTAACGCCCCCTTCAATGAAGAAGGAGAGACGAAAAACGCAATTAGATTTAGAAATCCAAAGGATGTAGTAGATGAAATTCAGTTTCTTGTTGAAGAACACGGAGTAAGAAATCTAAAAATAATAGATGAAATGTTTGTTCTTGATAGAAGACATTATATGTCGATTGCAAAAGAATTGATAACAAGAGGTCTAGGAGAAAGACTCAACATCTGGGCTTATGCAAGGGTGGATACTCTGAGAGAAGACACTTTGGACACTCTTAGACAGGCAGGAATTAGATGGCTGGCTTTGGGAATAGAATCCGCAAGCGACCATGTGAGAGATGGAATAGAAAAAGGAAGATTTGGTTACGAGCAAATAGCGAAGAATGTTGCAATGGTTCAAAACGCAGGGATTTACGTTGTAGGAAATTTCATTTTTGGTCTTCCTGATGACACCAATCGCACAATGCAGGAAACTCTTGACCTCTCTCTGGAATTAAACTGCGAAAGACCAAACTTCTACTGTGCAATGGCCTATCCAGGTTCTGAGCTGCATAGAATGGCTCAAAATACTTCAAGAACCCTAAAAAGGGCGCAATCAGAAGTTTATCAGAGGGGTAGTCTTGCAGTGTTAGATCGTCTCCTTCCCGTCCCAAAAGATTGGAATCCAAATAGGGCTCTTCTTCCAGAGGATGAGGGAGGCCCAGGCTGGTTAGGCTATTCACAACATGCTTATGAAACCTGGCCACTGCCAACCGAGCACCTACATCCCGGAGAAATTATAGCATTTAGAGATCAAGCTTTAGCAGCATATTTTACTAATAAAGGATATTCTGAAATGCTCGCCCAAAGATTCGGTGTAGAAAATGCTCAAAAATTCATAAAAGTAAATGCAAAAGCTCCTTCAAGAAGGTTAGTAGTAGAGCAACATCAGAATGGAATTTAATCTTATATTTAAGGCAATCGAGAAGATCATTGATTCTTACAAAAAAGGCGGGAAAGTTTTGATATGCGGGAACGGCTCAAGCGCCGCACAATCGCAGGATATGGCTGCGAATCTTATTAATAGATACAAAATTAACAGAAAACCTATTGAATGCTTAGATTTAACTTCAAATTTACCGATGATAACTTCCATAGCAAATGACTTTGGGTTTGAAAAAATCTTTGAAAGGCAAATTGAAGCATATGCTAAAAAAGGGGATGTTTTGATTGGATTAAGTACATCAGGGAATTCAGAAAATATAATAAATGCCATAAAAAAAGCAAGAGATCTTGATTGTTTTACAATCTGCCTTTTAGGGAAGGACGGAGGTAAATTAAAGGACTTGTGCGACCTGTCAATTATAGTTCAGTCTGACGAAAGCTCCAAGATACAGGAAAAACATTTATCGATAATTCATCTTATTTCCGAAAAAATAGAGGAAGAATTTAGCTAAATTTAGCTAAATTTTGTTTTTTGAAGTCCACAGAGTTACACCTTCTGATTCAAAATTGAAGGTCATTATCTCTCCACCAGCATTTTTTAGTGCCCTAACAAGTTGATTTCTCTTTTTAGGGGAATAAAAGAATAAAATATATCCTCCTCCACCCGCTCCCAAAAGTTTGCCTCCGTAAGCTCCATTTTTAAGTCCGATTTCGTAAAATTCGTCTATGACAGGGTTGGAGGTTTTATTTCCTAGTTTCCTTTTATTTTCCCAGGATTCATGGAGCAATTCGCCGATTCTTTTGATTTCATTTTTAAGAAGACAATCTTTTGTTTCAAGTGCAATCTCTTTTATTCTTTTTAAATTTGATAAAACTTCCCCCTCATCCCTTTCCATTTGTTCTTCAGTGCTTTTATGAATGTCGCTTGAAAAATGCTCTTGTCCAACATAACATAAAAGCATGTGCCCGTTAAGTTCTCTTATAATATCTTTTTTTATTCTTAATGGATACACAAGGGTCTTGTCTTTTGAAAACTCCATAAAATTAAAACCTCCAATTGCAGCAGCATATTGGTCTTGCCACCCGCCTCTTATTTTCAGCTCTTCTCTTTCAGCATTATATGCAATTTCCGCAATTTTGTACTCGTCATAGCTTTTATTTTGCATATATGCCAGAAGGCTAATAACCAAAACAGATAAGCTGGCAGAAGAGCCAAGGCCTCTTCCAGGTGGAACATCGTTGTGTAAATATAGTTCAAAGCCAAAGTCAGGATTCATCAGTTTTATTATGGCTTTTATCAAATCAAATTTTCCATCATATTTTAAATCTTTTATTGAAGATACAGTAACATCTTTATCAGAAGTTATATCTGAGTCTATAATGATTTTGTTATCAGCTCTTTTTATAATTGTTCCATAGCAGTACTTGTCAATTGTAGAACTAATAACTACCCCCCCATATTTTTCAAAGAAGTTTGGTAAATCCGTTCCTCCACCGGCAAGGCCTATTCTCAGGGGAGCCCTTCCCCTTACAATCGGAAAAAGGTTTTCTTTTATCCGGTCAGTCCTGAATTCAACATCAATTACCTTTCCTTGTTCATCAATTATAGGAAGACTGTTAATACCTTTCAGGAGAATTTCATTAATCTTCTCCTTTGAATCCGTATTTCTCGCAATAATTGGGTTATCGATCATAGCCTTTTTTGCAAAATCATTAATATCTCCCCCATTAAGAAGGAAATTTTTTATTATTCTGTCTGTTAGGACTCCTTGCAGTCTAATACTTTCATCAACAATCAGCACAATATTTATTCCACTTTGAACTATCTTTTTCAAAGCGTCTTTAACAGTACCTGTCGGTTTGAGAAGAAGGCTCGATAATACATCTTCTCTGAATTTTTTATAAGTCTCAGGTTTTTTCAGATCCATAAAATATCCATCATACAAATATCCCGCCAAACTGCCTTTCAATGAAAGTTTAGGAAAAACGTCTATTTCAAGACTAGAAAACTTGTCTTCCTCTATCCAATCTAAAATTCCGCGGGAAAATAAATAAACTCCGCTATTTACAAGCCCTTCTCCACTGAATGATTTTTCCGAAAAGCTCTTGATTTTTTCTTTTTCAAGAACAACATATCCATAATCCGAAGAATCTTTTGCCCTTGTTAGACAGATTGTTGCAACAAGCCTATTTCTTTCATGAACTTCAATTAATTTTCCTATATCGACATGGCTGTATGAGTCGCCATTCATTATAATAAACATATCGCCCAAATATTTTTCTGCTTTTTTTATCGCCCCAGCGCTTCCCAATGGAATCTCGCTCTCTAAATAAGTTATTTCAACCCCCCAACTTAATCCATTGCCAAAATATGATTTTATATTATCAGAATTCTTATCGATAACAAAAATCATTTCTTTTACATTCTGTGATTTAAGAAATTCGATTTGATGCTCGAGAAAAGGCTTGCCGACAATATAATTCATAGGAAGAGTGTCTTCTAAGTCTGTTCCAAATTTTGTTTTATAGCCTTTAATTAAAATTAGTGCCTTAATCATTTTACTTGTAGATACCTAAACATTTCTGTATGGATTATTCTTAAGCATTATTGCTAGTCCTCTTCTTACCTCTTCTATTCCTTGATCAATTGTCCTATTTGCTTCAAATCCCACTCTTCTTAATTTTTCATTCGAGACAAGGTAGTTTCTTTTGTCGAGATCCGCTTTTCCCTCATTCTCATAAACAACGGTCCCAGGAATACGTTGTGAAACTTTCATAGCGAGATCTTTTCTTGTAATATTTGCTCCATCAGATCCCAAATTAAATGCCTCTCCAACCATAGAGTCATAATTTTGGATAGCATGCTGGAACCCAGACGCTACATCTTGTATGTGGACATAATTTCTAGTGAAACTTCCTTCAGACATAACAATTGCTCCTGTCGATAATGCCTGCAAAACCATGTCATGGAAAGATAAATCAAGTCTCATCCTAGGAGAAATTCCAAAAACACTTGCTAACCTATAAACAACAGCCCCCTTGCCTGATTGAAGAAGAATATCCTCTCCGGCACATTTTGTCACACCATATAAAGAAATAGGCTCCAAGGGAGTTGTTTCATCACAATGAAACTGACCGGATTTCGTTCCATAGCCCGAGTTAGTGTTTGGAAAGACAACTTTCTGCCCTTTCCCTCTTACACTCTCCAGAATGGCAACTGAATCCTGATTAATAGATTTTGTATCAAAAGGCCTCTGCTCTGAAGCAGGAGCGCCTACAATTGCAGCCATGTGAAAAACTATATCGTGTCTCGGAACCTGTTCTTCCATTAAAGCCCTATCTCTTACATCTCCAAATACAAACTCAAAATCAGGGTTTGCGGCCAGAGGCATTATTGACTGATCTTGCCTATACATCAAATTATCTAGGCAAGTGACTTTATGCCCTTCTCCAAGAAAACGGCGCGTAAGAACGTTTCCTAAAAATCCTGCTCCCCCAGTTATTAAAACTCTTTCTTTCGCCATTAAAAAAAATCAATTTGGGTTTTATAAAATAATATGTTCTCTACTATAACCTTTTTAACCTTGTTTCAGGCCCCAGATATGTTTTTAAACTAGGCATCTTACAAAAATTCATGGCGAGAGTTGAATTTGGATTTGGGGAATTATCTCAAAAAGCAAAATCCAACCTGGAAAGAGTCGCAGAAGGGAAATTTCTTCCAACAGCAGTGGCGTGGCAAGAGGCTGAAAGATTTGGGGATGAGTGGGGAGCCTTGTTTGATTATAAGCATAACGTTTCCGTTGCTTCGGGAACTGCAGCAGATATTGGGGCTTTGTTAGCGCTTTATAATCACGGAGCAGAAAGAGGAGATGAAGTGATAGTCCCTGCCCTTGCATGGATTTCAGTGGTTAACGCTCCCTTAGCTGCAGGATTTAAACCTGTTTTTGCTGATATTAGCAGAGAAACATTGAATATAGATCCAGGCTTAATAGAAGAAAGAATAACAGATAGAACAAGAGCAATAATGCCCGTCCATACAATGGGAAAGCCTTGTGAGATGGACAGGATTATGGATATAGCCAGAAGACATGATCTTTTTGTAATAGAAGATTCTTGCGAGGCTCATGGGGCAAAGTACAAAGGACAATTCATAGGAAGCTTCGGTGACATGGCCACGTTTAGTTTCTATATGGCTCACTTGGTTTGGGCCGGAGAGGGGGGAATGGTTTCTGCAGCCAGAGAGGACCTAGCAAATAGCGTAAGGGCTGTCAGGAATCACGGAAGGGTTGCCGGCTCTCAATATATGGATCACATACTTCCAGGATTAAATTTAAAAATGAGTGATTTTCATGCTACAATTGGAAGAGCACATTTAGAGGATTTCTGGAATGTTTTTGAAACAAGAAAGGACAACTTAAAATATTTGTGGGATCAAAATAAAGACCTTAGCAAATTTGTTTTATTTAGTGAGGAGGGCAGGGATGAGGTTATATGCCCTCATGGATTTAGCGTTACCTTGAGAGATCCAAGCTTGGACTATACAGGACTCTATCAGCATCTGCAAGACTTATCAATAAATTGTAAAAGAAACTTTGGGAGCATGCCCACGCAACATAGGGGCTTTGCTTTTCTTGGACATCAACTCGGAGAATTTCCAGAGGCAGAATATGTCGGAGATAATGGTCTCCATATTGGAGTTCATCAGGGTCTTAATAGGTCAGATTTGGATCACATCACAGAAAGTCTCCATATGTATGAAAAATTCAGGTAAATGAAAGAAGATGAAAAAGTATATGTTGCAGGACATACGGGGCTTGTTGGTTCTGCGATTGTAAGGGCCCTAAAGGAAAGGGGTTTCCGCAACCTTGCTCTCGTTCCACATGGCCAAATTGACTTGTGTGACCAAAGAGCTACAAAAGACTTTTTTGCTTCCGAAAAACCAGATTATGTTTTTTTTGCCGCCGGGAGAGTTGGAGGTCTGCAGGCAAATAATACAAGAAGAGCAGAATTCATTACGGACAATATTCAAATGCAGACTAACGTTCTTGTTTCTGCTTGGAAGACTGGAGTGAAAAAACTTCTTTATCTTGGAAGCAATTGTGCATATCCTAAGGAATGCGAACAGCCGATGAATGAGGAAGCTTTATTCACAGGCCGGTTAGAGCCTACAAATCAGCCCTTTGCTGTAGCAAAACTGGCAGGGATTGAAATGTGCAATGCTTTTAGCAGGCAGTATGGTGCAAGATTTATTTCAGTCATTCCGGCAAGTCTGTTTGGACCAAGAGATAATTATGGCTTGGTTAATTCACATATTGTTCCGACCTTGATAAGAAGATGTCACGAGGCAAAAAAAGAGGATTTAGAATCAATTTCTATTTCGGGAAGTCGGGAAAGGAGAAGGGAGCTTTTGTATGTTGATGATTTGGCTCAAGCATGTTTGTTTTTAATGGATACTTACGAATCTCCAGATCCTATAAACGTGGGAACTGGAAGAGACTATTCGGTTGGAGAAATAGCCGAAGTTGTTAGGCAGACAGTAGGTTACAAGGGGAGGGTATTTTTTGATATAACAAAGCCAAGCGGGATGATGAGAAAGCTCTTAGATTCTTCTAAAATAAAAGGGTTGGGTTGGCAGCCAAGAGTTTCTTTGGAAGAAGGTATGGTTTTGGCATATGAAGGATTTTTATCACAAATTTCTGAAAAAAATTAATCTTTGATGAAGATTTATAAAACCTTCGGGACTTATAGGTAATGTTTGACTGGATATTCAAACTAAAAAACCAGATTCACATGGAAGCGAGAAAAATAGCCTCGGCTTTTGATTATCTTTTGTGGTTCCTCTTTGATTCTGCAAGAATAAAGAATCTTGAAACCAGAAAAATCAAGAATATTTTAGTTGTCTTAGTAAATCAAGAAAAAGGAAATGTTGGAGGAGACTTTGTGACTCTCGGGGTGCTGAACTCATTTAAGAAACAGCATCCCCAAATAAACCTTTCGGTATTTTGTGATAGGAGCACAATAAAACAATTCGGGAGGGCAAAAATGATGAATTTTATAGAATACTCTGGGAAGGATAGTCTGAATAAATTAAGGAAAAAAAAAATTCAGGCAGTTGTTTTTCTAAATCCTGGTAATCTGAACACCAACGATTTTAGCTTTATCCCATACAGAGTTGGAACCACTCATTTTGGGTTGAGGGGGCTTATGAGAAGAAAAAGCTTCGGCTATACAAGGAAAACACTGGCAAGAATCGGTGACCATATGGTTGGTGGAAGGTTCAGGATGTTTGAGGCGCTCGGATTCAAATTCAGGGAAAAAAAGCCATTTTTGGAATTCACCAGACAGGAAAACAAAAAAGCCGATTCATTCATAAGAAAAAATAATCTTAGCAAGTTCATAATAATTCATCCCGGGGGGAAATATGTGTCTGAAGCATATAAAGAGGGAAAATGGCCTCCGCATTTATGGAACCTTGAAAGATATGCGGAGGTTGCAGACCATTTCTCCCAAAAAGGATACAAAATAGTTGTTACAGGAACAAAGAGCGAGCAGATATTATTTGACGAAATAAAAAAGCATTGTCGGAACAAGGAAATGATGATAAATGCTTGTGGTATGCTTTCAATAAGGGAAGTTGGATGCCTTCTGAAAAAAACCAGTCTTTTGATTGCAACAGATACAAGTATAGTTCATCTTGCTTATCAATATCCTATAAACGCAAGAATTGTTGAATTAATGGGGTCCTCTATACCTGAATCTGTAGGTGCTTGGCCAACTGACAGCCCAAGGCACAGAATATTAGTAGATAGAGGAAGATGCTATAAGAGCATGAGAAAGCTCCCATTCAGGGACAATTACAACTGCCTGAAGAATATAGGTGTGGATCAGGTAATAAATGCAGCAGAATCACTTCTTAAGGAAAAACAGTTTTAGCCTTTTCTATCTAAAAATTTATAAATCTCTAAAAAATGGCTAATCTGTAGAAAATGGAATTTGAAAAAAAAGGAACTATCATTGTTACTGGTGGGGCAGGATATTTGGGAAGCGTTCTGGTCCCTTTGCTTCTAGAAGCTGGATACAGAGTGCATGTAATAGATATCTTTTATTTTGGAAAAAATTCTCTCGAGAAGCATCTTTCAAATCCAAACCTTACCATCACAGAGCTTGACGTTGCGCATCATGAAAATGTCCCAAATCTGTTTAAGGGTGTTAATGCGGTGGTGCATCTATCAGGAATGTCAAATGACCCTTCAGGAGACCTTGACCCCAATTTAACAATTCAGACGAACTTTCTGGCAACAATGTCCCTGGCAAGACGGGCAAAAGCAGAAGGTGTGAAAAAATTTATATTTATTTCATCTTGCAGCGTTTACGGGGCAAGCGGCTCAAATTTTCTTGATGAGCAGTCACAAGTAGGTCCTGTAACCTTATATGCTCTCTCTAAATTGCAATGCGAAAATGAGCTGCTACCATTAGCAGACTCAAATTTTTCTGTGACAACACTAAGATTTGCGACTCTTTTTGGATACTCTTCAAGAATGAGGTTTGATCTTGCCGTCAATGTCATGGCTAAAAGGGCATTACAGGGAAAAAGCATCTTGCTTTTTGGAGATGGAATGCAATATAGGCCATTTCTTCACGTCAAAGATGCCTCAAGAGCGATAATGAAGGTCATCGCAGAAGATTCAAGCATAGTGAACAAGCAGGTTTTCAATGTTGGAAACAGCAAGCTGAACTTTATGATTAAAGACCTTGTCCCCCTCATAAGCTCTTATTTTCCAAATTCCAGAATAGAAAAGGTAGAGGAAAATAAGGACAATAGATCTTACATGGTCAGTTTCAGAAAGTTTGAGAAGATTTGTGATTTCAATGCATTATATGGAATTGAAGATGCCTTAAAAGAAATAAAAGAGGCCTTTGAGTCAGGGAAACTTGGGGATATGGATGACATGAAGTACTACAATCTGGAGGTTATGAAAAAGGTATTAAAAGAGCCACTGGTAGAGTATAGTGTGGCAACTAGTCCTAGGTGGGCTATAGATTATAATGGAAAATAGACTCTAAGTAAATGATGGACGCACTTTGAAGAATTTTCATTTATTAGACAAGAGATTGTGGTATAATAAAGTATTTAAGAGGTCAAATTAAATATTTTCCATGAATAATTTGAAGTGCAAGGTTTGTGGTTACGAAGGAATCAAAAGATTTTTAGAGTTAGGAGATATGCCTCCAGTTAATGCCTTTATTGATGAAAAAGACATAGCAGATGAAGAAATTTATCCCCTGAATTTGTCCTATTGTCCTGACTGCTTTCTCGTTCAATTAGAAAAAACAGTCCCTTCAGAAAAATTATTTAGAAACTACCTCCATTTATCGGCCGGTTCCAAGTCAAATATTTCGCATTTGAATGAAGTTGCTGATTATCTTTCTAGCAAATTTAAAGTGAATAACAAAACCAAAATAGTTGAGATTGGGTCTAACGATGGAACCTTACTTTCATTTTTCAAAAAATATACTTCAAATTTATTGGGAGTTGATCCTGCAAGAAATTTGGTTGAAATGAATAAAGAAAAGGGGATAGATTATATGCCAGAATTTTTTGACACAAGCACGGCCTCGGAGATAGCAAAAACACGTGGAAAGTTTGACCTTATTGTTGCATTGAATGTCATACCCCATACACCTGATAATATTGATCTTTTGAAAGCAGCGAGAATTGTGATGAAAGATTCTGGAAATCTTGTCATGGAAGGAGTTTATGCACTGGAAACTATTCTTGATGGACAATTTGATACAATCTATCATGAGCATGTATACACATTTTCACTCTATTCCCTTGTTAGGACATTTTTAATGGCAGGGTTAACAATTGTGGATGTCGAAAAAATTCCAACACAAGGAGGATCTTTGAGGGTTTTTGTGATGAAGAGTGAAAATGCTATTCCTGCTTCAGAAAATTTAAAAAACTTGCTTAAAGAGGAAGAAAAATCGGGCTTAACAAAGCCCGAGACTTATGATTGTGTAGCTCTGAAGGTCGAGAACTATAAAAACGAGTTGAGAAAAATGATCGATGAAGAAAAGAAAAGAAACGGTAAATTGATAGGTCTGGGAGCTCCTGCGAGAGGGGTTGTAATACTAAATCACTGCAAAATCGGTTGCGATGACATAGACTATTTGGTAGATGATACTGTTTTGAAGCAAAATAAGGTTGCTCCCGGGGTCCATATCCCTGTAAAAACTTGGGAGGAGATCAAAAAAGGCAAGCAAAAGACCTATTTGCTTTTGTCGTGGAACTACAAAGACTACTTCTTGTCAAGATTGAAAGAATTGAATGAGCCATTTAGAATAATTATTCCATTTCCCAAACTGGAGGTAATGCAATTTGGCTGATTTAGGGAGAATTTTGATATCAGGGGGCCACGGTATGATCGGTTCTAACCTGGATTTTGGCATAAAACCTGACAAATCCGAGTTTGATGTGACAAATCCGGAAAGCATAAGTTTGGCCTGCGACAAGTATAATCCTTCGGCAATTCTCTCCTTATCAAGCATCAATATCAGAGATTCAGAAGAAAATCCTCTGAATGCATACAGGGTAAATTCAATCGGCGTTTACCATCTTGCAAGAGAAGCGAAAAAAAGAGGAATTCCTTTAATTATGCTTTCCACAGGATCCGTCTTTAATGGTTCAATTAAGGATTCATTTAACGAAGATAGTTTTCCAAACCCTGTAAACATTTATGCCCAAACGAAATATATTGCGGAAGTTTTTGCCCTGGGAAGTTCTGATAGAAATTTGGTCATCAGAACAGGATGGGTTTTTGGGACTAGCAAAGACTCAAAGAAGGGGGTTTTTGATAAAATGCTCGATTTAGTTATGGATAAAGACGAAATAATTGCTACATACGATCAGGAGGGCTCTCCTACTTATATAAAAGACTTGGTGACGGAGATTAAAAAGCTTATTTCCAGGAATTGTTCGGGAATCTATCATGTAGCTAACCAAGGAAGAGCTTCAGCAGTTGAATTTGTGGAGGAGGCTATTAGATATGCTGGAAGGAATATAAGAATAAAAAGGAAAACTGTGGCCGAATTCAGCTCAAAGGTAAAAAGATCTCCCAGCGAGTGTTTGAATTCAAATAAAATAAAATTGCGCTCTTGGCAGGAAGCGTTAGAAGAGCACATATCTTCAAATAATAAAAAATTTAAAAAGTTATTCTAATGGGTCATTATTAAAGATGAAAAATAAAAATTTACCCTTCTCAAAAGTTGAAAAGACGTTGAAAAAACAAAAACTTGTGTTTGCTTTTCTGAACTGTTCTGTTAAGGGAGACTCCCTGTATCAGAATTACTGCCTCCCGCTCAAAAAATTGTTCGGAAAAGTTTTTTTGTTTGACCCGCTGAAAGAAACAGCATTAAACGGATATAAAAAAATGGAAGGGCTTTTTATTTCATTAGTCAAAAAGGAAAAACCGGAATATATATTCATTAATTCCCGAAGGGATGAATTAACATTTGAAACTCTTGATAGGCTTAGGAAAGCTTCACCTAAGACGAAAATAATCTCGATATCCGGGGATGACGACAAGGATTTTGACTCTGTCAAAAGATATCACGCCTTATTCATGGATTGCACAATTATACATCAGATTAATTATTTAAAAAATTATTATAGGGAGAGCATAAAAAATATATTTCCAACACTTGGAATAAACACTGAAATATTCAGGCCAATGAATCTTAAGAAAATTTATGACGTAGTGTTTGTAGGAAACGCTGTAGAAGAGCGCGTTGGAACAATGAGATTCTTGATTAATAATGGAGTAAATTTGAAAATATTTGGAGGAAGATGGGATAATTACCCCGAATTTAAGGATTTTTGCCGGGGTTATATAAGTCCAGTAGAAATGGCAGGTATAATAAACCAGACAAAAATCAATCTGGGATTATCAAAAAACAAATATGGAAAATCAGCTTTTAAATGGAGGATTTTTGAAATCGCTTCCTGTAAGTCATTTAGTTTGGTGGATTATTTTGAAGGATATTTCAAATTTTTTAAGAATAACAAAGAAATTGTTATGGTTCGAAATGACATCGATCTATTGGAAAAAATAAAATATTATTTGAAAAATGAAAAAGAAAGAGAAAAAGTAGCTGGAAATTCCTACAAAGCAGCAATAAAGAGGTGCAATATTCTAGAAGAATTTTTAAAAATGTTTAAAAAAATAATAGAAAATCCAGAAATTTTCTTGCACAAATTACCCAAAACAAAAGGTACTATTGGAGTATTGACAAAAGAAGACATGAAAAAGTCCGATTCCGAAATTAAGACTCTAGCTAAGAGATTTAATTACATCACTTTTTCCAATGGAAATGCCAACCCTCTAAGGTATAAAGACTATCTTCAGGCTTATTCCTTAGAAAAAACAAAAAAACAAATTAGCTGCTGCGACTATTACATTCATGACAAAATTCTAAAAGACTATCTCGCATCCAATATTCTTAGGGCACTTGGCATTTTGGATAAGCGCAAGGTCTCTCAGGCCTTGACAATAAATCAGATTTCAGTTTCAAATGAATATTTTATGAAAAACATATCCAAATTCAGGTCTTTTTTTGAAGGAAAGGAAATTGACATGCTAAACGAGAAAAATACTTGCTTTATTTCAATACCTCTCCTCAGACTAAATAAAATAAATAATATGGATTCTGAAGTTTTCAATGAGTTCTTCCATCAAAAAAACTTCATAGTAGAGCTATCCTCACTATTAAGGAGAAAAAGACTTCTTGGAAGCAAATATGCTTACAGACTCATCTATTTGGCTCTTAAGAACCCGGTCCTTCTGAGATTCTTTCTAAAATCAGCAAAGGAGAAGCTGATTAAATAATCGAATGTAAGCTGAATCTATGGTTTTATAAACAGAAGAATTCTTCATTAAATATGGGCCTTGAAAATCAGGAACTCAATGATTCTCTAAAGTTTTTAGCAAGGGCTTCAGTTCTAGTCTTCGTCGCGATTGTGTTTTCCAAAATTTTAGGGTACGCTTACAGGATAATAGTCGC
>MNVZ01000013.1 GCA_001872315.1 Candidatus Pacearchaeota archaeon CG1_02_39_14 | reverse complement strand
AAAAGCTTGTTTATTTAAGCATATGTGTCCTAGGTATATTCGATAAAAACGCCCTGACCGGGAATCGAACCCGGGACTCCGGCGATCTGCGAGATTTTTAATCTCCCGACAGGCCAGTGTTATAACCACTTAACTACCAAGGCATAATCATCATAGAAAGATTTGATTTTTAAAGCTTTCTTTGCCGATTTTTATACCTTGCGCAAGACTTCGACCTGCTTCATTAATTCCATGACCTTCTCCATCTGGAGTTCCATGGATCTCATCTTTTCTTCCATTAGATCTTTTTCTCTTTCTGTTGAGGCAAGCTTCTTTTCTATCTCTGTTTTTGTGGTGTCTATCAATAAGTCTTCTTCCACTATCGTGTCTTTCATTCCAAGGAGCTCGGAATAATAATGAATCTTGTCAGACTTTTTCCAGCCGAACCGATATTTGAGGGCGGATTCTGACTTATATCTTGGAAGCCAATAACAGCAGGAATTATGCCTAAAATCATACATTGTAATCTGCCAATAACTTTCACCAGCAGGACTTGGCTTGTCTTCAAATAACTTTTTTGCCATCCTTTTAAGCTGCCTGTTCACGACTCTAGGGGAGAATTTGAAGAGATATTGCTCTGGCTGCAATTTGGCCCACTTTATGTAATTCTTGACCATTTCCGAGCAAAGCATCAGCTTTATTCTTCTCCCGAAGGTCTTAGCTCCTTCTTGTCTTATATTGAGTTCCTTGCAGTCGTTATAGAGATCTGAGACCTTGACATTCATCAATTCCGTAGGAGCCCTTATGCCTGAGTCAAATAAGAACATGATTAGCACTCTGTATTTGTAATTGGCATTTTCAGCTAATTTCTTGATTTCTTCTTCTGTCAGATATACCCAATCAGGCTTTTCCCTTCTTGTATCCAGATCTTGGGTTATATCTGGAATAGTATTTCCCTTTTTTCTGTTGACTTTTATCCACCAATGCCAAAATGACTTGAAATCTCTGACAAAATTATCAATTCCCATGTAAGGCTTGCCGTCTGGTCTTTTTATTATTCCTTTTCTCATGTCTGAAAAGAATAGGATTATTTGGTTTTCTGTTACTTCTGTGATGCATTTAAGCCCATATCTTCTTGTAAATTGCCTAGAATAGAAATTTAGCTTATCTCTTAGCCCATCAAGCCGGGAATAGCTCCTGGCGCCTTTAACGCTCTTCTGGGCGATGTTTGCCCCAATATGCATGTCATCCAGATAAGCCAGGGAAACATCAGAATTTTCTTTGTTCATTTCTGGAATTCTATCTTTTATTCTTTCTCTCCAGGCTAGGTATCTTTCCTTGTATTTGTATGGATCTACTTTCATGTTTCTTGAAGGCAGATGTTTTAAAAAACAATCTGCTACCTAACCTGCTTTAATCCCTGACTTCCAGAAGTGCCGTGTCAATAAGTGAGCCTGTCGCGCCGGAGACCCGGGTCCGATTCCCGGTGCGGGCGTTTACTTCTTCTTTGCAATCTTGCCGCTTTGCCAATCCTTGAGAACAAGCCTTGCTGTCCTGTCCGTATCTACTATGTTTCCCTTTGACAGATATCCCCGCTTTCTTCCAAGCTCCTCAATTAGGACATCTGCATCATCTGCAAACCCTAGACCATAGAAAGAACAGATTTGCTTAGCATGCGTCTCAAGGAGGTTTGAGACTATCACTTCGGGATTTTTTGCGGAATGATATGTTCTGGCGCCAATTTTGGCGTGCGTCTCCTCTTCATTTGATTTCTTATTCGGGCTTTCCCCAATTACACCGGGTGTATCAAGGATGAGGATATCTTTGCTGAATTTTATTTTTTGTATGCCTCTTGTAAATCCTGCCTCTGCGGATGTTTTCGCCGCATTTCTGTTTGTCAGCAGATTGATTACAGAACTTTTTCCTGTATTTGGATATCCTATCACTCCTACGTGGGCTTTTTTTGAAAGCTTAAGCCACTGGGTTTTTCCAACAGCCCATTTTATTTTTGATAATTTGTAGACTTTCTCGTCAGACTCTCCTTCATACAGAGCATTGGCATTTCTCAATCTTTTGACTGCTATCTTTATCTGGTCTCTAAGGTTCCTTCTTCCTAGATGAGTTGTGCAGGAAAAGAGGACATAAGGCTTGAGCCCCTCAATCTCTTTTGACTCTCTTAACTGCGCGACATTGACCAAGTCACATTTGTTCAGAACTGTAATCACTATCTTGTTTTTATCCTTGATAATCTCTTCAAACTCCCTGTTTCTTGTTTCCGAGATATATCTAGCATCCAGGATATAGAGGATTACATCTGAAATCCTGATTACTTCTTTTGCAAGTGCCGGAAAGGGCTTGCGGTGCTTGTTGGTATTTTCAATAACTCCGGTTCTTCTGCTCGAAAATGAATAACGTACTTTCATGTAAATTGAAGCAAAAATGGGTATAAAGAGATTTCTAATCCTTCGCTACACCTACAGCAGGCTGATGGAGCATAAGCCCAGAAATTACGATAAAAAGAATGACTCCTAATTAATCTTAAATACCCTCAATTTCTCTGAAGGGTATGGGAAAGCTTATATTTGTGTTTATCGTGCTTGTTTTAATTGGGTTGTTCTTTCTTTCAGGAAAGATAACCGGAAATGCTGTGAATGACAAAATGACGGAAAAACAAATTAGACTGGAGACAAGTGAAGGGGACATAGTTATTGCCTTGTATTCTGATATGCCTGTCACCGCTGGAAATTTTGAGAAGCTTGTTTCGGAAGGATTTTACGACAATACGAAGTTTCACAGGATTATTGAAGGGTTTATGATTCAGGGCGGAGATCCTTTGACTAAGGATGATGGGAAAAAGAATTTATGGGGAACCGGAGGGCCGGGATATAAGATAAAGGATGAGTTTGGAAGCAAAGGGAATGTGAGGGGAACGATTTCAATGGCAAACGCAGGGCCTAATACCGGAGGAAGCCAGTTTTTTATTAATCTTGTAGATAATAATTTCTTAGATGGAAAACATCCTGTATTCGGGGAGGTCGTAGAAGGCATGGATGTTGTTGATGCTATTGCAAAAGTTGATACAAATTCACAAGACAGGCCTCTTGAAGATGTTATTATTCTGAAAGCGAGAATACAATAGATTAAATTTGTTTTGACAATAAATTTATATACGTCTTTTTGCATTTCTATCGATGGGAAGAGAGAGGTGGAGTTCGAGGACTATTTTTATATTTGCAGCTATAGGGAGTGCTGTTGGCCTTGGGAATATATGGAGATTCCCATATATAACCTATAAGTTTGGAGGAGGCGCTTTTCTTATTCCTTACATCATATCCCTTTTTATTATAGGAATTCCATTACTGATGCTTGAATTTGCATTAGGGCAGAAATTCCAGAGTGGAGCAATCAAATCATTCAAGAAAATACATCCAAAACTTGGGGGTGTGGGCCTGATTGCCCTGATAACGGGATTTATCATAGCAATTTACTATGTAGCAATCATGGCGTGGGCCCTGGTTTATTTTTTCTATTCTTTTAGTCGGGAACTGCCGTGGAAAGGAAATGCCCACGATTTCTTCTTTAATAATGTCCTGTCAGTTTCAGAGAGCGTGGCGCATATTGGGGGAATCAACCTGACTTTGCTGATTGCCCTTCTTCTTGTCTGGATTGCAATATATTTCTCTGTCAGACGCGGAGTCTATACAGTAGGCAAAGTTGTGGCGATTGCAGTTCCATTGCCTGCGATTCTACTTATAATTCTTTTAATAAGAGGAATAACGCTGCCAGGGGCATTATCTGGAATAGGCGCTTACCTTACTCCTGATTTTACTGCATTAATGAATCCGGGTATATGGCTTGCCGCAGTTTCACAGATATTTTTCAGCTTCAGTCTTGGCTTTGGGATAATGATTGCTTATGCAAGCTTTAATCATAGGGAACAGAATGTCAAACAGGATTCTTACATTACCGGGCTTGCTGATGCGGCATTCAGCTTCTTTGCAGGATTTGTGGTATTCTCAATCCTTGGATATATGGCTTTTGCAAGTGGGTTGGCTGTCAGTGATGTTGCAACGTCTGGACCCGGGCTGGCGTTTGTTGTATTTCCGGAAGCTCTTGCTCTGCTTCCTTTTGCATGGTTTTTCTCTCTTGCTTTCTTCCTTGCACTTCTTGCGCTTGGGATTGATTCTGCCTTCTCAATTATAGAAGCAATAAATACTGCAATAGGTGACAGATATAAGAAACCTAACAGGCCTAAAATTGCGTTCTTTACCTGTCTTGTGAGCTTCCTGCTTGGAATAATATTTGTCACTGGTGCCGGAATATACATTCTCGACATTGTGGACCATTTTATGAACAGCTATGGGCTGGTCACAGCGGGGCTGCTGGAGTGTATCGCGGTAGGATGGATTTATGGCGCGAAGAACTTGAGAGAGTTTGTCAATAAGACATGTAAAACCAATATTGGCTCATGGTGGGATTATGCAATCAAGTTTGTCATTCCTCTTGTGCTGATATTTTTGTTGGGGTTCCAGTTATATATTGATATAAGAACACCTTATGAGGGCTATCCGGGATGGGCTCTTGCAATCGGATGGGCATTATTCCTTGTGCCTCTGGCTGTATCGATTGTATTCTCATTAATTGGAAGGAAGCAGAAAGAAATCCTCAAATAGATTTATAAAAAATGCTTATCTTTTGCTGGTATGAAAAAGGGGTTTTTGCTCGTTTTGCTTTTTACCATCTTTGTAATCATTGCAGGGCTTCTTTTTATCCCTGATTTTTATGCAGGCAGCCAAAATTCCGGACCTATAAACGCGAGAGCCACTGAAAACGGCCCTACTGATGAGGGGGATACCGGAAAGATTGATTCAGAAAAAGCTGAAGAGGGTGAAAGCCCAGGATTTTTCAAGACTGAAGATTGCCATCCAGAACAAATTTCTTACGCTGTTAAAAATTTGATTGTTGAGGAAGAATGCCTTGAATTTGACCAGGTTTGCAGAAAGAAAAAAGTAAGCTGCTCATTTGATGTCTATAACCTGGACTATGGAGTTTCCGGACTTTTTGGATTCAATTTACATTTGGATGCGGGAGAGACAATTGATTCATTGTATCTTGAATCCTTTATTGAGCCCAGAGGAATTGAGATTTTATATGGCGAATTTGAGGTTATGGGGGAAAATGCAGGCAAGGAGCTGACGTGTGTTTATGCTAAGGATATAATTCCAAAGAAAGAGGTTTGTGAATGATTTTTATGAGAGGAATTGAAACAGGCAAGAAAATTGTCCTTTCTGTTTTTGGGGTCACTCTTCTGATTGTGGGAGTTGCTCTTCTTGTGCTTCCAGGGCCAGGGATTCTGGTAATTTTTATTGGGCTTGTGGTCCTTGCGGGAGAGTATGTTTGGGCAAAGAAATTCCTCAAGAAATTCAGAGAGGAGTCAGGGAAAATCAGAAAGAAGATAAGAAAATCTATTTCTTAAGATTAAATCTTCTTCTTGCAAGAGCTACAACAAGATATAATCCTGCTATCAAGCCAAGAAAGATAAGAATTGCAAGACCTGGAGCCTGTCTGCCAAAACCTATTACTGCACCTGTGATTCTTGCTATTGCTCCCTGCTGCTCATCCTGGACTTCAATGATTTCAGACTCTGTGCAGGACTGGGCTTCCACTGGCTTCAATTCAGGGTCTGCATAACAAAACTCATTTTGCTTAACACATGTTCTCTCCTGCTGACCTTCTTCACAGGTGTTCCATGAGTCACAAACCCAGACAGTTGAGCATCCTCCCCCCCTTCTTCTCAACTCTTCCTCTACAATCAATTGCTGTGGCTCTTCAGGCCTTTCACCAACGCTATAGCTTCCCCATTCAGAAACGCTTATCTTTGCTGTCTCATTTTCCATTGATAGGATTTCACATTCAGGAGATTCGCAGAGAAGTCCGTCTTTCAGTATTACAGGATCTGCCATATTGCCTGGAAGATTGTTGAATATGACTATTGCAGGCTTGTTCAGCCCTGGAGCAATATCTGATTTTACCTGCATGAAGTTAGTATTTAGTTTAACTATGTTTGTTGCATTGCTTCCTGAACCCGTAACTGGCTCTGTGAAAGCAATTGCTCCATAGATTGGTCTTCTTATCACAGGGAAAATACCGTCTTCATGGAAGACATACGTGTCAACTGCCTGATTAAGAAGAGTTATATTTGATAATGAGCTTGTTTCAGCAAGATTTAGTGTATAGCCCTCAATAGCCCCGAACTTATTCTCGGATAACAGATTCCCATTTTGCTGCAGAGCCCCGGAGAGCGAGCCTGATGAGAATTCGAATGCGTCCTTTCCTGATTCAACTATATGATTATCCCTGAAATCATTCTCTATTGAGCCTCCAAAAATCAGAAATGCTGAAGAATCTCCAGAGGTCTTTATCTTGTTATCAATAAAATCATTTTTCCTTGTGTTTAGCGTGTATATAGTAGGAGAATTATCACCTGAAGTAGATATTTTGTTGTCTTCTATTGTGCTTTTCCTTACTTCTTCCAGGAAGATTCCAGGCGCATTATCGGGGGAAGTTGCTATTTTATTTCTTTTTAGGGTTATATCCTCTGCCTGTGTTATAGAAACTGCCTTACTATTTTCTCCAGACAATTCAAATGAATTTCCAAGAACTAAAACATTCTTTACATTGTTAAGAACAAGCAATCCACTATTTTCGGAATTTGTCTTAGCTGCATTATTTGATATGAATATTTCCTTTCCGGCGCTTATGCTGATAGCCGGAGAGTCGAATTCTGAACTAAACTTTACCATCCCGCAGTCTTTTATTGCTATCCTGCTATTTCCGTGAGAGGATATTGCATTTCCTTCTCCTTTCATAGAGTAAAGGATTGGGTGATTTCTGCAGTCAAGGAAAACATCATTTGATTCTATCTCGAAGCAGGTTTCGCCTCCATAAACTACAGAATCCAGATAGTAAACACCCGGCTCTGAAATTGGTCCGCATTCTGTCAAAAGAACAGGGCTTCCTTCTATTATTTCCTGCTCGAGTTTCAACGCTAAAGCCTCTACTTTGAATCCTTTAATGTATGTTGATGAGTCAATCAAACTAACTCCATCATAGACTTTTATTGTTCCTATAAAATCTGATTCTTTTATCTCTCTCGGCTCGTAGTCGCCTATAACCTTGCTTTCAACGAGAATTTTCTTGTTTATTCTGCCAGAATCAACCAGTTTTATTATTTCATCCGGTGTTTTTATGAAAGGATTCGAGGAATCTTTAGGAGGCACCTGGATTGCCGTGGCTGTGAGAGAATTGTTTGGGATGAGAGCAGAGTCATCTTTTTGGACAGGACTAAAGTTTGTTACTGACAATTCCTGTGCCAAAACTAGTCCGGATAAAAGTATTAAAATTACAAATAGTGTGAACTTCTTATTCATAAAAATTGGAGGTTGAAGACGTTTATATACCTTATTGTTCATAATCTTTTGAGGGCCTGTGGTTCAGTGGCAGAATGTCCGGCTGGCAGCCGGGAGGCTCGGGTTCGATTCCCGGCAGGTCCATGAGCGGAGCGAGTGGAGATGACGGCACTAAGATTCATCTTTCAGCCGGCAGGTCCATTCCATCTAATTATTAAATTGAAAGAGCACAATTATAAATCTCGGTCCCTTATCATTGTATGGTTAAATTTAGGGGGAAACTGGATGGTGTTGAACGGCTGCATTTCTGGATAGCCGTTATTATAGTTTTAAGCCTTGTTTTTGCTGTTGTAATTTCAATAATCCAGAGGGACTACTGGGTTCTTTTTATCAGTATTGTTGCCCTGATCCTCACTTTATCTCCCACTATTTTTGAATGGAGATATAAAATAGATATTCCGGAAGAACTTGAGATAGCGACTATTGTTTTCATTTATGCTACCCTATTTTTGGGGGAAGCTTATGGATTCTATGCGAGATTTTGGTGGTGGGACCTTGTTTTGCATGCCGGCTCCGGTATAGCTTTGGGATTTATAGGTTTCATAATAATGTTTGTCCTGTATAAGAGAAACAAAATTGAAGCAAGCCCATTTATTCTTTCTGTCTTCACATTTTCATTTGCCCTTGCTATTGGAGCATTATGGGAAATTTTCGAATTTAACATGGACTTTTTCTTAGGTTTCAATATGCAGAAATCGGGATTGATAGATACGATGATTGACCTGATAGTTGATGCAGGAGGGGCACTGATAGCCTCAATCATAGGTTTTCTTTACATTAAGGGAAGAAAGACCCATGTGATTGACAGGATGATTGACAGATTCGTGAAAAAAAATCCTGGACTTTTTGGATAGCAGTTTGTTAGTCTTTCTCAAGAACTAATATTCCATTCCCTTTCTTGCTATAAAACCTGAATCATAAGGGTGCTTGTGCTTCTTTATCTCTGTGACTAACTCTGCCTTAGCGAAAATATTTGGAAAAGGGATGTGTGAGCCTGTCAGTATCAGCTCTTTTTCTTTTGGCTTGCTATCTATTAATTTTAAAACGTCTGATTCTTCTAATAGCCCAAGCTGGACGGCATAAAGTATTTCATCTGCGATTATTATGTCATATTCAGAATTGTTCAATGCAGATTTTAGATAGCTTAGGGCATCTTTTACCTTCTCTATCTGGTCTTGTGTCGGCTTGCCTATTATCCACGAGCCTGTACCAAACCTTTTATAGGTAAATTCAGGGAGTTTTCCTAATGCCCTTATTTCTCCAGGATTATCTATTTCTGGATTTCCTGTGCCGTTCTTCATGAACTGAACTAAATGCACTTTGAATCCGTTGCCACAAGCCCTTAATGCTGTTCCTAAAGCTGATGTGGTTTTGCCTTTTCCATTTCCCCAGAATACCTGTGTGAAGCCAAGGCCGTGATGTATCATTGTCAGAAAAGATAGCAGACATTTATAGAATTTGTTATACTGCAAAAAACTTTATTTCTGTTCTGTCAAAGAGGCATCTGCTGACAAAATAACCTCCTTCTACAATTGGATTTCCTGTTGGATTTGTCAAAGACTTCCATACTTCTCTGGACAGATAAATATCGTATCTTTCTATGTTTTCAGGGCTTGCATCTTTTGGGACTGTATCAATGTGAAATCCCGGCTCTTCAAATGGAATTGTTTTTTCTATATAATCTACTATATGCATTCTAACAACAGGTTTTTTCCATTCAGGCATACGTGCTTCAAGAGTTTCTGTTCGGTTACCTTGTTCCCTGTCCTCAAGATTAAGGGTTATATCTGGTCCACCAATCCATCTAGCTCTCATTACAATTTCCAGATGGAAGAGGTATAAAGATTTTATGGGAAGTCTTTGACGGCTGGACGCAGTCCAAATAAATAAGAGAGAGAGTTATGTCGTATTTTTTAGTTTTAGAGTTGGGGGCCGTGTTTATTTTTTCTTCTTTGTTCTCTTTTCAAAAACTTTTACAAATATCATAAATAGAATAAATGGAAATACTATTGTTACACCAATTTTTAATCCTGTGTTTTGAATTGTTTCTCCAACAAAAGAACCAAGCAAAACAATTAAGCCCGAAATTATTCCGATTAAAATGCTTAAATAAAAATCATCTTTTTCCATTTTTACTCTAAACTTGCATCGGGTTTTCCAAAGAATTCTTTTTCTTTAAATCCAAACATTTTACCGATTATGTTTGAAGGGAATTCTTGAAGTTTAACATTATAAGAACTTACTCTTCTATTGTAAAGTTTCCTTTCTTTCACTAATTCTCTTTCAACCCAACCAATACTTTTTTGGATATTTTGAAAACTTCTATCGGCTTTTAGTTGAGGGTATCTTTCTTGAACAACTAAAAGTTTTGATAACATTCCTTCCAGTATATTCGCGGTTTTCATTTTTTCATCTGAGTTAGTTGCTTTTCCCCATTGAGAACGCAAACGAGTAACTTCTTCAAAAGTGCCTTTTTCGTGAGAAGCATAACCTTTAACAACTTCAGCTAATGCAGGAATTAAATCAAATTTTTTCTTTAAATGAACTTGAACATGGCTTGTTTGCCTTTCGGCGTCCATTCTCAAGTTGATTAATCTGTTATAAGTTGTATAAATATAACTTCCACCAATCAAAACTACAAGAGCAGGAATTCCAATTCCGAGAATTAAACCGACATTCATTTTTTATCCTCCGAGAACTTTAAAGCTTTCTTGTAATATTCTTCTTCTTTATTCATATTCTTAGGTTTAATTTCTGCTTTAAAATACTTTACCATTTTCTTAATTGCTTCCTGTTTTGTTTTTAGATTGTTTACTAATTTGTAAATTTCCACAATTCGGTCTTCTTCCTCGCTCAAGTCTATTTGTATTTTCGTCATTTTCCATTTTGTAACTTCATATATTATGGTGATATATTGTATTATTTAAAC
>MNVZ01000004.1 GCA_001872315.1 Candidatus Pacearchaeota archaeon CG1_02_39_14 | reverse complement strand
CATTACTACTTCTGGAATTTTAACCTCTTTGCAATTATGCAGTTCCCCATCAATCATTTCTCCACAAATTTCACAATGTAATTTTTTCTTTTTTATAATCTCTAATACCCTCAATATTTCTTTTGCTACGTTGCTTTTATTTTTTACAATTCTATTACAGGAAACTTTTACTTCTTCTAAAGCTTTTGGATGCATCTTTATCCTTTCAACTCTTTTTCCAGCAATATACTGCGAAATAGCAGCCTTAGTTAAGCCCATCATTAAAGCAATGTTATCATAACTAATTTTGTGTTCCCTGGAAAAACACATAGCCATCTCTCTTCTTATTGCGGGGATGATATACCAGACTTCTATTTCTTGTGGTAACGTGTGCATAACGCAGAAAAGATATAGAAGATTATAAAGCTTGTCTTTCTCTAAAATAAGAAAAACTTACTTTTCAAAACAAACTTTCTTATATATCCCTGAGATCATTCTGTAAACTGCAAGATTATCTTTCAAGATCACATCTCTTACAAACTGAGCAAGAGTCTTATATCCGAGAGATTCTTTTCTAAGCTGAATCCTTTTAAATTGTTTTTCTGTTACTCTTACCTGAATTACTCTGTTTCTAGGCATAGACAAATTCTATAGAATATCTATAAAAATATATTTCTGCACTTATTTATCTGTTTCAACAACTACTTTTTCCTCTTGCTTTTCAGTCTCTTTCTTCTTAGGAGATAAAACTTCTTTTTCTGCTTTAATCCTATACTCTTTGTCAATATCTTCAAATTTTTGTTTCAACTTTTTTATAATTGTTAGCTTTTGTTTTTCGATCTGCTGTATAGGTAACAATCCCAATTTCTTTAATCTGCTATTTATCTGATTTTGAAGCCTAAAATATAATTTTTCAAAATAGGGATGAACATTGTGCTCTCTATTTAATGGATGATGTGTGTGTTCAAAGGGAGCTGTTTTGATTAAAACATCATCTTTATGAATCACGTAAACAAAGGGAATGACCTGCATTTGTAATAAAACTTTTTCCATAGTGATCATGCTCATAGCTGCCTGATTAATTATGGTCCTAGAAGAGAAAGTCAATTCCATCCCAGTTTCCTTAAAATCTCTCTCTAATTCCACTACAACTTGATCAAATCTCTTTATGTGAACTTCGAACATCTTTTTATTTAACTCCGGACCTTCCTTGTTTGCTCTTTTAATATCCGAGCAAGGAATTATAGCTAGCCTTGTTGAATCAAATACTGCCTTTGCCAGATACTTTTGATATTCTTCAGAGTTCATTTTAAAAATTTACATATTTTGTAATTTTGACAGATCTGCGTATAATTCCATTAACCTAGTCAACTGGACTATATCTGTTACCTTGTCAACATTAAGATTTAGTTTTTCAAAGTTTAATAAGATAAATTCAAAGTCTTTCTGGAACTGCTGACATTTCTGAATCAGCCTATGTTTGAAAACCCTTTTATGATTAATACTAAGTTTATCAAAATTCTCTATATTTTGTTTGTCTGTTGGAGTTAACATTTTCTATAACTTTTTGTCTAGTTTTTTAATTAATTTATTTAGTCTCTTTACTCCATTTCCAAGGAGTTTAACACTCTTCACGTGAGACTTCAGATGTACAGCATAATTGTTAAGATTCTCTGCATTCTGTGTTACAGCCTTCATCATAATCTGAGGAGTATAATTTTCAGTTGCCTTTAACCCATTAAAGTAATTTTGAACCTTGGTATTATTGTCTACCACTGTTACTGGATGCCCTGTCTCAGCTTCATTCAAATTGTAAGAGTTATCTACCACAAACCAGGGCCCCTCTTCAGAATAAACCTTCAATTTTTTATTCTCTCAATTATAGTGTTCAGCCAAGGCGTTTTGAACAAGAGCATAATGCTGCCTGGAAACCTTAAAGCAGTATTTCTTATTTACTCTGAAATTAGCTCTTAGAAGCGTCTCTAATCTTCCTACAAGCTCGAATAAATCATAAATTGCATATCTCCTTGCATCTTTTGCAGTCTTAGCCAAATAGCTCGATTTCTCAAAAATTATTACTGATTTATTTGTCAGCCATATCTTTCTTCCTTTAAGCGTGAGCTCCTGGTCCTTCCCAATAAGATGATCTAACTCCTTAAACTCAATTCCTTTCTTTTTTAGGACCTCTTCTCTTTTCTCCCAATTTCTTAATTTAGGAATCTTCAGCTTAAACTGAAAGGCATGACCTCTAACAGAATCCTGCTTAATATTGACAGGGTGATACTTGGTTATTCGGATTGTTTCTTTTACCTTTTTCTCATCGAATTCTCCACAAATCTCCCAAACCCCATAGCCTACTTTTCTAATGCACTCAGAACGTTTCAGCGATGATAAATAATAATTAAGCCCTTGTTTAGAAATATTAATCCTTTTACATATCTCAGATGACCTGACTCCTTCTTTTATCTGATTATAAATAGTCAAGTAAAAGCTTTTACTTTCATTATTCTTTACTTCTTCAAAATCCAAATTGCTCTCACTCTTATCTTGTTCCATTTTCTTCATCCTCTAAATTTTTTAAAGATTTTAGAATTAAGTCTAGCTTAAAATGCAAATCTGGCCTGAAGAGCTGATCTTTTAAGAATTGACTCATAGTTGCATAATTAGCCGATTTTGTCAGCATGATTAATCTCTCTTTTTCTGTTTTGCTTAATCTTAAATGAAAGTCATGATTTGATCTTTCCCCATTTTGTTTAACTGGTTTTGCCCTCAACTCTTCATAATTCATTTTTGCTTTTTTCCTCTTTTTTCAAGATGCTCTTTAAACTAATCTCAATAAGACCGCTGAATGTTCTTCCCGTCGCTCTGGCATATTCTTTGGCTTTCTCACAAAGGTTCTTATCGATCACAATTGTCTTTTTCATATTTCTTAGACACATAAATACTTATAAAGCATTATTGATATGTATTAACAAGATGTTAACATATGACGAGTTAATAAAAAATCTAAAAAGACAGGAAACAAGAGCAGTTATCTTAGTTCTATTATCTTCTGAAAAAAGGTTGGCAAATGTTCAAATTATTAAAAAAGCGTTAAAAAGAGACTTGCTTAGAGGAAAGATGGCCTCTCTGAGAGTTATGGTCTCCAGAACATTAGCAAAACTCTACGAATTGGAGATAGTAAAAATTCACAAACTAGGCGGCACTAACCTTTATAGCATACATCCCAATGCAAAGGGAAAACTAGTAACCTTAATGGCTCCTTATTCGGATTATTCCAAATTATCCCTTTTTCACCAGAATGCTATCTTTCATACGTGGACTGGAGTAACAATATATGGAATAACGAAGGAAACAAAGGAGAAAACAAGTTCAGAAATAACTCAAGCCATCGCCCATCTAAGAAATGTAACCTCAGGATTAGAAGCATTAAAAGATAAGCAGAGAAAGCAATTTTTAGAGGAGCATATCACAAAAACAGTTAAGAAATCTAAAGCAGATCTTAAATTGAAAAGAGTCCTTACTAAAAATAAAAGCCAACTTGTAGAACTAATGGTATCAAAAGAAGCTCTCTTTATAGAAACTATTTTTTCTAACAATAAAAACAAATATTTTAATATTTTTAAGAACCTCAATAAAAAAGGAAAAGGAAAAATCAAACAAATACTTGAGAAGGGAACCTCTCTATCTCTTGAATTATACCCTAATAACCTCTCTATTGCTATTCACAGTAGTAATGCGACATGGGCGCCGGATGAAATTGAGGAAATAGCGTATCCTCGCTAAAAACCACTCAAAAACGTCCCATATACTCAAAACCCATTCAAAATGATAAGAAATAAGTCAAGGGAGGCACATCAAAACAAGTTTTATCGACTATAAAATAATCTGTGTTAGCCTGAAAGTAAAAGGGTATATTAAACCACACAGTTTTTTATGAAAAAGTCCGGGGAGACAACATTTATAAAAGCTTGATGGTTATACAAATCATAAAGAAAAGGCTATTTTACCGTCGGTAAAATTGATGCGGAGCAAAATGATTATTGAATTAATCATTGCTTTATTGCTCGGATGTACAATAGGTACGTTCACAGGCCTTGCCCCAGGAATTCATATAAACCTTATCTCAGCAATCCTTCTTGTTTACCTTCCTGGATTAAGCAGTAAGTTTTCCCTTCTTTTCGTTGCAATTTTTATAGTTTCCATGTCGACAACCCACACCTTCTTGGATTTCATTCCATCTGTCTTCCTCGGAGCCCCTGATGAAGATACCTTCCTGTCAGTCATGCCCGGGCATCAGATGCTCAAGGAAGGAAAAGCACATGAAGCCGTGATGCTGACCTTGTACGGCTCATTACTTGCACTGCCTATAATCCTTATTTTCAGTCCCGCATTTGTCTATATAATGCCTTTAATATACGAGTCAGCAAAATCTCTTCTTCCATACCTTTTGATATTTATAGGCCTCTATGCAGTATTCAGAGAGGATAGGGTTTTACTTGCAATAACAATATTCCTCATGTCCGGCTTTATCGGGCTTATTTCCCTTAATCTTCCTGTTAACCAGCCTATGCTTCCATTATTAAGCGGGCTTTTTGGGGCTTCTTCTTTAATCCTTGCAGTAAAACAAAAGTCAGAAATTCCAAAGCAAGAATTTTCCGGACTGAGAGACATAAAAGTCTCCAGAAAAGATTTTTTCAGGGCGTCTCTTGGATCTATTTTTTCTGCCCCTCTCTGCTCCTTTCTCCCGGGAGTAGGTTCCGGACATGCTGCAGCAATTGGCTCTGAAATCATAGAGCAGACACAAAAAAGTTTTCTCATTCTTCTTGGTGCTATAAATACGATTGTGATGGGCTTGAGCTTTATCACTATTTTCAGCATAGGCAGAGCGAGAACAGGTTCAGCTCTGGCAGTAAAGAACATTCTCGAAACAATTTCAGTAGGAGATATTATTACAATAATTACAGCGATAATTTTCTCAGGATTTTTATCTTTCCTTATTGGAATAAAGATTTCAAAGTATTTTTCGGCTAAGATAAGTAAAATCAATTATTCCGTTTTTTCTCTCTTTGTAATCGGGCTGCTGGCAGCAATAGTGCCGGTGTTTTCGGGATGGATAGGCATGATAATTTTCATAACTTCCACATCGCTCGGCCTTTTCACAATTCTTTCAGGAACAAGAAGGATAAACCTTATGGGTTCTCTCTTAATCCCTACTATAATTTTTTACCTTGTGGGGTGAACCATTTCCCAAGAGCTTCCTGTTTCTCCTTCTCTTTCCCAAACATGCTCTCTATATCCTTCTCAACAAGCTCAAGGCATTCAAGAAGATAAGGGCTCACATTATAAGTCCTTGCAAGCTCAAGGGCCTTCTGAAGATATTTTATTATGCTTCCTTCAGAAATTGTGAATATTATCCTTCCACCACACTTTGTACATTTTCCTATGAGGGGAGGCCTTCGGAACTTCTCATTACATCCAACACATCTGAAGACCTGCATAGAAAATTTCCTGAAATTACCCCTCGTGTCCCTAATGAAATGCCTCTCTATGATAAGTCTTGCGACATCACTGGTCTCAACAGCCCTTATTTTTTCGCAGAGTTTCATCATCTTCCCCACTTTTTCATCCATAGTGGGAAGGGACTTATAAGAAGAATTCACAACTCCCTGGTTTATGTTCAAGCACGAATGAGTGAAGAAAATATGGCTGAATGGATTTTTTCCTTCCTTCATCCTGCTTCCGACTGTCTCCAGTTTTACTTCAGATGAATGTTTACCTTCTTCAGAAAATCTGTAAAGCTCAATAGGATAGGGGCCTACTTCAAAATCAAGAATCTGGTCATCAACCTCTCCAGCATTTATCTTCGAATTCAGGACAAGCGGAGCATCTTGGGTTCCTCCTCTGTGAGCAGGAAGAAATTTTCTCGAAAAATTAAGAAGCATGTCCATCAAGAGCATCACCGCAGCCTCATCCCCATCACAATCTCTTCTCATAGCCGCGTGCATAAATGGGCTTGCAAGAAGACTTTGTGTTTTTGAGAATCCAATCAATCTACCGACAACTGCGGTACAGATATGTGGTGCTATACAGGCAAAAAGGGTCCCGATTATATCATCTTTAGTTTTAGCATTAAAATATCTCTCCTGCCCATATAACTTTTCAAGTTCGTCATCGACAAATCCTGCAACCTTCACAAAAACATCTTCAGCCATCTCGTCTCCGGAATCGGGGCATGAGGGAAGGATGATATCATGCGGAAATAATTCAAGAATTTGGTCCCCATTTTCCAGCTCCTTTCCATAAATGTCTTTTTCATATCCTAATGATTTCAATTTTTCTATCTTCGTCCCAATCTCTGTAGGAGTAAAATGGGTAATAGGCATTTCAGTAATATCATACCTGATTGTTCCATCTTTATTGACATGGAGATCGTATTTGGCTCTTAAGAAGCCCTTAGCCATATTCTCGCACTCATGGCCCTCGTTGCTCGTTCCCCTGACGCCTTTTACAGCAACAGGAAGCTCTTCTATTCTTGTTCCTGTAATTTTTTTTGCTATATCATAATAATGCTTTACATCTATCCTTTTTTCCTTGTACTTCCTGATTCTTTGATTATAATCATCTTTTTCTTCCACAAGTCTGCATTTGCTCCCGCAATTCTCACAGGAAGGGTATACAGTTTCGTTCTTACACGAGTCACAATAGAAATTACTAAAATCAGCCTTGACGCTTCCTGCTTCAACAGCGGCCTGTATGCTCCTCAACCTTCCACCCTCTGCACCAACAGGAAAAAGAACATGTGGGCTTCCTGTCAGCTTTCTAAGCTTGGCTTTTTCAGGCCTCCCCATTCTTGCCCCAATGAAAGTTCCAGCCTTGTCTTTTATCTCTAAACCACAAACTAAATTTACAGCTTCAAGTGTCTTTCCCTCTTTTGGAATCTTTCTTATTGTTAAATCAATCTCTTTTTCTACATCCCTTCCATTAATTCCAAGATTAAAAAGAAAGGCCCTTGCTTCATCTCCCTTTATAATAACATTCTCCACATAAACCTCATGCTCAACACCTATAAGTTCCAGCGCCCTTTTTCCTTTTGCAAATCTTTCCCTTTCTTCTTTATTATAGGGAATAACAAGGTTATCCTCAAATTTTGCTCTCGCAACCCAATCAAGCAAAGCAAGGAAAAAGCCATAATCAATCTGGCTCCAATAAAAGATAAATTTTGGATGAAGCGGAATACCATGCTCTTTTGAAAGAGAAAGAGCAGTATCGAAGTTCACATCAAAGCAATCCTTGACACTTCCTCCTTTTTCTTTTAGCTCCAAGTCCCACCACTCCTCAACAAATCCCTGCTTCATAAGGGTATAATTTCTGTTAATCACATCGCCTAAAGGAACTAAAATATCCCCGAGATAGATTATTTCAGAGACATTCGGATAGAGTTTTTTTCCCTCATTGAAGTCGCTGACTTTCTTTACACTTCCGTCCCTCATCTTCACA
Source organism: Candidatus Pacearchaeota archaeon CG1_02_39_14 (assembly GCA_001872315.1). Lineage (GTDB taxonomy): Archaea > Nanobdellota > Nanobdellia > Pacearchaeales > GW2011-AR1 > UBA92. The sequence goes on along the minus strand of MNVZ01000004.1, from coordinate 3,899 downwards.
ATCGGGCCATCAATTCCATCGCAGGGCGCAACAACACACCCCTTTGTCGGCTTTTCAATCTTAAGCTGTGTTCCAGCTGAAATAAAGGAGTCAGTGATAGCCATTGTTGCAGGATGAACTGCCATTGCCGAGAATCCACAATTCCGGCTTCTTCCATATCTCAATCTAAAGCTTCCAGAACTTCCTGGATGTCCAAAAACAGGCCTTCCGGCAACAAGATCCTTGATATATGTTGGAGAATCATCGCTTCCTTTCTTTTCCCTTTTTTCGTGCAGTTTTACATAGTCCTCTAAAAAGTCCCATCCTGTTGAACTAAACCCTTTTTCCTTTGCACCCTTCAGCAGTCTTAGTCCTTTCTTTGCTTTTTGAGCAAGCCCTTCAGAGAATATAAGGCACATTCCCCCCCTTATGTAATTTGTCTCAATTCTGTCAAGGTCCTTATAATTGCTGACCTCCCTATCCTCCGTCGGCTCCCCTGCAATTTGTATAGGAAGATTTTTTGCAAGAAAAGCTATTTCATCTTCAGTTGGAAGATACTGCAGGTTTGTGACTCTCTCATGATAATCATAATTCTCCGTGACATACCTCTTTACTTCTTCTTCAGTGGGATCATATTTTGCAAATCCAAAGTTTTCTCTTAGATAGTCTATAAGCATTAAAACAACACATCCTGCAGTTGTTCCGGCGCTTCTGATTGGACCGGAAAAATAGGCTTTGAAATATTCCTTCCCATCTCTTGTCTTCTCAATCTTTAATCCTGTAAATCCTTCTATTGGAGAAGAAACAACCCCAAGGGTGACATAGGCAAATCCCACTCTTGTCCCTGCGTCTATAGCCTGGAGAAGGTTCTCAAATTTGCAGTATTTTTCCTTTGCTATCTCTTCAGCTATCTTAAATGCAACAGAGATGCTAAGCTGCCCGTACTCCTTTTCAAGATCAAGAATGCGGTTTACGACTCTCTTGTCATTAATCTGCGGATAAAGTACAGAGATAAGCCCGATAGCTTTTTCAGCAAGGGAGATTGCAAGCGGAACTTCAACTTTTTCAACAGGGTCAATTCCTTTTTTTCTTGCAGCTTCAGCTATCTGATAATACTTATCAACCCCTTCCCTTATATCTTCAAAATGCTCATTGACTTTCATCTTGTGTAAAATCCAAAATTTTTAATTCTCCAGTTTTCAGATTTAAAACAGGAACTTTGCAGGGATCAGGTATATTTCCCACCTTTTCCTCAAATTCAGTTTGTGATTGCCAACAGCTCCCAGTGATTATCTTTGTGCCATTATAGCTGTCTATATCCAGTCTGTGTACCTCCCCCGTGCACAAAACATCAGGAACCTCTCTTATCACCAAAGGGTCATACTCTCCGTTTGGCGTATAAACAATTGAATGGGCAACACCATGCATAGGTGCAAGATGCCTTCTTTTCAGCATATGCTTGACCGCCTTTGCAGGACATCTATGGGCTTTCATCAGTCTAAGTTCTTCAATCTCGTTGATAAATACATGAATGCTCGCCCCATGATACATCAAAACCTTAAATTCCTTCTCACCTTCAATCAGTTTTATCATTGCAGGGTTTGATACCAAAGTCAGATTTTCAATTCCATACAGGCACTCTCCATAATCTCTTCCTATGATTGGTTGGGGCTCAGGGACACGCACAGCATCGTGCTGTCCGGGACACATGAACATCGTTATGTCTTTTGGAATTTTTTCAAGATAGCTTGCAAGCAATTCGTACTGTTCCTTTGTACTTTTCAGCTTCAAGACTCTCTCCTGCCCAGGGAAGACCCCTACTCCATCTATATTATCCCCAACAAAAAAGATGTACTTTATTTTCCTTGCAAGCTCTTCATCCGTATTGAGCCACTCCACAAATCTCTGGAATTCTTTCCCAAGATGTTTATTGCTTCCTGCATGAATATCAGAAGTGAAAGCAATACAAACATCCTCATCAAACCTAGTTTTTTCAAGGAGGTAAGAATCTGGCCAGAAAATATCATAAACAAATATCATGTCCTTGTTTCCGGATCCTTTCACCGCAACAATCTCATCTACCTGCATCTCTCTCGCCTTACTAAAACACTCGCTGTCAAACCTTACTAAAACACTTACTTCTCCCGTAAGGTCTTCAAGCTTTACAATCATATTCTTATTTTTTGTAATCCTTTTTTCTGTTACTATGCCTATGATTGTAAGGCTCTGTCTTGAAACTCCAAGCTTGTTTATAGAAGTAAGATTAGCCTGAACTTCCGGCCTTTGCATTAGAATTCTCTGAATCTCATGGTATCTGGCCCTAAAGTGTCCTACAAAGTCTTTCACTTCTATCTTCCTGGCATTGTTCCCATCGGCATAAAAAACCTTATGAGTTATCTTCTTTTCAGGCTTTGTCTCCATCTGAACCTTGTACTCTCTTTTTATCTCAAGGCTTAGGCCCAGTTTAATAAATATTTTTTCAACTCCCCTTTTTGTTTCCCCTGGAAGCTCATTAACTATCTCCTTGACAAACTCAAAATTCTTTGAAAGATTCGAAATCGTGATTATCTTATTGCCGGAAGCCCTCTCAAGATTATCAAGAAAACTCTTCACAAGCTCCATGTTTTCAAACCCGTCAAGTGCATCAAACAAATCCTTTTCGAGAAGAAGGCCTTTCTCTCTAACAAGTTTTAATATTTCTTCTCTCATTTTGAGCATTAATTAAAAGTTTAGGCCTGTATGTAATATTTCTCTCACCTTTTCATTTAGGTTATCAGGAAGCATTAACTTAATCACTCTTGTTCTTCCCTGTCTCCCCTTGCTTACAACATCTGCGTTAATAATCCCAAGCATATCAAACTCCGCGATTATATCACTTACTCTCCTTTGTGTAAGTATCTCATTCTTTGTTCTTTCACATATTTCTTGATATTTATTGTATATATTACCAGTGTAAATTTTATCATATCCTTTGTCTTCGGTCAACTGCATGATTGAAAGAAGAACAAGCTGAAACTGTTTTGGCTCATTTTCTATAATATCAAGCATTTTGTCTCTCTCTATTTTTCTATTGGCCTCGTCTATATGCCTCAATTCTATTCTCTTCCCTCTTTCCCTTTCAGCTAGTTCCCCTGCAACCCTAAGCAAGTCAAGTGCCCTCCTGGCATCCCCATGTTCCCTTGCAGCGTAAGCAGCACATTTGGAAATGACTCCCTCATCCAGAACCCCATCAACAAAAGCATGATTTGATCTCTCTTTCAATATATCCTGAAGCTGTAACGCATTATAAGGAGGAAAGACAAGTTCTTCTTCCCCAAGACTGCTCCTCACTCTCGGATCGAGATTATCCATAAAAGTAAGGCTGTTACTTATCCCTATAATTCCTATTTGAGCATTTTTTAAATCCGAATTAAGTCTTGTTAGAGTATAAAGAAAACTGTCTGATATTTTTTTCACCGCCTGGTCTACCTCATCAAGAATAAGCAGAATCATCTGCCTCTTATTATCAATCATTTCAATAAACTTGTTATATACTGCATCTGTAGGAAGCCCTGTGATTGGAACACTCCCTCCAAGATTGCTTATTATTTCAGCAAGAATCCTATATTCCGTATCTGCTACTTTTTTCAGCTTACAATTGACATAAACGATTTTAAGATTATCTCTGTTGGATTGTTTTGTTCTTCTTGAAATTTCATTTGCAACATGCTGCACGCTTAAAGTTTTTCCAGTCCCTGTCTTCCCGTAGATAAAAAGATTGCTGACTCTATCTCCTCTTAAAGACGGGGCTAATATAGAAGCCACGGCCTCAATCTGATCGGTTCTGTGAGGGATAGTATCTGGATTGTAATTAACCTGCAACACCCTTTTATCTTTAAAAAGTGTGTTTTCCATGAAAGAATCAAAAATTTTGTCGAGCT
>MNVZ01000011.1 GCA_001872315.1 Candidatus Pacearchaeota archaeon CG1_02_39_14 | reverse complement strand
CCAAGACATACTTCATGAACTTATAGAATACAGTACTATGTATCCTAAGAGAAACTCCCCCGTCATTCATAGCAGAATACTTGGAATTTATATATTCAGATACTTTTTTGAAGACGTCTATACACTCCTTATCCACATTGGATATTATCACAGAGTTCCTGTTATAGTTATCATAGCTTCCATCTCCAAGCCAAAGCCCGCAAAACTTCAGGAATTCATCGGTTATCTCAAATAGAGCAGGTATTGAAGAAGTATTTTTGCTCTTGATTTTTATATTTTTGACTTCTTGCTTGGAAAAGCTGACTCCTAACCTAAGGAAATCATCCACTTTTATTATACTATTGTTCTTCCACCACCTATAACACTCCTTTTCAACACCAAGCTTGTGATAATCATATTCAGATAGCATCTTTTTGATAGGCGCTCCCTGCAGAAAATCATCTCTGAAGTGATCTAAGTAATCCATAAGATTTATTTCTTTCCTGATAGGGCAGGCTATAGGAAGCACTCTAGGGACTGCGATAAATGATTTTCCTTCAACAAGTTCAGTTGGTTTTATCTCCTTAAATTCATTATTTTCCCCAAGGCAGAAGAGTGAATGGTCTTGTGTCACATTAACCTTTCTTCCGGTTGCAGTAGTCACTTCATATATATCTTTTTTCACAAGATGTTTGATATGGTTCGATGGCTTTGTCCAGATTATTTTGCCTTTTTCATCTGCAGTCAAGACTTCCGCATCTATTTTCTCATCCACAAACTCTTTTATTGTGATGTTACTGATTTCTTCTCCCTTTCTGATTATTATCCTAGAATCTCCTGTCACGCTGTCCTCAATAGATACGACTCTCGATTCAGGCGGAATGAAGAAGGCAAGGGCATTAAGAAGTGTTGTTTTTCCGCTTGCTGTTCCTCCAATTATAAAGATGTTTGATTTGTACTGCAGAAGAAGCCAGAAATAAGCAAGCATTTCAGGGCTTAAGGTGTTTAATGCAATAAGCTGGGTCGGAGTCCAGGGGATTTTTGTGAACTTTCTTATTGTGAAAGTTGGGCCTCTTGAGGTCACATCCTTGGTGTAAGTTGCATTCACTCTGCTTCCGTCAGGCAGAGTTCCGTCAAGAAGTGGCTGGGCATAAGACAGATGTCTTCCCGCTCTCTGGGAAAGCTTCTCAACAAAGCTTGCAAGCTTGTCTATGTCCTTGAAAGAAAGGTTTGTCCTTAAATTCCTGTAAATTCTGTGAACAAGATAGACTGGAGTATTCACGCCGTTGCATTCAATGTCTTCAATAAAGAAGTCTTTAAGCAGCGGCTCTATTTCGTTCAGGCCTATAAAATCCCTGTAAAGATAGTAGAACAATTTTTCATAACTCGATTCTGAAACCTTAAGGTTTAGCTCATTTATAAGAAGCCTCGCAGTCTTATCGATATAGTCTATAATGCTCTCATTTGTCCTTTCAACAACAAGATTGATATTTACAAGCTCTGTCATTCCGGATTCAAGCTTTTCAAGAATATCCTCCTCAAAAGAGCTTAGTTTTGGCTCCTCCAGTTCATAGACAAGTTCTCTTGTAGTTTGGTCCCAATAGATATGCACATTTGCATAGGGGGCTATAAGAGAATATCTTATATCTACTTTTGTCTTATCTGTCAGCCTTGGAACCGGAGGGATTACTGGATGCGGGTTTATTCTAATCATTTTATCCTCTTTTTTAAAGAATGGGTTATTTTTTATTTAAACCTTCACATTTCATCTGGCAAGCTCTTTAATCTCAATTATTTCTCTCTTGTCCTGGCTGTATCCAAGATGGCTTAGTGAAAATCTGTATGGGACTGCTGCAGCAGTATATTTCCTGAATTCTAGCCCGTCAGGTGATTCAAGGTCGCTTTCGTAGCTTAGTGTGAGCCTGACCTTGTGATTTACTGTTCCCTCGGTAGTAAGGACCCTTATTCTTCCAAGAGAAGTTTCAACGCCAGGTTCAGAATAAAGTGCTCTGCTGTCCTGAAGCTCATAATAAATCTCATCAGAACTAAAATTAATGTATATATCCCCCCTCTTTATCCCAAGCTCAACATTCCTTACATTCCCTGCGCCTTCCTGGATAACCTCCGACACTTTTGAATCCAGCACTCTCAAGGTATCAATAGTTTGGTCAATTATGCTCTTGTCCTTGAATTCGTTAATCTTTGGAGTCATAATTGTAAGAACAAGGCCTATCAATGCGAGCCCTATCAAAGTATAAACAACTGTTTCAACCCAGACCTGTCCTTTTTTCATATTATAAAACAAAGCAACTAACAGCTGCCTTCTCCATTTACACAATTGGCAACTTCCGTGCTTGCGCATAATCTTGGCTCTATCTGATCACTCTTTTCACATTGTTTTCCATCTGCCAATACTGGATAGATTTCAAAACTTTCAACATGGCCCTTATACACATAAGTTCTTACTCCTCCGTTATCCGGGACTTCAAGAGCCTCTCCCCAAGTGCCCCCAAGCATTTTCAGCTCCTGGATTCCACTTATTCCATCAGTAATAGTATATCTTTCTGACTGCCCTTTATTTATGGCCAATAACGTGAACCCTTGTATAGATTCATCATTGATGCTCACAGAAAATCCTGTATGCGTCTGCTGTTGAGTATCATTCGAATAACAATTGTATAATGTATCATGGAAGCTCAAGTCTGCAAAAACCTCAAAGCACCTTTGACCTTCTTCAGGAACTTTTTGCACAAAGGGAACAATAAAAGCCGCAATCAGAGTCACAGCAACGACCGTTATCATTATTATAAGAACAGTAGCCACAACAGGCGACAACCCCTTCTTTCCCAAACCTCTTAACATCATCTTACCAATAAACAGAGCTTTTTATACCTTTTCTCATAACTCAACCGGATATCCAAATGAGTCGTCGCATGTGTAAGAAACTCTTTCGGAGCCTGACTTTCCGAGAAGAATAGGGACAACAAGCAATCTTTCCGCGCTTCCAATATCAAGCTCCCTGATATCTATCTCCCTGCTCTCACCGACATTTAATGTAGAGCCGAAAACTTCTTTCACTTCCACGCTTCCCCTTCCGATTTCTTTCACTATAACCCCATAGATTGGAACATTTCCGTTATTCTTCAGGTCAAGATTTTCCCTGTCTGGCGTAACTCCTGCTACAAAGTCAACATTGTCACAAGACAGCTCTATCGCACTGTCAAATTTCTGAACCCTTTCAGAGAGAAATCCACGCGCCCACAAAAATATTATCAAGGCCAGCACGATAACAACAGATACAAGAAGAACAGTAGCCACAACAGGCGACAACCCTTTTTTTTCAATTTTTCTCATCTTCATTATTATATTTTGCCATTTTTATAAGCTTATTGGGCGTATGAATGTTCTCCTGTATTAGAATTGCAGGTAGGCGGCCCATTTATAGATACACTAAGATTATATGTCCCCCTTCTCCCTCTGATATCAATGGCAACCCCTTCAAATGTATGGACATCATTCGCCAGGTTGTTGTAAATCTCGCTTCCAGTCCTTTCGCAGCCGGGTATCTCGAAATATCCAAGATATCTTGTGCTGTTATAATGGTTTACATAACACTGGCTCAAAGGATATTTCCTCTGCTGTATGCTCCAGTCTATTGTGCCCGTGCAGACAATCCCGCCCATTCCTGTGCTCAATGTTATGTCAGGGTCTACCAATACCCCAAAATCTTTTCTATGTACCTCTTCCTGGTTATTATCAAGGTCGAGGAATCTAAGGCTATAGTCTGCAATATATTCATCAAATTCAAAGAAGGATGCCAGCATCTGCACTATCCCTGAACATCCGTTTATTGTCCTGTTTATTTGCCCGAAAGGGTCCAGCAGGTTAATCCTACAGTTCATTGCAGTTCCATTGAAATTATAATTAAGAGGAATATTTCCTGCAGGAGGGTTAAGAGTGCCATTCCTGAACTCATAAGTATCAAGATTAGGGGAATTAAGTACAAATGTCCCTTCTGCTTCCTCTACGTTAAAGCTGCTGCTGTCACTCACATTATTTCCTGAAGCATCTGTAAGAGTTGCCTGGAAAATGTAACTTCCCACTCCAGGATTTACGAAAGAGCCGGTTACTGTTGATTCACTTGCGCAGTTTCCAATTTCTGTTTGGGGAATCCTCACAACACCGGAAGTGTCTGTAACATTATACCAGCACTGCTGCCTGTTTTCTCCTGAAACAGAAAATGAAATAGGGACTGTTGAAAGAGGGTCAATAACATAAGTTCCTGATGGCTCATTCACTTCTATAGACGCCAAAAACTCCCCTTCTGTGCATTCAATTGGTTGCGTGATAATCGCCCTATTGCATAAAGTCCATTCATTATCAACATACATTGCCGGCTCTATCTCAAGAATATGGGCCCCAAGCCCTGAAAATGAAAAGCTTGCAGGATTTCCATCCCTCGGCCAGATCTCTCCTGGAGGAAGTCCTTCTTCACTTGCCCAATCATTAAAATGCACATCTTCCTCATTCAGAAGCTGCCTGAAAACTCTCTCGGACTCACCTATCCGGATATAAGCCCCATCCATGTTAAACAAGCCTCTGTTCATCAGCTTAACTTTTACAACGCCATTTCCACAGCTGACCTGCTCGACACTTAAAGCCACATTTTCAGGACATACCGGTCCCTCATTTGGAACATAAATTTTCAGGAATCCATAAACAAGAACCGCAAGAGTTATCCCTATTACAACAAGCAGGACATATCCTACCATTGCGCTTAATCCTCTCTTATCCCTTTGCAACAAATCTTTCATTCTCTTCCTCTTTTATTATGACAAAAAAGAAATTTTGCCCTTCTCTAAGACCAAAATCATAGCTTATCTCATTTATGCTGACAATAACCCTTTCTTCATTTCCGAATATCAGGTCTACATCTGCAGTCCTTCCGGTTTTTCTGTTTATCTCGATATTCCTGTTATTTCCGGTGTTCAGGCCGACACTTCCGATTCCTTCCTCTCTGTAGATTAAGGCATTAAAATTGACATTATCTTTATCGCCAAAAATGAAAATAACTTCCTCTTGTCCTATATAATCAGAATAATTGGCAAGGAAACTCTCTGTTAATTTTCCTACATCTTCTTCATTGAAAACTCCCCAGTCAAGCACTTTTTTGGATTCAAACCCGACCTCTTCAGACAAGTCATAAAATGCCCTTTGGTCATCACTAACTTCAGCATAATTTGCTATCCCTGTCAATCCTGAAATAGCGCTTACAATTATTATGGCAGCTATAATAAAAAACTGGCCTCTTTTATTCATGCACTAAACTATCTTTCCGTCTATTTAAAACTTTCAGAATAATAAGTGCAGACGGGGAGTTTGCCTGGTTTTAGCAAGCCGGCTGCCTTTTGCCTTTCTCAGCACCGCGCTCCTGCAAGCACCCTAACTCTTGCTTAGAGCTGCTCCGTTCCCGGCCTGACTCATTTCACACGAGCAGAGTCGAGCAGGACGGCGCCTCAATGTCCGGCAAAAGACCAGATTGCCTCTACCTCACGCCCTCCTTCAAGCCCGCCATGAAGCCCATTTGCGGATAGCGCGGGGCTAACGCGCCAGCTCGTCTGCACGTAAAATAGATGAGAAAGAAGTTTTTTAAGTTTATCTAATAGCCCAGAAATCAATCTTCGCCGTTTATCTGGTCTTTTATCTTCTTCAGTTCAGTTTTCTGGATAGGCCTTTCACTATCATCAGGCCTCTTTGTAAGAAGGATTACAATCAAAATTAGGAATATAAATGCAAAAATCCCTGCGCTCAACGACAATAATTCAACAATCATAAATTCTTAGCATAGAAGTTAGTATTTAAGCTTTATCCTGAAAGTTACATTTTGGCGATAGTATTTATTCCAAGCAGCCGGAGGGAATTTTTCAGGACCTGCGAGAAGCTGTCAACAAGTTTCAGCCTGAATTTTTCATTTTCACTTCCTATCACAGGGCATTCATGATAAAATTCGTTGAATGCCTTTGCAAGATCATACGAAAAATGTGCAATTGTCGACGGAGAAAGCTTCTGCTCCGCCTCTTTAACAACTTCAGGAAAGCTTGCCATTAGCTCAACAATTTTCTTCTCAGAATCACCTATGCCATAAATTTCAAAATTGGAATCTATTTTATGTCCTGCCTTTTTTATTATGTTTCTTGCTCTTGCATAGCTGTAAAGAAGATAAGGCCCTGTATCTCCGTCAAATTTGATTTCTTTCTTAGGGTCAAAGATTATATTCTTATTTACATCCTGTTTCAGCATAGAGTATTTCATTGCAGAAATAGTTATTGCAAGGGCTCTTTTCTGGGCTCCCTTTTCACTAATACTAGCCTCTCTTTTTTTTATTTCTTTTCTTGCTATTTCAATCATATTATCCCTGAAATCAGAATAGAAAATATTATCTCCACTTCTCGATGCCATTTTTCCCCATGGGAACCTGACTTCATTGACAGGCACATAAATATTTTTTTCAGAGCCTTTCATGCCCATCAGCTTCAATATCTCAAATATCTGATAGACATATCTTTCCTGCGCCTTTCCTATCACGTAGATTGACTTGTCTAGTTTATGCTTCTCAAGCTTATTTTTTGCGAGCGCAAGGTCCTTTGCCCCATATAAAACGGTTCCATCCTTTCTCAATAAGACAAGAACTCCCAAGTCAGGTCTTCCGTGCTCGTTAAAATCAACAATAATCGCCCCCTCGGATTCTTTCGCGATTTTCCTTTTTACAATCTCCATTACAATCTCCCTTCCTTCCTTCTCAACTTCACTCTCAAAGATATGAACATCAAATCTTGTATTCAGCTCCCTGTAAATCCTCTCCCATGACTTTATTGAAAGCTTCCTGGTATCTTTCCAGAGTTTATTCAACTCTTTATCCACACCGGAATCAAGCTTTCTGTTTATTTCATCAACCTCTTCCTGTATCTTTGGGCTTTTCTCAAGCTTCTTTACAGCATCTACATAAATGTCCGCAAACCATTTCTCATCACCTTTTAGTTTTTCTTTCCCGTGATATTTCCTGTAGCACCATATCCATTTAGCAATATGCATACCGGTATCCCCGGAATAATTTGCTCTTACGACCTTATTTCCACAGAATTCTGCTATTCTCGCGATGCTTTCCCCAAGCGAAGTTCCTCTTATATGGCCCACATGAAAGGCCTTATGAGTATTTGGCTGGGAAAACTCAACCATAATCTTCCCTTTACCCATAATCTTCCCATAATCTTCCCCTTTTTTGTTAATCTCTTTTATGACTTTTTCAGCAAGCTCTTTTTTATCAAAAAAGAAGTTTACATACCCTCCAGAAGCAACAACCCTGTCAAATCCCTTTTTGCTGATTTTTTCAGCTATCTCTTTCGCAATATCATTCGGGCTCTTCTTCAGTTTTTTAGCAAGAGCAAAGCATGGAAGAGAGTAATCTCCCAATTCCCTTTCCTTTGGAATCTCTAGCAGGTCATATAGCCCTTCAATCTTAAGAAATCCCAATGCTGCAACAATTTTCTCTTTCATCTGAACTCTAATCAAGAACAATTAATAAACCTTCTTTATTAAAATTTTTGGGTTGAATACCCCACAGCTTGCTGTGTCGTAAAAATTTTAATTAGAAAATCGTGAACCAGAAATTTTAACGATTTTCTTTATTTATTTCTTCTCACGAAGAAAACTACTAAAGCGATTATTATTACTATTGCTATTACTATAGCTATCCAGGCTCCATTTGACAATCCGGTCCCCTCATTATTTCCAAGGCCTCCAAGTAGCCCTCCTTCTTCCTGTCCATCTTCAGTGCCACTACCCTGAGTCTCTTCTGTAACTTCTTCCTGAATATATTCTACCCTAACGTTAGCCTTGCTTCCTTCAATTGTCTGCACTGTAACAAGCAAATCATATGTTCCATCTCCCGTAACATCAAACTTACCGCTTTCTCCTGCGGCCAGCTCCTTCTCCTGTGGAGTGCTTGCGACCTCTATAGTTGCCTTTCCTCCACTAATACTCTTAACACCAACATGATGTGTTTCTCCTGAAACCATCAATCTTATTCTATGGTTTGCGCTTAATTCCTGTGTAACGCTTCCTTTAAGGCTCAATTCCTGATCATTCTCCGAATATGTCTTTGTCCAGGTAGTTCCTCCTCCACCTCCGTTATTTGAACCTCCACTACATGAGGATGTTGTGAAGTCTGTTCCGCCCGATGTGCCCTGGTTTCCTGCATAGTCAGTGCAAGTTACTATATAAGTATAAGTATTACTGCATGTAAGCTCTGTGTCTGTGAAACTTGTGGTTCCTGTCAACACAGGATTATTTCCACCTGAAACTGTACAGGTTTCAATTCCGCTTGTAGCATCACTACCTCCAACATTAGCTGTAATGCTGCTTCTATCAGAACTGCTAAGGGTAGGAGCTACCGCAGGACTTACAGTATCAACCTGTATCTTCTGAGTCAAGGAAGTTGTAAATCTATTATTAGAACTATCATTAACGCTAACATTCAAAGTGTAAGTTCCATCAGGAAGACCAAACCAGTTCACACTTCCCGTTCCATTTGCCCCCGCAGTTCCGTTAAGAATTCCCAGGACCTTATTATAAACAGTGGACAAAGAGAAATTATAAGTAGCATTTGAATGCACAAGACCAGACGAATTAATCAGACTTATATTGAAAGTATTAATCGTTCCGTGTGTATCATTTGCCGTTATATTAATGTAAAGGGTTGAATTAGATATGTTAGTAGCCCCTCCAACATTAAATGCCCCGGAAGCAGGCAGGAACGAAACAGAAAATGGAGCCGTGGAGTCATTCACATTAACATCCAAAAATCTTTCAGTTCCATCTATCTTAACGCTAATATTATATCTGCCAGGTGCAGCAGAACTGACATTAATATAAAAGTATCTTGTACTTGTTGTACCGCTTCCATTAAGCAATCCACTTAATCCAGGATCAGAAACAGTCCCGTTTGACCAATTCATAGTTGCAGCAGAAGTGGTAAGGTTTCCAACACCATAACCTGCATTAGTTCCATTTCCACTCGAACCAAAAGTTAGCGGATAAGGCAAAGTGACATTAACTGCAGTAATGTACCCTCCAGCCGTAGTCTGACTGCTGTTAACGCTAAAATTAAGGACGACATAAACATCCTCATCAATTATCGAAAAGTTTCTGCTACTGATTGTGCCTGAAGACAATGTTGCATATTCAGCAAAGTCAGCAAGAACAAAACTTGCAAAGAACAAAACCGAGAAAGTTATCCCGAATACAAACGCAGCTGAAAAGAAACTTTTTGCCCCCTTATTCATCTCCCCTCTTTTTTTCATGTTAAAAATAAACCTACGATTTACATAAAACTTTTCTATTTATAAATGTTTCTCCCAACCGGAAATCACAGAAGACACTCTCTGTATTTTACCATAGACTTATACTTCCAGGCCAGCTCAAATTCACTCAATTTTATCTCGCTGGTAATATCACCTGCTTCATTTGCCTTTTTTACCGTCGGACACAAGCCTTCAGTTCCAATACTTTCAAGATACACGGAAGGAAGGTAGATTATTATGTCAGCCCCATCAATCTCTTTTTCCTCGACGGAATTTCTCTCTATTGCATAAGAATGATTGCCGATTACCAATAATATCAGGGCATCTTTAGGGAGATCTCTGACAACCCCGGATTTAATCAGAAATTCAGGCAGGTTTTCAAATGTAACTTCTCCGAATCCTTTTCCGTAACTATTTGAGCTCACAAAATTAAATCCTGAAATAAGGTTTCCTTCTATTACGGGCTCAAAAAAATAAAACAGCCCAAGGGCAACGAGAACAACAAGGACAATCCCCATAAGCCACTTATAATCTTTCCATTCCTTATACTCAAATCTCCTGTTCCTGATATATCTCTTCAGTTTCCCTTTCTTTTTATAGATAAATTCATTCATTAAAACGAAAGCCAATCAACCTTTAAATTCCTTTCTTCCAGCAATTTCTAAGAAATAAAACTATTCTATAATATGCATCATTCCTCTTAATCTATTAGAGAATATTCTTCTTTCCTGCCCTTCTCCAGCATAAATAATGAACTGCCCGTCATAGTCCCCTACACCATACAATCCAGAATCAAATACCAGCCTATATCCAAAGTCGTCCGTGATTCCATAGCCGTATCCAAAATTATAACTGCTATTCAGGAAATTAGCTCTTCCCTCTCCAAACTCAACATTAACTCCTCTCTGGATTATATTTGTGACTCCATAACATCCATCAATAACCTCTCCATAAACATCAAACACACAATTCAAATCTCCCTGCCCATTATAGCTTCCAACAGGTATAACTCTAAAGTCAATTTTTCTTACAGGAATATATTGGTCCCCATCCCTCAATTTCATCCCAATCTCAACTTTAACAGCTTCTCCGACCTCGGCATAATTATCCCCCACAACTCTTAATCCAAGATTAAACGCGCTCGCAGGCCCCGCAGCAATCAAAGCCCCTAGTATGACTAGTGATAATACCACTCCCAAAAACTTCGGACTCTTCACAATACCCATTAATCCTTTCCGATTCATACTCAAACCTTACTTTTAAGCTATTTAAATATTGTTGTACCAAGGAATAATGCCTCCTTTCCCTTTCGGCAAAACCCTTAAAAACCTCTTTTTTCTGCCTGTAAGGTAATGAAATTAATAGTCCAAATCCCTGCCTACAATGAAGAGGATTCTATTCAGGAAGTGATAAAATCCATCCCTAAGAAGCTGCCTGGAATAAAGAAGATTGAAATCCTGGTAATTGATGACGGCTCCAGAGACAAAACGTCAGAATCTGCAAAGAAGGCGGGTGCGGATTATGTGATAAGAAATACTAAAAATCAAGGTCTTGCAAAAACATTCCAGAAAGGCATGAATTTCGCTCTTTCAAAAAGGGCAGACATAATAGTCAATACAGATGCAGACAATCAGTACAATCAATCAGAAATTCCTAAACTAATCAAGCCAATTATAGATGGAAAGGCAGACATAGTTTCAGGAAATCGTCAGGTAGAATCCCTGAATCATATGATACCTGCAAAGAAATATGGGAATATAATAGGAAGCAAAGTTGTAAAATTATCGGCAGGCTATCCCATCATAGATGCCTCTTCAGGATTCAGGGCATACAGCAGAGAAGCTGCACTAAAACTCTTTGTCACAAGCACGCATACCTATACTCATGAAACCTTAATCCAATCAGCGCATAAAGACCTGAAAGTCATTGAAATTCCAGTAGAATTCAAGGAAAGAAGGGGAAATTCAAAATTAATCTCTTCTGTCGGAAGCCATGTAAAGAAGTCAATGGCAACAATCATCCGTTCCACTCTCATGTACAATTCATTCAAGTTCTTCACTCTCCTCGGAGCCTTCCTTACTCTTCTAGGAGCGGTTCCCATGATAAGATGGCTCTGGCTTTCATATCTAGACGGCCATTTCGGCCAGCATACCCAATCACTTCTACTCGGCCTAATCCTTCTCATGTTCGGAGGATTTTCTATTCTAATCGCCTTCCTCGCGGATATTATAGCCATTAACCGCCGCCATCTCGAGGAGATTATGTATTTAGTCAAGGCGGATAGGTTGCAAGGATGAAGATATTAGTATCCGTAATAATCCCTACTTTGGGAAGAGAAACCTTATATCCTTTAATTGATAATCTTCTCAAGCAAAAAGCCACCTT
>MNVZ01000020.1 GCA_001872315.1 Candidatus Pacearchaeota archaeon CG1_02_39_14 | reverse complement strand
ATGAGATTTCTGCAGGGGAATATAGAGATATAGAGCTCCAGATAAGCATACCTGACGAGGGGACAAATGTTAAAAGTGTGGGTCTGCTTTTCAGGGCAGTTCCGGACGGATCAGGAGATGGCAATGTTCAGTTCTCTCCTAATTTTATCAATTCTTTTGAAGTTATAACTGACTCTCTTCCTGGAATTGAGCCGAAGCCTGAAAAATCAGGGGAAGGCATTTTTCTTTCAATCTTTTATTCACTGCTTGTTCTTATGATATTAGTAATGGTATTGATAATAATTGTTTACGTGAGAAATAGAAAGCAATATGAGGGAGGAAGCAATGTTTAAATATTTCCTGCTTCTTTTTCGGGAATGAGAAGCAGAGTTGGAAGAGTAATTCTTTTTTCTGTTTTTATGCTTCCTGTTCTTTTTGCTGTGCTTAATTTTGTTCCGGAGAATGAAGTTTTGCAGAGCCCACAGGCGAAGTTTGCGCCGTTTGATGCCTCGGTTACAATACAAAACAACAACCCTCCAGAGATAACTGAATTTAATCCCCCCGTTTTGAATATTGAGGCAATTGGAGAGGAAGATTTGCATTTTAATCTAAGCTTTATAGATGCGGATAATAATGAGCTTCTAGTCTCCTGGTATGCTGATGGAAATTTGATTGAGGAAGGTTTTGATGAAGGAGACGGATTTGATGAATTTAATTTTGATTTCAGCTGTGGCATAGAGGGGGAGAGAAGCATTCTTGCTGTTGTCAGCGATGGGTTTGACATGGATAGTGTTGAGTGGAATATTGATCTGGCTTTGAGAGACTGCTCTTCTGGAGGAAATGAAGGACAGAATGGAGGGAGCAACCCTGATACTGGCAATTCCAGCTTTAGCGTTTCAAGAAGTTTCGTGCAGAAGAGCCTTTTTCCTGGGGAGATTGGAAGGGAAAGTGTCATAATAAACAATACCGGCTCAACTGACCTTGATTTTGAATTTTCTCTTTCCGGCATGGGGAATCTTGCTTCCCTTTCAGCCTATAATTTTTCCCTTGATTCCGGGAAGTCAAGGTTTGTAGATATAAATTTTCAGAGCTCAAGAGACCAGCAGGCTGGCGTCTATACGGGAAACCTTGCTGTGGAATCAGGTGCTCTTGCAGCAGTTGTGAATTTAGTCCTCGAAATTCTTGATAAAGAATCATTGTTTGATGTGAGGGTTTCACTTCTTGATGATATAATCACGGAGAAGGATAAGATAGAAGCAGTGGTAGATGTTGATGAGCTTTCAAATCTTGGGGAAATTGGAGTCCATATCGGCTATTTTGTAAAGGATTATGATGGGAGTGAGATAAAACTTTTTGAGGAGGATTTAATGATAACTGGCTCCCAGAGATTGGAAAGGAGTTTTGACCTGCCTTCTGAACTTGGCTTTGGCAATTACCTTTTTTATGTCAAGCTTACTTATGAAGAGAAGATTGCTGTTGCGAGCCAGCCTTTCAGGATAAGTTCAGTGGGATTTTGGTATAAGCTTATAATGACTTTGATAATAGTTGACATTATAATCCTTGTTCTGGCGATTGCATATTACATATATCGGAAGAAATCGGGGCTTATTTGATTATCCAGTCAGTTCAATCAGCAATCATAATGCTGGCTTTATCCGAATAATTTCATCTGCTTTCCTGTTGAGATTATTTCATCAAAGTCCTTATGGAAGAAGAATAGAATTGTATTTGCTATGGGCTTGATTTGCTTGTCTATGTAATGCTTGTAGTCAAGTTTGTGTTTTAATTTCTGTATCGGCTCCGGGCCTTTTTCAGTTATGTAGTACTCTATTACTCCTGAATCAAGAACGTCCAGCTGCCTTGCGGCTTTTACGTGTGGCGGGGTTGTTTTGGTGTATTCTGCCAGGGATTTTCTTATTGATTTTCTGTAGACCAACTTGCCATCTAATTTTCCTTTTTGCAGAGATTTTACGTAATCCCTGATAAACTGAACAAATTCTTCTTTGTGGAAAATTTTGTCTAATAATTTGGTCTGGAATTCTCTTGCAGCATCTGTCCAATCCCCCCTTATCGCTTCGAGCCCTACAATCTCCATTTTCTCCTTTCCGTTCTTTTCCAGCAGGCCCGCGTATCTCTTTTTGCTTCCGAGTTCGCTTCCTCTGACTTTTGGCATAAGAAAAGACAGGTATTGCTTTTCAAATTCTAATTCCAGGAAAGATTGCCTGTTATAATTCTTTTTTACATAATCCTGATAGAACTTGTTGATGTGATCCTGTATTTCCTTTCCTATTTTATTTGCTTTTTCTTTGTTTGTATTTGTTTCTACAAACACGCTGTCGGTGTCGGAATAGATTGTCTTATATCCAAGCTTCTTTATTTCTTTGGCAGTAAGCTTTATTATGAACTGCCCAAAGTGGGTTATTGCATTTGCCATCTTCAGTGAATAGTACCTGCAATTCGGGCTGGCAAGAACGCCGAAGAAAGAATTCATGATTATCTTTATTGCATAGCTTGAGAGCTCCCTCTTTTCTCTCTTGGCTTTTTCCCTCTCTTCATGAAGCTTTGATATTATTTCAGGAAGGATTCCTGCTTCGTTTTTAAAATAGGCCTTGTTTGGAGATTCTATTGACCCTTTTTCTTTCTTTTCCAGATAAGATGCAGGGTCTATGTTAAATGTTTTAATTATCGAAGGATATAGAGATTTGAAGTCTAAAACGAGGACGTTATGATATATTCCCGGAACTGAATCCATGACATAACCTCCCTTTATCCTTTCGCCTCTCTCTTTATAATCCAGAGATGGAGATACAAGGCCGCGTTTTCTGGCTTCCCTGATGTACAGAGAATCGAAGGCAGCTATTGATGCTGTCAGCCTGTTCAATGGAAGGCCTGTTAACATTGAACGCTCTATAGCAAGGTCTATGGTCTTTGTCTTCTCTAGGATGTCGTAAGCCAGCATACAGTCTTTCAGGTTATAATCTATCAACTTGCCCTTGTTTGTTTCGTATAAGCTTTCTATTTCATCATGCCTTTCCTTGCCTTTCAAAATTTTCCCCTCTCCTAATAGAGCTTGAGAGACATCTTCCAGGGTGTATGACTCAAATTTTTTTTCCTTTATAGATGGGGCTTCTTTTATAAAGGGGTCTCTTAACAGATACAGGCCGTCGAGGACCTGCCTTCCCGGAATTGTTGCCGTAGATGTGCGCATGAAGTTGCTTTCTATTTTTATTCTCGCCTGCTCGTTTGTTCTTCCGATATCAAATGGGATATTATTCTCTTCAAACTTCCTTTTCAGGTATAATAGGTCAAAATCTATGACATGCCATCCTGTTATTATGTCAGGGTCCTGGGAAATTATTTCTTCCCTAAATTTTTCCAGAGCGGCTCTTTCATCTTTACAGGATACTGTATCAGGATGTTTTGACTCTCCCACAATAAAATTCTTTCTGTAATTATCGGAATACAAACCTATGCAAAACAAATCATTGGTTTTCTTGCCTGATTCTATATCCAGGGCAATGACTTTCAGCTTTGGCTTTGTTTCTGATGGGACTATTTTTGGATTGCTGAAAATCAGGTCAACTCTTTCTCCCGGCTCTTCGTCTTCCGGCTCTATCTTCACAGCACCCAGAAGATTATTGTCTATTATGAATCTTGTCACCGGAGTTAAGTCTGATTCATAGAGCTCTATCTTCTTTTTTCTTAAAGCAGAGGCTAATTTTTGCAGCTCTGCCTGATTTCCTGAGGAAATTTTTGAAACTTTTTTTCCCCTGAAGTCCGCCAGCTTTGTTTCTTCCACATGAAATTTCTTCAGTAATGAAGATGCTTTTTTGGAGTCCTGCTGCCTGATGAAAAAATAAGGGGCGAAGTCGTGAACTGAAGCGAAGGATTTTCCGTTTTCAAGCCTGCCAAATAAATAGACTTGGGTTTTGTCATCCGTGGTTTTATGGGATATTGAGACGATATATCCACTAAGAGGCTTCATTTTATTCATAATGGGAAGGAGTTTTTAGACTTTTGTAAATATTTATAAACATAAGGGGATAATTGTTATTATGAAGGTTGAGGTGAATGTAGAAAAGAAGTATGCTCTTATGATTATTGCTTCTGTATTAATTCTTGCTGGCGCGATTGGAATCTATGCCTATACTGTCAATCCTGGAGCTGTTCCAAATCCTGGACATACTTTAACGGGCATTCAGGGATACTTTGACGGCGATGCTGATTTGCAGGCATCTTTAGGAAAGTTGTGCCAGAAGGATGGAACAAACTGTAATATCACAGGAACTGGGGATGGAATAGGAGGTGCTGTTCAGTTTTATACTGGCTTTACAAATCAACCAAGGGTTATTGGTGTCCATGAATTTTGCTCTCTTTCAAAGGCAAGCTGGGTTGGTTCAGGCTCGGGTTGTGCTTGCGAAGTTACTGGCTCCAAAGGAGGAGAGTGGACATTGACATCAACCAGGTGCGAGTCGGGAGGGACTATTGAATGTTCTGCTGTGTGCATAAATGCCCCTTAAATTTTTAGGATATTCTGGTAGTGACAAACATAGGATTTAAATACCTGTATTTTTGAGATTTTCTATGAACCTGTATATTGTTGAACTCCCAGAGAGACTTCCTGTAGCGGCAGATGTCCAGAGAGTAGCATTCTCAAGTGGAACTGATGATGGGGGAGCGATTAGAAACTATCTTTTTAGATCTGGTTCGAGGCTATCTAATCGTGGGGCTGCAATTGTTTCCGCTCATATTAGGGATAATGGCGGATATGAGCAAAGGGCACATCTTGTTCCTGAAGTTGAATTTATGGATGAGTCTGTTTCTGATGAGGAATTAAAGAGTGCACGATTCTATGCTTTTGCCCAGGAATTGGCTGGAGGAAAAAACCCTGATTTGGGCGTTCTTGCCAGAGCCAGTAAACTTTGGGCTGCCGCGAGCAGAAGAAATCAGTAAATTATTTAACTTGAAGTTCTATCTGATTTGATGGGATTGCAAATAGGGGAGATTGTTCAGAGGAAAGGCATTAATCTTAAGGATTTAAAGGGCAAGACGATTGCTGTAGATGCCTACAATGCTATTTTTCAGTTTTTGTCTTCAATAAGACAGGTTGATGGGACTCCTTTGATGGATTCTTCAGGCCATGTAACCTCGCATTTGTCAGGATTATTTTATAGGAATATTTCTTTGATGGCTGAAGGCATAAAGCTGATTTATGTCTTTGATGGAGAGTCTCATGAGCTGAAAGGCAAGACAAAAGAAAAAAGAGCAGAGGCAAAGGAAAAGGCGCTGGAAAATTATGAGAGGGCAATGATTAAAAGAGATTTTGTTGAAGCAGGCAGGTATGCCAAGCAAGGGTCGAAGATAGAAGAAGGAATGATAGAGGAAAGCAAGGAACTTCTGGAAGCAATGGGAATTGCTGTTGTTCAGGCGCCTTCAGAGGGAGAGATGCAGTGCGCAGAACTTGTCAAATCGGGAGAGGCATGGGCCGTCGGGAGCCAGGATTATGACGCTCTCGTTGTCGGCGGGACAAGACTGATACAGAATCTTACTCTCGCAAAGAAAAGAAAGGTTAATGGAGGAAGCATAGATATAGGGCCGGAGATGATTGAATATGAAAAAGTCCTGAATAGTCTTGGTGTGACTGCAGACCAATTGATTTGTCTTGCTATTCTCGTTGGAACTGATTTTAATCCCGGAGGAATAAAGGGACTTGGGCCTAAGAAATCTTTGGCCATTGTGAAAGATAAGAAGTATCCTGTTGAAATATTTAAGGAAGTTGAGGAAAAACTGGATTTTAACTGGCAGGATATCTTTGAGATTTTTAAGAGGCCCAATGTGGACAAGATGAAGATAAGTTTTCCAAAGATAGATGAGGCAAGGATTAAGGAAATCTTAGTTGAGAGGCATAACTTTTCCTTGGATAGAGTTGAGAAGCAGCTGGAAAAGTTAAAGCAGGGAAAAGGGAAAGCCGCGCAGAAGACGCTGTTCTAATCCTCTCCTGCGATATCTTTGGTCATCCAGTCTATTCCTTTTCTTTTTGAAGTTGTGCCTTTTCTATATCCTTCCGCTCTTGCTCTTAATAGTTCTCCTGCTTTTTTGGTTTCTTCTTCTTCAACTTCTTCTTTCTTGCTTTTGATATAACGGTTTATGTCTCTTGCAAGATAAACTACTATTATGAGGGCAAGTATCATAAATAGTAGCACCCACCATATAATGTAAGGGTCGGTTATTATTGATATTACTTCATCTGTTGCTGTCTTTATTGCTCCTGACAATCCTATAAGAGAAGTGGTGACTAATGTGCCAATTATACTCATCCATTTTCTTCCAAATATTGCATCCAATGGGCCAAAGGTCAGGATGAACAGGATTGCCCAGAGTATGATGGAGATAATGAAGTTCAATGACAGCGAATATTCGGCTCCCAAAACCACTTTGAAGATCGGGTTGAAATTTTTTAGAAAATCACTTATGTCCAGGATTAATTCACCCCCCTTTTTCTGCCTTAAATATTCCCTCCATTCTGTTGCAAGATAGCTTTCATTGGAAAGCCTGTCTTTTGTGTCTGTTGCATTTTCCTTGAAATCTTCGAACTGTTCTTTTTTGTCCTCAAAGAAGTCTGCTTGTGCGCTGATAATTTGGGCAGACAACAGGATAAGTAACACAAAACTTAATAGAAACAACTCTTTTTTCATAGATTATTCAGGGAATGGGATTTTAAAAAGATTGATGTTTAAGGAGAAGCGCCTTCCGCTCTTGCTGCGTCCGACCTTGCTCTTGTCAGTGCTGCAGCCCTTTGTTCAGTGTTCAGGGCATTATCTATTTCTGACCTGACAAGTTCTGCTCCCAGCATCCCTCTTATCCATCTGTTTCCGAAAATCATTATCAAGGTCAAAATTCCAACTATCCCAAATATCCACCTCGTTGTCACACTTAACAGGGGATAATCAACTAAAAATCTGTAAACCAGGAATATGCCATAAACTATCCACATAAACCACTGGAAAACAACTGCCCCCGGAGATTGGAAGTGTGCTACTATCCTCCAGGTGAATGTCATCAGTATCAATAATGGGAAAAGGAATAGAAGGGTTAATCCCAGTGCTTGGTATGTTTGCAGGGTTGCAATCACTTCGTCAACTGTAAAGTAGCTCACACCCAGGAAGGCAACGATTATGCTAATCACCCATCTGACTGCATTCTGTTTTATTATTCCACTACCTTCAAGAACGGACCAAATTAATAAAGATAAGAGAATGATGAAAAGCCATTTTGTGACTCCTATATCAACACCCAATTCTGTTTGGAAAGTGAACAGGTCGACTATTGGACCAATTACGGCGTTGTCCTCTAATTCATTCTGGGCCGAAGCAATTCCTGAAAATAAAGTCGTTGCGAAAGATAAGAGCAAGACTAGACTTAGTATTTTCACCCCTCTTTGATTAATCATGTCTAACAGAGTTTTGGAATGTTTATAAATATTTCGCGATTGCAAGATATTTGATATTCTCTTTTGATTATTCTTGAATGTGAGAATCTTTTTAAACTTCCATTCAATATGATAAGTATGAAAAAAAGGGTGATGGGGGGAATTTTTGTTTTCTTATTGCTGGTGCCTCTGGTAAGCGCACAGCTTCCTCAACCTGGAGATGCTATCGAAATGACTATAGATGCGCTGAAGGAAGTCTTAACTCCCATATTTGAGGCAATATTGGGAACGAGCTCTTATGACGATTTTTTCTTTGCTAAGATACTTCTGTTATTGCTTCTTTTTGTTGTGATTTCTGCGGCGGCTAAGAAAGTCCCTGCCTTTGAGAATAATAAGGCAGTCAGTTTTGTTATCGCCCTCGTCATTTCTTTGCTGGCTGTCAGATACATATCGGAAGAAGGATTTATTGCCGGAATCCTTTTGCCTTATGGGACACTCGGAATAGCGATTGTAACTCTTTTGCCATTCATTATCTACTTTTACTTCCTGCATAACATCGGGCAAAGCCCATTTTTTAGAAGAATTGCCTGGATATTTTATGGTATAGTCTTTGTTGCTGTCTGGTTTACAAGGCCGGATGGGCAGATTTCTGAAGCAGCCACCTGGATTTATGTTCTTGGTGTTGCGGCTGTTGCTATATCCTTCTTTTTTGACAAAGATATTCATAAGTATTTCGGGACCGTAAGGCATGAGAAGCTTATGAGAGGATTCAAACTGAAACAACTGACTGACTTGGAAGCTGATATTTCAAAACTTACCTCAATTCCTGCTGGTGAAAGGTCTGATTATGTTAATCGTAGGCTTAGAGCCCTTGGAGATAGGCATGAGCAAATGCTTCGCGAGCTGTAAATAATCTCAACCTCTTCGGTAACCTACAATATCCCTGCCGTGGTAAATTGGGACTTCAGTAGATTTCTGCCTTACTTTGTCCTTGCTTCCTCTTACTGCAATGAAAAGGCCTATTGCAATTACAACTATACTCGCTATTGTCAGGGTTGAATTTGAAATTCCTTCTGGGATCTGAATCTTAATTGACTGGGCGATGGTAGGGGCTGTGAGAGCTAAAAGAAAGATTCCTATAATCGTTATGACGTATCCTAATGATTTATTCATGGTGCCTCTTTTATCTTTTTATCAGGAAGGATTTGTATTTAAAGATTTTGAAAAGGGTTTTAAAGATGGATTGCCTGGGAGAGTTATGAGATTAGGCATTGACGTCCTGGGGAATGTAGTTATATTGAAATTTGACAGGGATACTAAGATTAGGGAGAAAAAGAAGATTGCTATGGAATTTCTTGATAGTCATAAGTCTGTCAGGACTGTTCTTGAAAAAACAGAAAGATTTTCAGGAAGATTAAGGACCCAGGATACAAGATGGCTTGCAGGCGAAAAGACAAAAGAGGCATTGTATAAGGAGAATGGGTGTGAATTCAGGCTGAATGTTGATACCTGTTATTTCTCTCCCCGCTTGGCAGAAGAGAGAAAGGATATAGCAAGCAAGGTTAAGAAGAAAGAGGAAGTTTTAGTCATGTTCTCCGGTGTAGGGCCTTTTCCGATTGTCATAGGCAAGTTAAGCAGATGCAAAAAAGTTGTAGGTGTGGAATTAGGAAGGGATTGCCACAAATATGCTTTAATCAATGTGAAGAGGAATAAATTGCAAAATGTGGAATTGTATCAGGGAGATGTCCGCAGAGTCATAAAAAAAGGAGGGTTGAACTTAAAGGGAACCTTGGTGCCCTTAAGATTTGACAGGATTGTCATGGCGAGGCCTAACTTGCAGGACAGCTTTTTGGATGTGGCTTTTTCTGTTTCCAAGAAAGGCACGATGATACATTATCACGGATTTTATAATGAAGCAGATAAGGATGAGATGCTTGGAATGATAAAAGAGGAAGCTAAGAAAGCAAGAAAAAAAATTAAAATTGTTAGGGTTAAGAAAGCAGGAGATATCGGGGCTTATAAGTTCAGGTATAGAGTTGATATCAAAGTTATTTAGTGTCTGGCCTTAAAGCATATAAGTTGTCAAAGTGCCCTTTGATGAATCCCTGAATTTCTGTATCGACCACAATTCTGCCCTGCTGTGATGCGATTGTTCTGAACCCATATGCTGCGGTTCTGTTTTTTATTCTATGCCTTGCAGGATTTTCGTAAACCTTTATCTCAAGCGTTTCTGTATCTCCTGTCATCCTAAGAGGTTCCACAAACCTGCTTGTCATTCCTGCATTAAGTGCAATATAATTTGTTCCTTGAGATTGGTTAAGCTTTTCTGTATAAGCAACTAAACTTCCCGGAATTATTGCCGCAGTAAAGAACTCACTTTCACCTGTTATCCGCTTGTATTCTCTTGTATCGTTTTGGTTTATTTCAATTTCTTCTTCATATACTAAACGTTTATCTTCAACAGGCTCAACAATTGGTCTTTGCACTGAAAGCCTTGTCACTATTCTTGCTCTTGTTGCATTTTCCACTTCTGCGATAGTATTTACTGTGACAATTCCCGTTGTTCTATCATATACTATTCCAGGATTATCCTCGCATCTCCATGAAATCTCATCGCCTGGAAATGTTTTTCCTTCCCATGTTACTTCTTGATCAAGGAAGTTATATAAAGGATTTTTTCCTCTTAGAAGATTTAGGATATAATGAGGTATCTGGGAACCTGCAGTGCTAAGGTATGTGCCTATCACCAGCACATCTCTCAAATTTAGTCTGGCGGCTACTTCAGGATCGTGATGGACTGCGTTCCTGTCTTTTGTAACTCTTGCCAGAGCTATTGCGTCCTCTCTTTTGACTGTTCTTCTCACTATGGGGGGCGTTGCTTCCAGTCCTTTTAATAGGTTGATCATGTTATTACTATAATATAGTGTCTTTTAAAGCTTTCTAAAATTCAATTTCCGCCTTTACAGCTGTAGGGGCCTCTCCGCCATGCCAGGTGAATCTTGGGCGGATCCTCATTGGATAAATCCTCTCGGAATTGTCATCAAGGATTATTGCAGAGCCTTTTATCCTTGGTAGTCCGTCGAGTTTCTGTTTTATTGATTCAAGAAGATAGGTCTGCATTATCTGGTTTAAGGATTCTATGTCTGGCTGGGATGTAACTCTATGGGAAAGGATTATATCTGATTGGGTCATGACATCCCTGTGAATCTGCCCTGGCTGTTGTGTTGCAAGAACCATTGAAATGCCGGGCTGTCTTCCCTCTCTTAATATCTGAACTAAGGAATCTGTCGCAGGGGTTTTTCCTGTCTTCGGCAGAAATTCATGGGCCTCATCTATGAATATCCATATGAGGGGAACCTCTCTTGCGGGGTTGTAAGACATATATTCGAGGCCGTGCTGTATTGACTGTATCTCTTCTTTTTTTCTTGCGTCAATTCTTTCCTTGAAAAGCTTTCTTGAAACAAGACCAATCACCAGCCCACGGACATTGAATGAGCCTACTGAGCTGTAAACAGAAAGGTCTATGACTGTTGTGGAGCCAGGAGTTATAAGGTCCGAAATGCTTACAGCTTCCTGATTTCCTGATGCAAATATCCCCCAGGTGCTTGCGGCGTTAAATAGCGCCAGAACTGTGTTCTTTGTTTCTCTTGATGATTCCTTATCCTTTTCCGCTTCTCTTCTTATTTCTTCTATATCAAAATCTTCTCCAGAATCTTTTAGCTTTGAGATTATATTCTGGATTAGCGTGCCTGGGGGGGAGGTTACCGAAAGATTAAAGGTAAGTATCCAGTCTTCAGCGTCCAGTTCGTCTGGTTTCAGGGCAAATGGAGAATCAATTGGAATTCCTTTCTTCCTGTATTCTTCAACTTTTCCGAGAGGGGCGAGAACTTTTACGGGAAGCTTCCTTGGTTTGAGGTTCCATGATTTCAAGAGCAGGGAATCCTTGTCATTTTCAAACTTCATGGTCCAGAATATCCCCATAGTGTCAAATATAATTGAAGCTATGTTTCTTGACTCCTCTGAAGGCAATCCTGCAAGCTCTTCCGCCATGACTCCTATTGTGTAACTTTTTCCAGATCCTCTCTTACCGGCTATCAAAACGACATGGCTTCTTGCAACATCCATGAATAAATTATTTGACAGTGAAGTATGCTGTCCCATTGTGACGTAGCCCTTTCCCAGATATATCAGGCCCCTGCTTCCAAATTTTTTCTTATCAGACTTGTCTCTTCCGAGAATTATGTCATAAGGCATAACAGCTTTTAGCATAGAAGATATATAAATTATGTTATAGAAAACCAAACCTTTTTAAAAGAGACTTGTTTGTTTTCAGGATGCCAAAATCAGAGGAGAAGAAGGAAAATGAGGATATTGAGATTCCTGTCGGCAG
>MNVZ01000009.1 GCA_001872315.1 Candidatus Pacearchaeota archaeon CG1_02_39_14 | reverse complement strand
AAGAATAGTTATCATTGGCTGGGTTAGTTTAAAAAAGAGAAATAGTACCAAGATAAATATTATAAATGGAACTATTTTTTGATACTGATTTTGGGCTGCCATGGTATAAATTTACTTGCCTAAACCCTGTTGTATACCCATGCAATCAACCATCCGCCTATAAATCCGTCAATAAATGCCCAGACAGCCCCAATCACAGCTCCCAGAAAAGTAGAATCGTACCCTATATACAGCGAGCTTGCGACTGAAACTATAGCGCTTCCCCATCCCCATAAGCTGGATGTAATCCCAAGCAAGAATGCGCCCAAAGCAGACACAATCCCTAAAGACAAAGCCAGCTTTCTTGTATTCAAGGATTCCATTAAATCAAACACAAATTAAATATATAAATCTTGTCAGACTCACATAAAATGCCAAAAACCTCTTCAGGATTATTGATGTATAAACTCAAGGATTCTAAACTCTATTTCTTCATAGTCCATCCTGGCGGGCCCTTCTGGAAAGGCAAGGACAAAGGGGCATGGAGCATTTCCAAAGGAGAGATAGACGATAGGAATTATTCGCATGAGGCAATGCTGGAAAATGCAAGGAGGGAATTAAAAGAAGAGGTTGGAGTTGATGCTCCGATGGAAGAAGAGAAATATATCTATCTGGGGGAGATAACCCAGAAATCAGGCAAAGTTGTCCATGCATGGGCGTTTGAGGGGGATTTCTTCCTATTGCAATGCACCTCTTTTGCCGAGATTGAATGGCCTCCCAAGTCAGGTAAGAAAATAAAATTTCCGGAAGTTGACAAGGCAGGTTTCTTTATGGAAAAAGAAGCAATGGAAAAAATCAACCCAGCGCAGATTCCTTTTGTAGATAGGCTGAAAAACTATTTAAAAGAAGCAAATAAGATATAATCTTGGGGCAAGTAGAAAATATTATATATCCTTATTTTTCTGGAATTATATGATTTGGTTTGCAGAAGAGCCGGAGAGAGAATCTCTAAGAAGTTATTTAGAAAATAAACTTGGAGTAAAGACCAAAGATTCTTCAGTTCCAGCTCCCGAAGGCACTACAAGAGTAGAAGGATTCTCAATCAGAAGACCATATCCTCAAGGCGTAGATGATGTAGTAATTTTAGAAGAGACAAATGCCTATTATTTTAATGAGGGATATATCGTTGAGGGTCTTGGCAAGCCAGGAAGCGACCTCACAAGGACTTCCATTCTTGGAATTTCGAATGGCTCGGAAAATCTCCATGCAACTATATCTACTGGAAAGAGCGGAATTTATTTTTTAATCGGAAAGAGCCAATAAACTTTTATAGTAAATTATTAATCCTTGTATATGGAGCATGTAGTAAAAATTCTCATGAAGGAATTTGTCACCCATGACACTATCAGGTTCATCACAGAGAAGCCGGAAAATTATAATTTCCTCCCGGGCCAGGCAACAGAGGTTTCAATCAATCAGCCTGGCTGGAAGGATAAGAAGCGCCCATTTACATTCTGTTCAAAGAATAGTGATCCTGTTCTTGAATTTACAGTTAAGATTTATCCGCATGAAGGAGTCACAGAACAGCTTTCCAGGTTGAAACCGGGCGACGAGCTGATAGTCAGGGATGTATGGGGGACAATAAACTACAAAGGGCTCGGAGTATTTATTGCAGGAGGAGCGGGCATCACGCCATTTATAGCAATCTTAAGGGATTTAATGGACAAGGGACAGGCAGAAGGCAACATGCTTCTTTTTGCCAATAAGGCATGGAAAGACATCATCTTAGAAAGGGAGTTTAAGGAAATGCTCGGAAACAAGGCTCATTTTATTCTCTCCAGGGAAGAAAGGGAAGGTTATGATTCAGGCCGCATAGATGAAGATTACCTAAAACGGCACATCAAAGATTTCAATCAGAACTTTTACCTTTGCGGTCCAACGCAATTCATAGTTTCAGTGAAAAGGGCCCTCGATTCTCTCGGAGCAAGCCCGGAATCTGTGGTTATAGAAGTTTAGCGTCTTTTTCTTCCCTTTAATCTTGTAGTCCTCTTAGGCATTTTGTTTTTGAACTTGAAGCCATAATAGACCATAAAGATTCCAACAAGAACTATGAGGATAGAAATTGCAATCGGCAGGTCTTTATTTCCATATTCAAGGCTGTAATTTCCAAGGACCCTTATAGCATGAAGCACAGTCCCTATCAGGAAGATGATCGCAGACAGCATGAAGTAATCTCTCTCGTTCATTGGAATACTGCTAAAATCCCTCCCATTATAGCAAGATTGACAAGCCAGTATAATGAGTTAATCCAGTACAGGCTTGCAGGTTTCCCTTCCCACAATATGCTTCCTAATGAAACTGTTGCTACAAATCCGAGCCACATCCAGACGCCTGTCCCAAGGCCTTCCGTAAAAGTTGTCGCATTGACGTAGGCAATGATATGCGCAAGGACAAAACCGACAATCAAAGCTGCAATGATGGCCAGTAAGTAGGATTTAGCCATTCCCTTGCTTTTTGCCTTATTGATATCTTTCCTACCAAAACCCATTAAGTTCATCCACTGCTTCCCAAACAAGGGCCCGTACCACAAGCTTCCAATAATCATAGATATAATAGCAGAAGCAAGAACAGCCCAATAGTTAACAGACACAAAATAAACTCCCATCATTTCACCTTTAATCTATTTAAAGGAGTAAATTCATTCCAATTCTTCTCAAACATGTCCTTCATGGAGTTTGCAAGATAATCGCTTGAAAGCCAGACAGCAGTGTCATAGCTTGGATGCACACTCTTATCATCAAGAAGCATAAACATAAGTTCTTTCCCATCTACAAGAGCGAATCTTCCTTGGCTCTTTCCATCAACAGACCTGACTTCAGCATATTTTGAAAGCTCCTTAGCCACCTTGTAATTTGACTCATTAATAGGAGCTGCAATCCTGACTTTAACTCCCCTCTTCTTTGCCTTTTCAAATGCAGGCATCAGCGCTTCCATCTTTCTATTAAGTCCATCGGCGCTTGTAACAATTACAGCGTCACTACTAGCATTCTTTAGCATCATGTCAAGATGGTTGTACATATTTTGTCTTCCCTTAAGACTTCCAGATAAATCTGACGGCTCAATGTACTTTACCCCATTATGGTACAGATTGTCAAGCTCTTCCATGACTTCATCTCCTTTAAGCTTTTCAAGCCTTTTTGACCTGTCCTGGGCATCAACAACAAGGTTCTTCTTGACCCTTTCAACAACCTCTTCAGGTTTTAGGGCAATAAACTTTATGGGCTTCCCAATCTTCATGATGATAAATCCCTTCTTCTCCAGAGATTCAAGGATATCGTAAGTTCTTGATCTTGGAACATCAGAAATGTTGCTCAATTCCCCAGCCGTCGAAACCCCCCGGGATAAAAGAGAAGTCCAAACTTTTACTTCATACAAATTCAAATCAAATATCTTCCTTAACCTGCTTAAAAATTCTTCGTTAACTATCATTTAACACCCTTTACTCCATACAGAATGCCGTGAGGTATTTAAATGTTTTCTAGATGACTCCTATATAATTACGAAAATAAGTTCGTTACTACTCAAAATTAAAACGAATCTTACTATCCCTTATTTCGACTTCAATCCATCCCCCTACATCTTTGCCGTCGGAAAATTCAATTTCGGCAGAACCTGTCCTGTCCATGAGCATTTTCTTTTTTCCTTCCAGTCTCTTATTCATTCTGCCTGCACTTATTTTGAGATTTATTTTGTCTTCCTTATTAAGCCCTCTTTTCTTTCTTTCGGCCTGAACTCTCCTCGAAATCTCCCTTACAAATCCTTCAGTTTCCAGTTCCTCATCGGTTTCAAGGTCAAGCTCAACTTTAATTTCCTTCCCCTTCTTTGATTCAACTTCCTTTAAATTAAGCTGGCCCGCAATCACCCTCTTCAGGCTTTCATCAAGCTTCTCTTCTGAATAAACAACTGCTTTTCTTAGAGGCCATCTTAATCCCACTTTTTCCCTGTCTCTCTCGGCAAGGCCTAACTCAATTATTTTCATGCTGGTTTCAAATTTATTTTCCAGGTCAAGATCAATCTTGTTGTCATCATACTTAGGCAAATTGCTAAGGAAAATAGAATCTTCTTTACCTTTATCTTTCCACATGCCTTCAGAAACAAAAGGGCATATAGGAGAAATTAGTTTCAAGAATCCTGAAAAGATTTCATCAAGAAGCCCTCCAACCTCATCAGCCCTCTCCCTTATAATCTGGATGTAAGTCCTGCTCAAATCCTCAACAAGAAACTTTTCAAGTTTCTGAACGGCCTCATGCAGTTTATATCCATTATACGCCTCGGTAACCTCCTTTATGAGAGAATTATACCTGGAAACTATCCACTTATCTTCTATGAAAAGATTTCCTTCCTTCTTTCCTGACTGACTTATGAAATTGTTTAAATTGAGAAGAATGGTGAAAAACTTTCTAATCTCTTTAAATTCTCTCTCATCATATGCAAAGTCCTCCCCCTTTGAAAGCTTGGCAAAATAGTACCTTATGTAATCTCTCCCGTATTTTGCTATAACCTCTTTTGGAGAGACTATGTTGCCGAGAGATTTAGACATTTTATTTTTTCCGACATCAAGAACCATTCCATGCACTATAATATTTTCAAAAGGCCTTCTTCCAAAAGCAATTTGTGACAAAATCATCTGCGAATTCCACCATCCTCTGAACTGGTCTTTCCCCTCAATGTTGAGGTCAGCTGGCCAATATCTATCAAACTTTTCCTTTTCTCTCGGGAAATCAAGTGCCGCCCAGCTTGAAACTCCAGAATCAAACCATACATCAAGGACTTCCGGAACTCTCTTCAAATCCCTGCCATTTTTTCCTTTTATCATAATCTCATCAATTCCCGGCTTGTGTAGATTGATCTCCTTTTTACCAGACAACTTTCGGAGCTCATCAAGGCTTCCTATGACAACTTTCTCTCCGGTTTCAGGGTCATACCAGATAGGCAGGGGAGTCCCCCAGTATCTCTGTCTAGAAACAGGCCAGTCCCCAACTCCTTCAAGCCAGGCTTTCATTCTCAACCTCATATAATCAGGCACCCAGTTATTTTCATTATTTTCCTTAAGGAGATCTTTATGAATATCAGATATTTTAAGGAACCATTGCGGTTGTGCAATCATTAGTAAGGGGCTTTTATCTCTCCAGCATAGCGGATAGTCATGCACATAATCAACTTGGGCTGCTATCTTTCCGTCTTTCTTAAGATCTTCTATGATTTCCTTATCCACTTCTCTTGCTTTCTTCCCTGCATATTTTCCGGCTTCTTCTGTCAGGACTCCATTAGACCCAACAGGAGAGGGCATGTCAAGCCCGTATTCCTTGCCGACTTCAAAATCTTCCTTTCCGTGTCCAGGGGCAACATGAACAAGCCCTGTTCCCTCTTCGGTTGTTACATATCTCGAAGATAAAACAACTTTATATCCATTTTTAACATTCAGTTTCAGGTTTTTTGAAAGAGGATTCTCATAACTCCATCCTTCCATCTCCTTTCCCTTGAACCTTTTCACTATTTTATAATCTTCAATTCCGGACTTTTTCATTACACCTTCAACTAAGTCTTCTGCAATAATCCACTTCTCCCCTAAATCAACTTCTGCATAATTTATCTCTGGATTTACCATGACTCCTGTATTCGCAGGAAGTGTCCATGGAGTTGTAGTCCATATAATAAGACTGACATCTTTTTCATTTACTGGGAACTTTACATAAGCTGATTTATCTCTCTGTTTCCCATATTCAATTTCATTGAAAGCAACAGCCGTTTCGCATCTTGGACAGACGTGCACCGGATATTTTCCTAGGTAAAGAAGATTTTTTTCATCAGCTTTTTTAAAAGCGTACCAGACCGCTTCAATATATTCATCATCCAGTGTGAGATAAGGCCTTTTCCAGTCCATCCAGACCCCCAAATCCATAAATTCCTCATTCATCACATCGATATATTCTGTAGCAAATTCTTTGCATCTCTTTATGAATTTTTCAACACCATATCTTTCTATGTCTTGCTTGCTCTTGCTCCCTATTTCTTTTTCAACCTTGAATTCTATAGGGACTCCATGGGTATCATATCCAGGCCTGTCAAAAACATCTTTGCCTTGCAGCCTCATAGCCCTCATAAAAATATCCTTAACTATCTTGTTCAGAGCAGTCCCCATATGAATGTTCCCTGTCGCGTAAGGAGGACCATCCATAAAATAAAATTTCTCGCCTTTCCTGTTCTTCTCTTTTACTTTTTCGTAAATTTTATTTTTCTTCCAAAATTCCAGTATCTTGTCTTCAGTTTCTTTATTCATAACAAAATCTCTTCTTCCCTCTTTTTATAACTTCCCCTAATCCCTAAATTGCTGCCTTCGTCCATTTCCTATCATGGCTTTTCATCAAGCCCACAAGGGCAAGGATAAGCAGATATCCGAAAGTCCAGCTTCCTGTCTTCCATCCTGTAAGCCAGAATCCTATAATGAATATAGCAGACACTATCATTATTATCTTGAGCCATTTTCTCCCATTAGCAAGCTCATCCCTGGAAAACCAGGCTATCAGAAAGCCAACAGGAAAAGCAGTAAGCAGCAGGATGAATTCTATCATTTTGCCTCCTTTTTCTTTCCAAGCCCTGTCTTTATTCCTAT
This sequence comes from Candidatus Pacearchaeota archaeon CG1_02_39_14, assembly GCA_001872315.1. Taxonomy (GTDB): domain Archaea; phylum Nanobdellota; class Nanobdellia; order Pacearchaeales; family GW2011-AR1; genus UBA92. Next base: position 5,432 of record MNVZ01000009.1, on the reverse strand, counting down.
ACCAAGTCCGAAAAGGGCAGCGCCCAGAACAAATAATATAAGATAGCTGACAAAAAGGTCTTTCGTGAGGTCATAAATTAGGCCTTTAAGAGCAGGGAGCTCACTTAAACTTATTCCAAAAGGAAGAGTGACAATAAGCAAGTTTTCTACAAGGTTCTTGAATATTCCGGCAATGACAAAAGGCAGCCCAGAAATCATCCCAACAATTCCAAGATTAACTAGAGCCCCAATTCTTGCAAGAAGAATTATTATAATTATAAGGATTAAATTAATAGCCCCAATTGTCCATAAAATTCGGTCTACCTTTTCTTTTTCAACAATTTCCTGAACAATACCGGTTTCATCAATCTCTCCAAAAAGAATTTCCTCAATTTTTTCTTTGATTAAATCTTCAATGCCATCTCTGCCTGCAAATCTGATTTCGTTACAATCAATTTCAATTCCTTCAGGCAATTCCTGGGTATTAAAATAGATTTTTTCTTTGTTTTGGCATTCAGACAAAAGGGAATCATATAAAAGACTGTAATCAATTTCCCCTTCAAGATTTATTCTATCACTTCCAATATCAACAACATCATCCACAACTTCCTCTACAGCTCCCTGTTCTATTTCTCCTGAAATAGTGTACAAAAGAACGAAAGACATCATTCCTATGACGAGGATAATGCTTACTATAACCCTCAAAATAAATCCGATTCCCATAAAAGGGATTATCCTGCCTGATTTATAAACTTATTTTATCAATCTCTTCAGCCACTTCAAAATCCTTCTCTGTGACCGTTTTTTCGGAATGAGTAGAAAGGCTAAGCCTGACAATACGGTAGCTTATTATCATATCAGGATGATGCTCCTTATTCTCCGCTATGTCAGCAACCTGATTAACAAAATTAATTGCTCTCTTGAAACTACTGAACTCAAAGATTTTCTCAATCGAATTCTGTTCTAATGCCCAACCTTTCAGGCGCTGCATCCTCTTGCTTATTTCAGCTAAGTTCATAAGAATTAATTTTGGCCCTTTCTTAACTTCTCGAGCTCATCCCTGTCCCTTTGCAGTCTTTCTTCAGCCTGCTTTATTTTGTCCCTGCTTCTTAGCTTATTTATCTGCGCCTGGGCTTCCATAAGTTTTCTTTCCGCATCAGCAAGCTCATCAGCATCAACTTCCTTTACTACCTTGGATTTCGTTGGCACAGCATCTATAAGCCCCATCTTAATTTTTCTTGTTCTTATCATCCTTCCCACAACAAATCCAATAATCCCACCAAGAACAACAACTGCAAGTATATAATAGAATATTTTTGAAATCCCCTCCGTAGGTCCTCCTGTAACTGCCTGTCCTGTTATTTCCCCATCAGCACTCGCATCCTCCTGCCCAAGGGTTACATTAGGCTCCAATTCTGCCGCCTCTTCAGTTACATTTTCTTCGGTCGCATTATTCTCGCTCGGTTCCACAACAGGGGTCTCTTCCTCTATGCCCTTAGGAAGGCCTATCACTATTTCCGCCTGGTCTTCATAAGGCCCAAAAGCTACATCTCTGAATTGGGTTATTCCAGATTTAGACACAGAAACTTTCATCTCAAAGTAAGGATTCTCTGTTGTATAGTCCACTATGGCTATCCCTTCACTATCAGTCACAGCCTCTAAAGTATTTCTCACACGGCGGTTAATATCTTCAGGAATAATAATCTTGATTGTAACATCTGCTTCAGGGGTTGTAGTCACAACTTTAATCTGGCTTGTGAACCCAAGAACTTCAGGAGATAGCACAGGTATAACTAAAAGCAATAAAAGCAAAAAACCCCACCTCTTTACCACCATTTCTATTCAGATATTTTATACTATTTAAATATTGTTGGTCGTCAGAAAAGAAATTGCTCTGCGGGTTTTTTCAATTATAGTAAACGCCGAAGGCAGGAATCGAACCTGCATATCCGGTGAAGGAAACGGAGTTAGCAACCCCGCGGGCTACCACTGCCCAACTTCGGCTTAGTGAATAATCATTAAATCGCCTTTTAAGTTTTGTCATAATCCTCAGATTGGATATATCCAGCCACAGAAATCTTTAAAAGAGAACTATATTCTGCATTATAGTCAATATAAAATATATAATAAAATATAATAAAAATGGAACTCTGGCAAATCGCAACAATCTCTGCAACTTCCCTGGCCATTATCTTGTCCTTGATTCTCTTCCTGTCAAGATTTAGGATTTCGATAAAGTTGTTTCATCCTCTGATAATGATTGTTTTGATTTTTTCCACAGGTTTTTGCATGAGATTATCAGAAAGCCAGAGAGTAGTTGACTTAGGCTATTTCTTCACAGACTTAAGTTTCCTGTTCACATATATACTTTTTACAGCAACCCTTATCCTCGGACAGAAAAAATACTGGAGAGTCACTTAGATTTTTTTCTCTTCTTGTCTTCTTTGATATGCACATCTATCTGTGGGAAAGGTATGCTTATTCCTGCCCTATTTAAGGCATTGTAGATTCTTGTATTAGCCTCATCAATTGCAGTAAACCTGTTATCATAATCGTCAACATAAAAATAAGCCTTAAAGTTCAAAGAGGACGAGCCCATTTCAGTAAATCTTACTGCAGGTTCCGGCTCTGAAATAAAATGCTCTACTTTCTTTATCTCATCAAGGATTAATTTCTTAACTTTATCAATATCACTTCCGTAAGCAACTCCAAATGGAATAACTGCTCTTGACTTCTTCTCTGGAAGTGCGACATTTTGTATTTTACTATCAGCCAGCTTTGTATTGGGGACTATAATCAGTTCATTATCAAAAGTTATTATTCTCGTGCTTCTCAAACCAACTTGAGATATCTTTCCCTTAGTCTCAGCATCTAAATATATCAAATCTCCTATTTTGACAGATTTATCAAGGAGAATAGATATTCCCGAGAAAACGTTGGCAAGCGTAGGCTGCAAGGCTAAGGCTATTGCCAGTCCGGCTATCCCAAGTCCGGCAAGTAAAGGCCCTATTTCAACACCCCACAAGTCAAGAATATAAAGAAGGGCTATAAGTATCCAGGCCACCCTTAGGACGCTATTGACAAGAGAAAGCAGGCTTTCCCTTGTAGATGAATTTGAGCTTTTTATCTTTCCCATAAGAACAACGAACAAGACTACATCTACAAACAGATAAATTATGTATGCAATCATCAAGATTATCACAGAAGTCACGATTCTCGCAAAAATCTCATCGACTCCGGCCGCAAGCGGAATCTCTTCTAAAGCAACACGTAACCCTATAAGCAAGATAAGGACTGTCAGAGGTCTTGAAACCTTTTTGATAAAAACATCATCAATATTTGTTTTAGTTTTTGCAGTTGCTCTAAGGACAATTTTTTCTATGATAAAAGCAGTAACTTTTAGTATCAAAAAAACTCCTAGCAGAACGACTAGCGCTCTCAAATAAGGATTAGCGACGTAATCATTCAAAATTTCTATCATTATATTCTATACGAAAAGTCTTTTTTAAAGCTTGTTAATTTTTTTTGCTTTTTTCTCAGCTCTTTCAATCATTCCCTTTTTCAGGCCAAGAAAAACTCCTCCCTCTTTCCCGCCAACATACGTATTTTCGCCAGGCTTTATTATATCATTCAAAGCATCTAATTCAATATCAATATGAGTCACACTCGCTCCTGACTTTCCCTTAACATGCAGATATACATCAGCCTTCCCAAGTTTTATTTTTCCTTCTCCTGGCCCTGACATCCTATAACAAAGAGCACATTTAATTTAAATATTGCCCTTCTTTTCTTTTAGGATGAAAAAAGGCCTAAAATTTCTTTTGGTTGCAGACTCTCTTGCAACTTTGGCTTTAGGCATGCTTGGGCCGATTTATGCAATCTTTGTTGAGCAGATAGGAGGGGATATTTTGGATGCCAGCTGGGCATTTTTTGCGTTTACTCTGACGTCCGGAGTAGTAATCTATATCATAGGAAAATGGGAGGACAAGATAAAACACAAGGAAAAACTCATATCTTCAGGATATTTCTTAGTTGCTCTTGGATGTCTTGGCTATATTTTAGTATATAATCAGATATCTCTGCTTGGGGTTCAGGTAATCTTAGGTTTTGCAATTGCTCTTCTCTCTCCGGCATATGACTCATTATATTCGCATTACGTAAGAAAAAAAGAGGAAGCCTCTGACTGGGGCTCCTGGGAAGCGATGGGGTATATAGTTTCAGCCTTTGCAGCATTAATTGGAGGATATATTGCGAGCCAGTTAGGATTCAAGGCCTTATTCTTTGTGATGTTTCTCTTTGCTCTTTTCGGAGCCTTTGCATCTTTAAGCTTGTTCAGGTCAAAGAATTATCTTAACACACAGTAAGGCTGTATTGTTGCGTCTAAGGGATCTGCTCAGAGATAATAATCATTAAAAACTATTGCTTCAATTATTTACTATGCCCAAATTAGTTATTTTAGAAACTCCATTTAAAGGAGATATAAAAAAGAATATTGAATATGCAAGAAAATGCATGAGGGATTGCTTTATGAGGGGAGAGTTTCCCTTTGCTTCACATTTACTCTACACACAAGAAGGAATATTAGACGATAGTGTCCCAGAAGAAAGAGCTTTAGGCATTGAGGCAGGTCTTGTGTGGGCTAAATTCACAGAAACTACCATAGTTTATACAGACTTGGGAATAAGTGAGGGAATGAAGCAAGGAATAGAAAGAGCAAAAAAAGAAGGCAGAGCTATCGAATATAGAACTCTAAAACATTAAAGGTTCTTTTATGGGGTTTCGTAGTTTCTGACCACAATCTCGTTTATCTTTCCTCTTTTAGAGCCATCGCAGTTTATCATTCTTGAAGCTTTGACAAAAGAGATATTGTGACCTTTGTATAGTTGTTTGATAAAAGGAGTATCTGAATTTGAAAGCATAACATTACAACCTTTCTTATCCAACTGCTCAAAAACTTCTTTAAGTTTTTCCTGCTCTTTATCTAAGAAGTTATCCTTTGTGTATGTTGTAAAACTTGCTTTCTTTAGAGGATAGTAAGGCGGATCAAAATAGACAAAATCTCCTTTCTTAGCCCACTTCAAACATTCCTCAAAACTCGCCACTTTAATATCTGTATCTTGCAGTAGCTTAGAAATCTCTCTTAATTCTTCTTCATTGACTATTGCAGGATTCTTATAACTTCCAATAGGAACATTAAAACCGCCCTTGCTATTCACACGATAAAGCCCATTAAAGCAGGTCTTGTTTAGATAGATAAAACGACTTGCCCTTGTTAGATTAGATAAGAGTTTTGGATCTTCGGCTCTAATCTTGTAAAAGGTCTCCTTGTCGTGTAGCTGTTTTAACTTCTGCAATTCTTTAATCAGACTTTCAACATCATTTTTTATAACCTGATAAGTGTTTATTAGTTCCTCGTTAGTGTCTGATATAATAACTTCTTTTGGTTTGTAGGT
>MNVZ01000003.1 GCA_001872315.1 Candidatus Pacearchaeota archaeon CG1_02_39_14 | reverse complement strand
CATCGAACTTGAACCAATATCGCTCGCCTATCCCTTTCAGAAGCTCCTTTACATATTCAACTGGAACTTTTTCAAGAAGGAGCTTCTTGCGATATTTGAGCACAAACACCATATGGTAGCGAATGCGATAGGTGCAATGTGATGCTCGCTCAAGCTCAATACTCATTGAAGAGCGATGGTTAGAAAGTAGTTAAGCTTGACGCCCAGCCACAGCAAGCTGTGGGGTAAAACGATTTAATCTAAAGTCTAACCTATCCACTCCATCTCGACAATCCTTATAAATCAAGACCATCTTGAAAGAATAATAAAAAAATACTAACCTATTTTAAGCCCTACATACCACAGAAAGTGCCAAAAAAGGTCATCGTTGCGACAGGCCAGTGTACTAACCACTATACTATGCGAGCTTACTTGTCATAGAAATATTTGATTTTTAAATGTTACTTACCCTGTCTTATGGTCTTCTATCCTTAAATCGTAATCCGGGGAATTGGATATATGCTTTGTTCGCATCCTCGTCCTTAGAAAATGAGCTGTCCTCTCAAAAATAATACAACACCTAATGTCCAGGCGCAACTTGCGCGGTTTCCAGATGGCTCGGAACAAACCTTTTCCTTATGTTTTTCCTTAAGAAATCCGAAGTTTTCGCCAGAATCTCACTAGGGGTTACAAGATACCTTATGTTCGCAGGATCAGACTTGGCGGAGTGGATAGGAATCCAATATCCTCTGGGTGAGACTTCAAAGCCCGGGGCGTATCTCACGTTAATATCTCTTAAGCCGGACTGCTCAATAGCATTATCTAATACTCCTTTTATCCTGCCAATATCACCGGTTTGATAGACCTTAACTTCCAGTTTCTTCCCTTCGTTCCTGGTTACTTCGATAGGGTTGATGATTTCCATCATGCCAATAGAATTTAAGGCCATGGCATTGTTGCCCTTGAAAAAGCCACCCTCTCTGTATATGGGCGTAAATTGTCCCCCAAAATCCACAAGCTTTAGAGGAGACACAGACCCATTCATTCTGTCATTATCAGAATAGAAGAGAAGCATTTTAGGCCGCGCATATAATTCGATGCGAAATCCCTTTAACCTGCTTTTATTCCCGCTAACCACTATTAAGTCACTCATGCTTTTCCAATAAAAAGGAGATATATAAATTTTCTCATAGTAACTATAAAAAGACAACACCAGAAAAGTTTAAATATCTTGAAAGCAATGAGATAGCATGGGAAAAACAAGATTCTTTGCACTTGGATTAGCATTTATGCTCTTACTTGCAGTTCTTCCTGTTGTTTCAGCATCAGACTATGACTATAATAGATACAGTTACAATAGGTATAACCACTACTCAAATTACGATTACTACGACTATTCGAAATCCGTCCATTCAGACCCCTGGAGAAGAACCGTTGAAATAAGAAGCAATTCCCCTTACAAGTCGAGCTACTACTATAAGTCATCAAGCACATCATATTACAAAGGGTCATATGATTACTGGGGTTACAGGCCTGTTTATTCAGACAAGTTTTATTCCAAATATTACAAGACATCTTATCACCCATACACATATGATAAAAAATATTATTATAACTACGACGGCGATTACTGGGACTGGAGATACTAGGAAAACATTTATTAACAGGATTTCTCTACTTTAATCATGGTAAAAAAAAGTGGGGTTTCGATAGCGAGTTCGACAAGTCACGCCCTTCAGGGGCTCATTCTTTTTGTTGCCTGGGTTACAGGAGTTCTTGTTGCTCTATCTGTCGGGTTCGGAATGATTGATGGCATATTATCTGCAAGATTCATTCCTCTTACAATGACAATCGCTGCAGGATGGGTTGTGATAGTCCTGTCAATAATAGGCGCCCTTTTAGCAGTGATAGAAAGGCTTTCCCGTTAACTTCTTAAACATATGATTCTTAATTTCATGACTCACAAAGATGAAAGGAGGTTGCGAAAATGAAAGAAAACAAAAGATATGTAATGACTGTTAACCTGATATTGCTTGGCTTGGTAATGTTTCTTCCTGGTTTGATGAAGCTGTTCATACTTAAGCCCTCCGCAGTTGAAGGAATGCTTTCAGGATTAGGTTTTCCTATACCGCTGATTTTCGCCTGGATTTTAATAATAGGTGAGATAGGTTCAGGTATAGCAATCTTGGCAAGATGGAAAGTAAAGCAGATTGTTTGGATTCCAATGATAATCCTTGTTATAGCAGGACTTACAACAACGGTAACATGGTCTAGTCTTGGACAGAGCCAATGGCCTGGGTTCCTTATGCACATCGCTTTGGCATCCAACTACTGGCTGCTAGGAAATATCTATTCCAGGAAATAAGCCAAATTTTTTATTTTTTTATTTTTTCCGTCTTTTAGAACATGAAAAAAGTGATAATAATCGGAGGGGGATTTGCAGGGACTCAAGTAGCAAAAACCCTCGAATCCAAATTTCAGGTAATCCTAATAGACACGAAAGATTATTTTGAATTCACTCCAGGTATTCTAAGGCTCGCCGTTGAGCCCGAATGCTCAAAAAAGATAAGAATTCCCCACAAATCCTACCTGAAAAAGGCAAAGGTTCTGAAGGGCTCTGTGAATTCAATATCCGGAGATTATGTGGTTTTCGGGAATAAAAAACTGGAGTTTGATTATTTAGTGCTTGCAACAGGAGCAAAATACGGCCTCGATTTGCCAGGGATAAAGGCAGGAAAAAGCGACGAGCTTTTAAATTCTGCCAGGAAGCTGAAGAAGGCGAAAAATATCCTCATTGTAGGGGGAGGGTTGGTGGGTGTTGAGCTCGCAGGAGAGATTATTGAAAAATACCCGGACAAAACTCTTACAATAATTCACGCTAAAGGCTCTCTGATAGAAAGAAATCATCCTAAGGCAATTTCCCACGCATCCGAATTCCTTGAAAAAAGAAATGTCCGCATTATCTATAAACAAAGGGCAAAAGTTCTAAAAAATTCATGCATAACAGAACAGGGGAAAGAGGTTCCATGTGATTTAATCTACATTTGCACAGGAATATCCCCCAACACCACATTTATGAAACAAAGTCTTCCTGAATTTCTTGACGAGAGTAAAAAGATAAGGGTCAATCCTTATTTGCAGCTAAGGGAAAATATATTTGCAGCAGGAGATTTAAACAATATAACAGAGGAAAAAACAGCCCAGGCGGCCGAAAAGCAGGCAAAAGTGATTTCTCAAAACATAATCAACTTGGAATCAAAAAAGCCTCTATTAGTTTATAGCCCAAAGAAAAAGCCAATGGTGATTAGTCTTGGAAAGTATAACGGAATTTTCGAATATAATAATATAGTTCTGACAGGAAAAATTCCTGCACTAATTAAATGGCTCATCCAGTTCAAGACCCTATTGAAGTATCGCTAAATACTCTTTAAATAAGAGATGAAATTCAGTACTCCTGCAAAAGTTACCCATAGGAAATAGGGTATAAGAAGCAGAGATGCTTTTCTGCTTATCTTCCATGTGCATACAATCATGCAGATTATTGTCAGCCATATCAAAATTATATCTGCAAATACAAGCAACGGATTCTTCAGTGAAAAAAATAGGTATGTCCAAAGGCCGTTAGCAACAAGGTTGACCCCATAGATTATGAACAAATTTCTTTCATCCTTTTTAGTTTTTACATTAATCCATGCAATATACAGGGAAACAGCAATAAGAAAATACAAAATTACCCACACAATTCCAAAAGCCCAGCTTGGGGGAGCCAGGTCCGACCTTACTGACTGATACCATTCGCTATTAACTCCATCTCCAACAAAAAGGTTGCCTATGAAAGCCACAGCAAAAACAAACAGCAAAAACACAAGCAGCATGTAAGGCTTGTGCTCAACTTTTTCAGGATTATTTCTGCCCCTGCTCACATTCCTTCCAGCGCTCTTATTCTTCACACTCTTACTCTTATTCCCTACGCCTCTCTTTTTCATATCAAATAAAAGGAAAGCGGATTTATAAAACTATCAAAACCATCAATAAATATTACTATGATTTTAAAATATGTTTAAATACTTTCCAAAATTAATATCAAAATGAAAAAGAGAGTGAAAGGAAAAACTCACCATAAGTCCAACCATAAGTTGAGGCATTATTTCTGGGCAGGGATAAGGATAGCTCTCGGCTTGATATTTCTCTGGGCTTTTGCTGACAAGCTTTTAGGATTAGGATTTACAACATGCCTCAATTCAGAAACTAACAGCATAGAATTATTCTGTGAATCAGCATGGATAAACGGAGGCTCTCCAACACTCGGTTTCCTGAAATATGCAACAAAAGGGCCCTTTGCAGCGCTCTATCAGGCAATATCCGCATCAGTTTTAGTTGAATGGCTTTTCATGCTCGGCTTGCTTTTCGTGGGCTTAACATTAACAACAGGAATATTAGTAAGAATAGGTAGCTTGTCAGGAGCATTGATGCTTTTCCTTATGTGGTCCGCTGTCCTCCCTCCAGCACATAATCCGGTTTTAGACGAGCATATAATCTATTCAATACTGATGCTTGGTTTCGTATTCGTCCACACGTGCAAGCATCTCGGCTTCGGAAAGTGGTGGGGAAGTTTAGATATCGTAAAAAGATACAAGATATTGGAGTAAACTTAGGATAATTATAAAATTTATTTCTTATTCAGTATGAAAAGACAACCCCTATAATCAGAATTTTCCAGTTAATCTCCCCTTTCATATTAATCTCTTTTTATGGACAGCCAGATACCTCCTGATAAAATAATTAACAAACCCACTTTCCCCTTTAGTAAATGCTCTGTAATATGAGCTTCTTTTTTTATACTCTATAATAAGCATTGGATATCCGGAATGCCAAAGGATATGGTTCATCAGCAGCCTGCCAATCCTTCCATTTCCATCTCCGAAAGGGTGAATTGACTCAAATTTAAAATGGGCTCTGGCAGCTAATTCGACGGGATTTATTTTCTTATCTTTATCTATGAAATTTATGAGCCCATCCATTAGTTTTTTCACATCCTGCCAATCTGGAGCAATATAACTTCCAACCCTTACCAAATAATCCCTATACTTTCCAGAAATGTCGGATTTTGTCGCCCCAAATATTTTACTATGCCATTCCAATAATAATTTATTAGTAATTTTTTCCTTTTTTGCAAGCATTTCGAGAAAAACCTTGCTATGCTCCTCTGTCTCTTTTACATCCCTTAACGGCTTATTAGGGGCAATCTTATCCTGGATAATCTCCCTTGCTTCCTCTAAAGTTATGGTTGAGCCCTCTATCGCATTTGTGTTATATGTGAAAGCAATTGCAATTTCCTCTAATTCCTTTTCTCTCGCGCTTCCAGGAGTTCTTTTCCACTCCTTCTGAAAATTATCTTTTATTCTCTTTAGCTTTTCATTTAAATTTAGACCAAGTTCATCAAAAAAATCAGATTTAATCTCTTCCATATTCTCCGGAATACTGCCCCCAATATACTTTTCTTTTGTCAAAACCTTCCCGTCCTTTCTAAAAGAATGCCTCAGGTAATAATATTCTTTATTTCCTTTTTTCTTTTTAACCAGCTTCATAAAATCATTACCCTTACAAAGTATTTAAATATTGTTATTTACGAAAAGTGTAAGGGGAATCCTACTCTCTAAACTCATCCTTAAAAACAATTTCATTCAATGGTTTTCTTGAATTGGGCGTTTCAGATTTCTGCATCCTTTCATGCAATACACTTTTATCAGCAGGCTTTCCGATAGCAAACATATGTACAATTTCATAACTTTCTGGAATCTCTAGCTCTTTCCTCGTCTTTTCCAGGTCATATCCAGCCATACCATGCACTACATATCCTAGCAAGCTTCCCTGCAAAGCCAGATTTTCCCATGCAGCTCCAGAGTCAGACAATGCATTCCTATTTAACTTTCCATCCGGAAATGTCTTTTGGCTATCAAGCAGACTAAAACACTTGCATTCTTAGCCCACATTTGATTGAATTCAACTAAAAAGCCAAAGAACTTATCCCAGCTTTCACTTCCAGCATGAGAATAAACAAATCTCCATGGCTGTTCATTGTTGTTTGACGGCGCCCATCTGGCAGCTTCAAATAATACCATAAGCTCATCATCACTAATTGCCTCTCCTGACATCGCCGCGGGCTCCACCTGTCTAAAAATATCTTATCTATAGGGTAATCTGCCTTTCTGACGGACGAGCCTTTTTCATATTGTATAAAAGACTGAAAATAAGACGCTATTTATAGGTTGTGAAAGAACTATTTCTTCCCAGCCCCGCCAATAACTTTCTTGCCCTGCATGTACTGCTGAAGAACTTTAGGAATTTTCACACTTCCATCTTTCTGCTGCAAATTCTCCATGATTCCTACTAAAGCCCTGGATGTCGCAATTGCAGTATTATTCAGCGTATGAACAAACTTCTTCTCATTATCCTTATCAACAAACTTTATCCCCAACAGACGAGCCTGGGCATCAGTCATATTGGTAACAGATGTTATCTCCTGGTATATCTTTTCAACAGGACGCCATATCTCCAAGTCCGAGCCGCGGGCCTTCAAGTCTGATAAGTCGCCAGCACAGCTCTCGTTTTCTCTTATAGGGACTTCAAGGCTCTTGAAAAGCTCCTTGGACAATTTCAATAATTCCTCGTAGTATTTCCAAGAGTCATCAGGATGGCAGAGGACAATCATCTCCTGCTTGTTGAACTGGTGTGTCCTCCAAAGTCCTTTCTCATTTATTCCATGCGAACCAATCTCTCTCCTAAAGCACATAGAGTAAGCGGTCTGTTTCACAGGCAATTGCGTATGATTCATCATCTTCCCAATAAACATTCCAATCATCGGATGCTCTGATGTAGCAATCAGATACAAATCCTCGCCGTCAATTTTATAAGACATCGTCTCAATCTCTGCTTTTGTATAAACTCCTTTTAAAACATCAGAGCGGATCATCAATGGCGGCTCTACGTATTCATATCCTTTCTTTACCATGAAATCCCTTGCATAACTTATCAATGCCTGATTTAAGAGCGCCAGGTCTCCTTTAAGAACATAGAATCCATTCCCGGATATCTCCGAGGAAGCCTGAAAGTCAAGCCATCCATTCATTTCCCCAAGCTCGATATGAGTCTTAGGTTTCTCAATAGCCGGCGGCTTCCCGATGACCTCTCTGACTTTATTGTCCTTGTCGTTCTTTCCGGCAGGAACATCCTTATGCAAGAGATTAGGAATAGAAACAAGCATCTCCTGAATTTCATCCTGCAGTTTTCCTGCCTTGGATTCAAGACCAGCAATCTTCTCTGGAATCTCTTTTGCCTTTTTCAGCAAAACTTTCACGTCCTTCTTATTTTTCTTTGCTTCACTTATTTCCTTAGAAACCTTATTCCTGTCTGCCCTTAGAGCGTCTGCCTGGCCTTTCAGTTTTCTCCAGGCCTCATCTTTTTCCAGGATTTTATCAACAATCTTAACTTTTTCCAGTTGAAACTTCCTTTTGATATTGGCCTTAACAAGCCCTGGATCCTGTCTGACAACCTCTATTCCTATCATGCAATCTGAAAAGAAATATTATATTTAAACTTGCTGTAATCGTGACATAAGCAGGCTTACAGCTTCTTCAGCACTCTCCGCAGACAGGACAGGGGGATGATTTCTTGCGTCTAAAACTCTCCCTGCAGTCGCGGCAGCAGTCCCGCCCGTGCTTGCAATAGCCACAATTGGTTTCTTATGCCAATACATCTGCCCAACTTCTTCGCTTGTTCCCAAACCGCCTTCTATTGCAATGCCGCCATGCACCATATTTGTCATGATTTGTCCTCGGGCATATCCAAATCCAGTAGGAACATACAAGGAACAATGTAAATTAGCCCCATTTCTGTCTCCTGAAGGAAGAATCCCCATAACAAATCCCCCATTTCTGCTCGCCCCTTCGCTGACGGCAGCCATAACTCCTCCGTTGCCGCCTGTAACAGTAATAATCTGGTAAGATGCAAGAAAGAACCCCTACTTCATAAGCGACTTCTCTTGCTAAAGTGCTACAATGATCCTCATCAGAGCCAAATACTCCGACAAGCTTAGAATCCCTTATGATTTGATGTAAATTCATAAAAACCCCACCTTTAGGGGATATTTAAATTTTTAGACTCCAAAGAGTCCAATAAAAAAATAAGAATTAAACTTTAAAAAATAAAAATAAAGCAGTTCTCTACGAAGACTTAATCTCCTTCTTCTAAATCGTCATCAGAGTCATCGTCATCATCGTCATCAAAATCATCCATGTCGCCCTCGTCCACGTCTTCATCCTCATCGGAGTCGTCTTCTTCCTGCTCTTCGAATTCTTCTTTGGTCATTTTTGAAACCCCCTTTCAATCAGGCAGGTAAAACCAGATGATTTTTAAATTTTACCATTCAGAAAAACTGGCTATGAGGGACAACAAAAAGTTAATAAACTAAATGAGAGATGTGTATACGTTTATTAAAGGAGGTTGAAATGGCAAGAAAGACATCAGCAAAGCCAAAGGCAAAAAAGAAAAAATCTAAGAAGAAATAATCTTCTTTAGATAACCCAATTTTATTTTTTATTTTTTACTCAAATTTTATAAACCTTCCTTTCCTCAATTAATTATGGTTTTAGAAGAGGTGAAGGCAGGGTTGATGTCTGGATACAATCAATTTATCTCGTTAATTCCAGACAAATATCAACCTCTGATCAACCTGCTTATATTCGCTCTCCTTATATCCGTATATTCCATATTCACCTGGCACTTTTATAGGAATCTGTCAAAGAAAGACCTTCTTGAACTGAATCTAACAAAGTACAACAGGACAGTACACCCCTTTGTCAATAAGGCCTTAGCTTCAATACTGAACATAATAGAATACATAATAATTCTTCCATTCCTAATATTCTTCTGGTTTGCAATACTCGCTTTCATAATCCTCATACTATCAGAAGGCCAGTCAGCTGCCCAGATAATCACTATCTCTGCAGCAATAGTGGCCGCAATAAGAATCCTTTCTTATTATACAGAAGATTTATCGAGAGACCTTGCAAAGATGTTTCCATTTACAGTCCTTACAATCTCCTTGCTGACTCCAAACTTCTTCTCATTGGACAGAGTGCTCTCATTCATAACAGAAATTCCAGCATTCTTTGGAAGCATATTCTACTATCTGGCATTCATAATCGTCCTTGAGATTATATTAAGAATCCTTGACACTCTCATAAACCTGATTTACAGCGATACCTCGAACATTCCAGTCCCTAAGCCAGAGGACGGATAGAGAATAATCAATTACCAAACTCGCCTTTCTTCGGATGCGAGTGCCCTTCCATCTGCCTTTCAGCAAGGTCACTTATATGGCTCTTTCCTTCATCCAATAATTTCCCTGTGTCAAAATCATGCTTCTCCAGAAGATGGGATATGTATTCCCCTCCTAAAAAGTGGGGCATCACAACATAGACTGCCCCTGCCTTATATAATTCAAGGCTGTCCTCTATATCATGCGACGTAACAATGAATGGAATCTTTTGCGCTCTCAAATGTCCTAGGATGAAGAGGTTTACATGCTTGTCTGGGATTGTGGAAACAGCGAGCTTTACCTCCGATAAATTCAGGCTGTTGAGAAAATCAGGGTCATGCGCATCTCCGTAAAGGCAGCTTATTCCTCTCGCAGAAAGGTCGGAGATAGTAGAAGGATTATAATCAATAACCAAAACTCTTTTCTTTGCTTTTCTAAAAGTTTTCAGAAGATTAAATCCTATACGATTGTAGCCAAATAAAATAATATCATAAGTTCTTCTCTTCTCTATTTCGCTTTTGTAATCTGCCTTGTTCCTTCTCCTTTCAAAAAGGCCCAATGGCCCTGCCAGTATGTGATAAAGCTTGTCATTATAGTTGATAAAATAGGTTGAGCCTGCTAGAGTTATAAGTCCTATGACTGTCACCAAAGACAATATCTCATTGGATATATGACCGAGACTGACTCCCATCGCCATCAGTATCATAGAGAACTCCCCTATTTGCGCAACAGTCAGGCCGGCAAAGAAGCTGTTTCTCTTTGTATATCTGCTGAAGCCCATTATCACCATCACTATGAAAGGATTTCCTATAAGAATGAGAAGGGAAAATATCACTATTGGGAGAGCATAGCTCGACAGGTCCACAAAGATTATCTGCGAGCCAAGCCAGATGAAGAAAAGAACTATGAAGAAGTCCCTTAAGGGAGTCATCTTAGAGCTTATCTCGTATCTGTAAGGAGAGATAGAAAGGGCCATACCTGCCAATAGGGCTCCCATCTCCATTGAGAAATTGAACCAGTAGAATATTCCAGCAACAGCAAAGCACCAGCCGACAGAGAACAAAAGAAGAAATTCCTGCGACTTAGCTATGGGCTTCATTGCCCTTGGAAGCACAAGAATGCTGGCAAAAAGAACTACTGCAATAAGGAATATACCCTTCAGTATCGTCCCTACAAACAGGCCTTGAAGTGAGACATCCGTCGAAAAAGATGATAAAGCCATCAGCACTAAAACAGCAATAAGGTCCTGCACTATCAGAAAACCTATGGAAATCTTCCCGTAAAGCGTTTCAACATCTCCCTTGTCAGACAGAATCTTGGTTATTATAATAGTGCTGCTGAAAGTAAGTGCAACTGCAATATAGATTGAGACAAGGGGGGAAAATCCAAGGAGAATAGAAATAAAGTATCCTACGACTGCCGTGAATATCACCTGCCCCACACCTGTAAGAAGGGATATTGGCCCTACTTCTCTGATTACTCTCGGATTCAAACTTATTCCTACAATGAACAAAAGAAATGTAATCCCTATCTGTGAGAACGTGGATATGGTTTCAGAGGAAGTTATAAGGTCCAGGAAATAAGGGCCTGCAACAATCCCTGTGACTATATATCCTATAATCAATGGCTGCCTGAAAATCTTCATTATCCCGGATATAATGACTGCTAAAACAATTATCATTCCCAACTCAACAAAAAGATTGATCTCTACCATAATATCTCTTCAATAAGGTTGGGAAATCTGTTTTATATATCTTATTGCCAATAAGCCTTTTGCAGAGCAAATCTTTTTAAACCGACTTTTTCTCTACAATCCATGGCAAGAGTAAGGATTAAGCTGAATAGTGTGGATATCAAAGCACTAAATGAGATAGTCGGAATGATAAAAGAAATATCAGACAGAACAGGCGTCTTGATGAGAGGCCCTATACCTCTGCCTACAAAAAAGATGAAAGTCACCACAAGAAAGTCGCCATGCGGGGACGGCACAGCTACTTTTGACAGGTTCGAGATGAGAGTCCATAAAAGAATAATCGACCTGCCTGCAGAAGACCGAGTTTTACATCCGATAATGCACTTAAAGATTCCAAGAAGCGTTCAGATAAAGATTGAAATGAAGGAATAATTATTTCAAACTACCTGACTTCACCTTTACTAGTTTTTTCTGTTCCGGGCTCAACATATCCTCCGACAACACTTAACTGCGCTTTGATAACTCCGTGTGACTGATAATCCTCAAGAGTAACATGCTCCGGCTTTATATCTTCCAACGAAGTGGCTTCAGAACTTATCTTAATTTTAGGAAAAGGCATTGGCTCTCTGCCCAATTGCTCCTTTACCTGTTCAAAATGATTCTCATATATATGCACATCCCCAAAAGTATGGATGAACTCCCCTGGCTCATATCCTGCCAGATGCGCAAGAACATGTGCAAGCAGAGCGTAAGAAGCAATATTGAATGGAACCCCAAGAAAAATATCTGCAGACCTCTGATACAAATGCAAGGACAATTTCCCGTCCCTTATGCTCACTTGGTACATGTTATGGCATATTGGGAACCTGCAGGCTTCATCAGTTTTCGCCATCCCATACAAGTAAGGAGGATTCCAAGAATTTACAATTGCATTATGGCAATGTGGGTCTTCCTGGATTTCATTTAACAGCCATTTCAACTGGTCAACTTTCCTGCCGTCATTAGCAGGCCAGCTCCTCCATAATTCCCCGTAAATATGTTTTAAAGTCCCGTGTTTCTCAGCAAACTCATTATCATTCTTTATCTTATCAATAAATTCCTCCTTAGTCATTTCAGCCGCCTCGCCTTTGTCAATCAGCTTCCTGTAAAGCTTGTAAGGATAGTCATCCCAGATATGCACATTATTATCCACTAAATATTTGATATTATCCATGCCCTTCAAAAACCAAAACAATTCGTGCAGGACGCCATTCCAATATACTTTCTTAGTAGTCAGCAGTGGAAATCCCTTAGATAAATCAAATCTCATCTGCTTTCCTATCAGGCTATAGGTCTTAACTCCTGTCCCTCTATCAACCTGCTCAAGCCCGTTTTCCATGATATCCTTAAGCAGATCAAGATACTGATATTCGCCGTGCCTCTCTTCCATGAAATCCAGAAAGATAAGGCGTTTATAAGATTTATTGTAATGGAAAAGTTTAAATCCCTCATAAGCCCCTATAAAATATGGAAAGTCTAGATAAGTTGAAAGAAGAAAACATGCAGTTAAGAAAAGCTTTAGCTGTTTGCATGAACGTATCTTTAATAAAGAAGCTTTCAGAAGCGGTAGAAAGAATCAATAATGGTGAATATATTTCTGAAGAAGAATTCTTTAGCGATTCTGTTCGAGAAGACGCTTAATTTTTTCTAAAGTTAAATCTCTCAAATATCTTTCCTGCTCATCCTTGTGCTCAACTGATAAAACAAGGATTTTAATTTCATTTTCCTGAATAACATAATAAATTCTATACATCCTTAAATGTAATTCATAAAGATTTGGAAAAAATGAACTACCCAACCGCCCCAAGGGTTTGCCTGAGGGCAAATCCGCCTGATGGCGGAGCGGGGTATCAAATAAAGTCGGCGAGACGGAGCTGACCCTTTGCACCACCTTGCTCTTCAACATACTTCTTGATTTTTTCCAATCCGCCATGATCGCTTACGGTGTCGATGTGACCACCATCGCTCCAGAATTCTCCTCCCCACAATT
>MNVZ01000025.1 GCA_001872315.1 Candidatus Pacearchaeota archaeon CG1_02_39_14 | reverse complement strand
GGCATTTTTAGAATTCATCCCTTATTGATGAGATTAGTCCTGTTTTCTTTATCTGTGTAACCGCAACAGGAGGATACTTATAAATTATGTCTCCTTTAGCGTCATCGTCAATCCAGGGAATTATTATGACTATATCCCCGGGACGAAGCCAGAGCCTTCTTTTGTATCTACCCGGAACCCTGCAGTTTCTTGTTTTGCCGTCTGTGGTCTGAACATGCATCCTGTTTCCTCCAAGCCTGTCCCTTACAATTCCGATTAATTCTTTGCCTTGGGGCATTCTAATCCTTGAGGGAGTTTTTTGCTCTTCCTCTTCTATTTCCTGGTCTTTGATTTCCTCAAAGTCACCAAAGTCGTCATTCATATTTTTCTCAAGAAATGTGTGTATTTAAAAGTTACAGTAGAACCAGAATGAACGGAATCCCCTGAACTTTTACTGCATATCCGGAATTTATTATTCCTGCCTCTTCCGCGGCCTTAATTGACTTCTCGCCTATTATATTAAAGGTCGAATCTTCGGCCCTCTGTTCCCTCATTAAATCTACGGCCTCTTCGTGGGTTATTTCCTGTCTGCCAAAGAAAGGTTCCCTTGCATGAAGAATCCTTTTTCCTTCCACGAACTTTTTTCCTATTAAATCAGAGTCACAAACTGCCAGTATGCTCCTATAAGACTTATGCAGTTTTACGCAAATCATTGTAAGTAAAATAAAAAAATTATTTCCCCCTTATTTTTGCAAGCCGCCCATTCGGCAAACGGTTGTTCCACAAGCAGGGCATTTTCCCTTTGCCATCTTAGTTCCTTTTGCAGTCATAACTTCCTTGGCATCCTGGATTTCTACTTGTTCCTTGCATTTCATACAACGTCCATATGTAGCCATTATTTTTTACCTCCGTTTTGTTGATTTTGTATTGATTTTAGGGGTTATAAAGGTTTTTATCCGCGGTTTTGGCGTGGAAAAGTTTAAATCACGTCTGCTTTAGAAGTTTAGATGGACTTAATTCATTATGTAGAACAGAGGCTGCTGATTGCTATGCCTGAAGATATCAGCGGATTATTAAATGAGTGGGCTAAAAGAAGAGAAGTGCTAGATAGATATGACTTCTTTATTGTGAACGGAAGATTTACCGGAGCAGAGCTTGATCTTCTAAGGCAGGATCTTATTGGAGCGAGAAACGCGGCCTCAAATGTAAGGGATGGATATCATAAGGAAGTCATCCTTTTTGAAATCTACAGAGAGGCCATTGATGCGCTTGATGACAAGGCTATGAGGTCCTGGTCCGATAAAATACCAAGAAGGATGATGAAGAGGATGGAATGGAATATGCGTAAAATAGACAAGGCTTTGAGCTATATTGATTGGGCCGAAAAGAGAAACTAGATTTTGCTCTTAATCGGATACTTTGCACCACATGCGAGGCAGTGCTTGAACTTAATTCCTTTTTCGGATATGATTTCGGTGTCAGGCTTCTTACATTCATGGCAGAGGACAAATTCTTTTACATAGAGCTGGACTTTCTCATTTACAAGAGTCGAGCTTAATCTTCTGTTTAAAATCAATCTTGAATTGTCCATTTTTCCCGAAACTGCAAGCTCTTTTAGCAGGTATTTTGCCAGATTTTCTAGGGGCCTTCTTATATAAGATGCAATCTCTGTTATGTTTGTTATTATAGTGTTTTTTCCTGCAACCTGCCCTTTGACTGCAGGGACTTCAAACCTGTCCGAGTTAGTATCCACTACCTTGATTTCATTATATGCCTTTTCCAATAATTTTTCGTATTCCATAAATCAGCTTGAAGAATTACGTTTATAAACTTGATTGTTTATTCATAAGCATGAGAATAAAGAATATCGTTCTTGGAATTGGAATCATTGTTGTATTTGCATTAGTTTTATGGCAGGGAGTTGAAGCTTTCTATCCAAGCCCACAATGGGATGACTATTGCAGTGAGACTGTTGTGCCTAAAACAATTATAGACGGAAGGGGAAATGTAGAAAATCCAACGCAGACCGAATGTGAAGCGGATGGAGGAAGGTGGAATAATGGATATTGCGATTATTACTATTATTGCCAGCAGGAATTTGATGATGCTTCTGATGCACATGCGCAGAGAGTATTCTTTATCTCTCTGATAGTTGCAGTTATTGCCTTCATTCTGGGATATAGCTTGTTGAAAACTGAACCTGTAGGAAGCGCTTTAATGGGTTCAGGGATATGGGCTTTGTTCTATGGAAGTGTTGTTAACTGGAGAAACTTCTCTGATTACTGGAGATTTGGCTTATTGCTTGTAGTTTTGATTTTGCTGATATGGATTGCTTTGAGACTGAACAGGCAGAAAAAGAAATCTTTCTTTGGAAGATTCAGAAGATAAATCATTATAAACTCTTTTTTGAATAATTCTACATGGATTTCAGAGTTGCTGTGAGGGGTTTTGTTGTTGATTCTGGCAATCTGCTTGTGTTAAAAAGATTAAGCAAGGAGCATATGCCCGGAATCTGGGAGCCTCCCGGGGGACGGCTGAATGAGGGGGAAGATCCTTTTCTTGGATTAAAAAGAGAAGTCATGGAAGAGGCAGGGCTGGATGTTGAGATAGGAGATGTGATGAGTGTAAGGTATTTTACAAGGCAGGATGGACAGAAAATATTGATGCTTACATTTTTGTGCACTCCTTTGAGCAAGGAGGTTAGATTGAGTGATGAGCACAGTGAATTTAGATGGATTGACCTGAATGAAGATGAGGGTCTTGATGAATTTCTCGGGCAGGATGGATTTTATAGGAAAGAGGTAGAGATTTACAGGAGATTGTTTGATGGAAGAGTATAAGGCGGAGACAATCAGGGCGTACAACAAAAATGCTGAAAAGTTTTCAGATTATTTTAAGGGGCTGATGGACATTCCGGGAAGGCCCGAATTTCACAGGTTTATTGATATACTAAAAGGAGAAAGGATTCTTGATTTAGGATGTGGCGGAGGAGACCATTCCTTATGGTTTAAAGACAATAAATTTGAAGTCACTGCCGTTGATTTGTCTGAAGAAATGATTAATCTAGCAAAGGCAAAAGGAGTTGATGCCATGATTATGGATATAGAAGATTTGCAATTTGATAAAAATAGCTTTGATGGTGTCTGGGCAGTTACTTCTTTATTGCATGTTCCCAAAAATAGGATGAAAAATGTCTCTGAAAAGCTGTCAGAAATTTTAAATCCAGAGGGAATTTTGTTTGTTGTTCTTAAGAAGGGGGATAATGAATGCTTTATTGAAGACACGGATGATACGAGCTCAAGAGATTTTCTAAAAGGAGCAGGCACAAAAAGATACTTTGTTCATTATCAGAAAGATGAGTTCTTGGACTATATGAAAGATTATTTTGAACTAGTTGACTTTTGGGAGACTAAGCCGCGCGCAACGGCTTACCTGCATTTTTTCTTCAGAAATAAGAAATTATCCTAGGTATCTTAATTTTCCTGGCCTTGGCTCGTAAGCAATGCCTTCTTCCAGGAGTTTCTTTATCTCTAAGTTGATTGTCTGGGGAGATTCAGGTAAATCAGTAATCATCTTCTCTATGTCCGCTCCGCCGTTATCCTCTTCTTTCTTCAATATCTCTAGGATTTTGGTTTTTATAGCAGTAGATTGCTCTTTGCTTATCTGTTTTGGCTTATCAAGGTCAGTTTCTAATTTTCTTAATAATAAATATTCAGGTGTTCTTGATTTGATTATTTCAGGAATGATATAGACTTCATTGTTCCATGAGCGGAGAAGGCCGATTACCTGGACTGTATCTCCCTGCGAGAATTTTTCAAATTTTGCAATGTCATCTCCGAATGTTTTAAGCTTGATTTGGCCTGATGCATCGTCTAAAGTAACAGAAGCGAATTTTTTTTCCTGATCTTGGACAAATTTTTCAACTATATTCGCTATTATGTTAACCCTGACAACATGCCTGTCCCCTATTTCCAGAAATTTAAACCTGTCTGCGTCAAGAACGGGATTTCCTGAAATAATATCCCCTATTCTGAACTTATAAGCTATGTGTCTCTTGAACTCTTCTTCTGACATTCAGAGTGTTAGAGAGAAGGTTTTATAAGTATTTTTATGGTTCATGAGCTATGAATGAGGAAGTTGAAATCAAGGTTGCCTTGAAGAATCCTGAAGAGGTTGAGGCAAGGCTTAAGGAAATAGCCAAATTTGTAAAGGAGAAAGAGCAGAAAGACGAGTATTTTACGCCCAAGCATGAAGATTTTTTCGCTTTAAATCCGCCTGTTGAATATTTAAGAGTAAGGCACGAAGATGGGAAAGATGAGCTGCATTATAATTTTCTGCATTTTGACGATAAGAAAGAATTGCTTAAGACAGATGAGTATGAAGTCCCTGTCGGGAATCCGGAGATGATGTCTTTGATTTTAAGCAAGTTGGATATGATTAATAAGGTGACAGTTACAAAGCACAGGAAGACTTACGATTATAAGGGATTTGAAGTGTGCCTGGATTTTATCAAGGAACTCGGGCATTATATCGAAGTTGAAGCCAAGAAATTTGATAATGTAGGCAAGGCGAAGGAAGAATGTTACGCTATTTTAGATGAGCTTGGGGCTGATTGGGATGAAATCCCTCTTGAGTTAAGAGGATATCCGATAATGGTGCTGGCGAAGCAAGGGGAAGATGTTAGTTAGCCAGATAATGTTTACTTTGAAGGCGGTTAAGGACCGGCCTGGGTCTACCCTCGAGGAACTTTGGGAGTATATGTATGGGCAATGGGGGCATAATGAAAGAGTTAGATGGATAGTTCATGGGGAAAACTATAATCATCTGCGTTTTTTAGTTGATGAGCTGACTTGTGTTGATAATAGGGAAGGAAGATATTATTTTAATGATGGGGCTACAGTTTATTGTGCAAGAGATAAAATTTTTGACTTTTGTGTGAGGGATGCAGTAGAAAAGGGCCAGTTATAGTCTTCTAGGTTGTGTCCTTGATATTGCTACTAAAGTGCTTCCCCAATAATGCTGGAGGACCTGTTTGCCTTCGAGACTTTTTGGGAATTCTTTTCTATCTTCTTTCAGGTCTGCAAAGCCATGTCTGATACCAGTTATGACTTCAGGATTTGAAAAGTCTATGGAGATATAATGGCCTGGCTTTCCAACATGCCCTATATCCAGAGTAAGCGTATTTCTTCTTTCTTCCGGTATCTGCATGCTAAATCTGTTCCATTCAGCAGATTTTATTTCTCCGATTGCGTAAATCCTTTCGATTTTCTTGAAGTCTATTATTCTGTCCGGAGACATAGAGTTGCTGTAGAAAACTCCCGGCTCTGGCTGTGCCTGGTTTCTTAGATGCCTGTATAATGCAAAAGTTCCTGTAATTGCTGCGCCTGCAATAGCGCCGACGCCAAATGTGACTAATTGAGGATTATATGCATTTGCAAGCTCTGCCAGCTCATTCATATTTCTATTCGTTTCTGATAGTTTAAAAACATTATAGCTTTTGTATGAAACCTTTCTTTGGCCTGAAGATATCTCCCGACTTAGATAGCTGCGTGATGGCTTCTTCCAGCTCATCCTGTGTCACTTTATCCTCCAGCTCCTTTTGTAATTCCTCCATCGGGATTAATTTTCCTAATCTCGACTCCAGGCGTGAGATGGTTTCTTTTACCATCAGGAACTTTCCCCTCTTTGAGCTTGGGATTCCTGTGACTCTGTCTATGTCAAATGTTTGTGTTTCTTCGTCGTAGCCAACCTGCTGCAGAGAAAACTTTACGAGGTCAATGGCCCTTTTTGCATCTGTCGGCTCAACTTTATCTGATAGTCTGACTTTAGCGCACGCTTCAGAAAGACGGATGATTGCCTCCAGCTGCCTTGCTGTAATTGGGATGGGCTTGATATCACTGTCAGTTCTTACAGATTGGTTTCTAAGTTTTATATAGAAGCTTTTTATTTCTTCAACTGCTTCCTCTGAAAGGCGGGGCTTTATTTTTCTTGAATATGCAATATATTTTCTTAATAGCTGCGGAGCAATGACATCCCTTATAACTTTCTGCTTGTGTTCTTCAAGAACGTGAGTTGCAATCGCCTCGTCCTGGATTTTGTTTGGTAGGTCACGGAGAACGAAGATAACATCAAACCTGGACAATAAGGCAGGGGAAATGTCTATCTGTTGTGGTATTGGAGTGTGCGGGTCAAACCTTCCCATCTTCGGGTTTCCCGCTGCAAGGACAGAAGTTTCGGCACGCAGAGTTGCCTGAATGTTTGCCTTTGAAATTGTTACCGTCTGCTGCTCCATTGCCTCGTGCATAGTTGATCTATCGTGTTCTGACATCTTCTCTATCTCATCTATGCAAACCAACCCTTTATTGGAAAGAACCATTGCTCCGGCCTCAAGGCTCCATCCCCTAAGAAATTCGTCCTTTACAACTGCAGCTGTGAGGCCGGCTGCTGTCGCCGCTTTACCGGACACATATCTTCCTTTCGGGGCGATTATGGAAACAAATTTTAATGTTACAGATTTTGCAACTCCGGGGTCCCCTACAAGCAGGATGTGGATATCCCCTCTTGTTTTTCCTCCGTCTGATTTTGTTTTCTTTACTCCTGAAAATAGCTGAAGGAGGATGGCCTCTTTTATTCTGTCATATCCATATACACTTGGGGATATGCTTTTTGCCAGCCTTGTGTGTACATGAGGGTCCGCAGCCAGCTCGAGAATCTGCTTTTCTTCTTCCTCTGAAATCTCGAGATCATCGAAGGTCTCTTCCATAGGGGTAATGTGATTTGCTTCCACAGCAAGGTCAAAAAGAGTTGAAATTGATCCTGACTGAAGGGGCCTTGGAACTTCCTTCAAAACCCCAAGGATTTTGACCTTGCTTCCAGGTGTTGTTCTTTCTTCCATCCTTGGGTCTACCAAATCTTCTTTCAGGAAGATATTTATTCTTCTTGGCTGCTCTCCTCCATCAAGAGAGTCAGGGGATTCTTCAACAACCAATCTCTGTGCGTCAACCATCTCTTTTGAAAGAAGCTTGAATTGTCCCTTTCTTCCGCAGGAACATCTTGCTGGCTCCCTGAATTTCTTTTCTATTTGCAGGACAGAAAGAATAGCACCGCAGGTAGGGCATTCAAACCTTGCATTGACAACTTGAGGAAGGACATCAGATGCCTGTTTCACTATTCCTTCTACCTGTATAAATTTATCCAGGTGCTTTGCTCTTATTTCTCTTATTTTTGTGTCTACGGAGGATGGAACTTCTCTTATTCTTATCCTTGGGTTTTTTATAAGGCCTGATTCCTCCAGCGCGGTTTCCAGGTAAACTAAAGTTTCTTCAGGATTTTCAAGAAGCCTTTCGGATAAGAGGGGAGAGAACTCTGATATGTGCCCAAAATTTATGTTGACTATCCTTTCTCCTTCTCTTATTGAACGACCTATCTCTTTTTTGTATGCTTCAAAGAAATTCTTGGATTCCTGGATAATCTCATCTGGTTTTTTGAGTTCCATAGGAAGTAGAGGTTCGGGGGGATTTATATGGTTTGTTGTAATAACTTATTCAATAGGGAATCTCAGAATCGCCCCAACGCCTTTTGTTATGTTAAGGAATTGCTGGCCTTCGTGAGTTTCTGTGGATATTATTACTAAATGAGAGCTGATGCTATTTGTCTTTTTTTCAAATTCTGCTGATTTTTCCCTGTCAAAATCTCTTGAAACTAGAAGAGTGTCTACCGCTCCTCTTTCTATGGCAAGAGCTACTTTTTCTTCTCCATAAGCCGCCATATCTTTATTTTTTCCAAGAATTTCGAAGAATCTTTCAACTATCTTTTTCTCTTTTATAAATTCCTGCTCCTGTATGTCTTCCTGCGAATCCTCAACTAATAATTCGAGGCCGTGCTCATCGACATATCCTATGTCTTTTACGGATATGACAAGCTCTTTCAGCTTTGTTACTAAATGACCTTCTTCCAAAAATTCTTCTTTTGTTGGAATTGGGCCGCCTATAAGAATTCCCTTTAATCTTGGCATGTCAAAAAATATTTTTTTCATCTCTTCCGAAACTCTCCTGAAAAACTCTTTTGTAAGGCCTTCTGTAATCCTGTGGAATCTCTGTGAACTTTGACCTCCTGCTCTTACTTTTCCGGGAACTCCTGAAGTCATCTTAGAGATTACTTTTATTTCCCTGCCGTCCAATAGGCCGATGATTGCATCTTTTCTATCTATGGCTAAAAGGCCGTAGACCGATTCGGTTTGTATCATTTCTCTTAAGGGAGCGACTATGAATGTCTGGTCGCATCTGTACATTCTTACCTTAAGGGGCTTTGGCGGCTCGATGACCCATATTCTGACATCCGAAGTCCCTTCATTTTCTGACACGTTTCCTGCGTACAATGCCAACCCGTTTTCAGGAGTTTTTTTGAGCTCTTTTAACTTTCTGACTATCATTTCGAGAGCGTCAATCACATTTGACCTTGTTGTCTTTGACTTAATATTTGCAGCCGTTGATTTTTCTGCTTCCAGCTGTTTAGTAACCTGATTTATGTTAAAACCTGAAGGAATCATCACGGTGACTAACTGCGTGTGCCTGCCACGCTTTGCCTCCAGCTCTTCAATTACTTCTTCCAGCTCGTTTTTCTGTTTCTCGTCCATGTGTATTTTTAAGAGAGAGGGAGAGGGTTAATAAAGATTAGGTTAAACGAATTCAATGCTGAAGTTTCCTTCCTTGATTTCCTGGGCTGTTATGACTGATTTTACATCATCCAGGACTTTTGCCAGCAGTTTATGGTCTGATTTTGGAAGGGTTAAAACAACAGGAGCTTTCATTGATTTTTTTGCTTCTGATTTTGCCTGTCTGGCTGCAGTGATTATTTCTATCATTCTGTTCCAGACTTTATCATCTTCCTTCCTCTTGCTTAGGCTAATTTTTTTCGGCCAGGAAGAGACATGAATTGACTTTTCTTTCTCATATTTCCTGAAATGCTGCTGATAAATTTCTTCTGTTATGAAAGGAGTTATCGGGGCCATCAATTTTGTAACTGCCAACAGTGAGTTATATAGGGTGTAAAATGCAGATTCTTTCTCTTTTTTTGTCCCATTGTAAACGCGATTTTTAACGATTTCCAGATAGTTGTCAGCAAAGGTTTTCCAGAAGAAATTTTCTGCCTCTGATTTTGCTTTTATATAGTTATATTCTTCAAATGCAGATGTGGCGGAATCTATTGTCCTGTTCAGCTGCTGCAGTAATAATCTGTCAGTTTCATGGAGTTTTGCTTTCTTTTGGTGCTTGAGATTCATAAAAACAAAATTGGATGCATTAATTATTTTATTTACAAATCTTTTTCCCGTAATCACATCCTTTTCCTGATAGTCTGAATCTTCGCCGAGTTTTGACGCAGCGGCTGCATATCTTAATGAGTCCGCTCCCGATTCTTCAGTTATTGCTTTTGGCCTGATTATGTTCCCTTTAGATTTTGACATCTTCTCCCCGCCGAGTGTCACAAAGCCTGAAATTATTGTGTCTTTCCATGGAATTTTATTTTCATGGTATAATGAACGGACTATTGTGTAAAATGCCCAGGTTCTTATTATATCATGAGCTTGCGGCCTTAGCGAGTAGGGCAGTTTTATTTTGTTATTTGCCAAGGAAGAAGCTATTTGGGGCGTTAAAGAGGATGTTGCCCAGGTGTCAAGAACTTTTGTTTCAGGCTCAGCTTTTGCCCCGCACTTATTGCAGAATTTTTCTTTTTGCACAGGGTCTATCGGAAGCTCTTCAGGCTTTGCGGGGATAACATGATTGCAGGCTTTGCAGTGCCATAGAGGGATAGGTATTCCAAAATGCCTTTCTCTGGAAATAGACCAATCCCATTCAAGGCCGTGAATCCAGTTTTCGTACCTTTTCTGCATATGTTCAGGATACCAATTGATTTTCTTTCCCTGCTCAATGAGTTTTTTCTTTTTATCTAAAATTTTTATGAACCATTGTTCTACAGGGAGAAATTCTATTTCTTTTCCTGACTTTTCATAGACATTTGTTACGTGTTTTACTCTTTCCTGCTTTATTATTAAATCTCGGTTTTTCAGGTCTTCTAATATTCTGGCTCTTGCTTCTTTTATTGGCAGCTCGTAGCCAGGAACATTGATTTTTCCGTCTTTGGTAATTATAATTTTAGGAGGCAGGTTGTGCTTCTTTACAGCTTCAACATCATTCTTGTCGCCGTAAGAACAAATCATCAACGCTCCCGTGCCTTTTTCCATGTCTGCATGAGTATCTGCAAGAATTGGGACTTTGTTATTAAATATTGGAACTGTTGCCTGTTTTCCTATTAACTGCTTGTATCTTTTATCTTTTGGATTTACAAATATTGCAAGGCATGCAGGCAATAATTCCGGGCGGGTTGTGGCTATTGGTAAAATCTTTCCATCTGCCTGGAATTTTATTGTTGTGAAAAGAGACTCTTTTTCCTTGTCTTCCAGTTCTGCCTGTGCGACCGGAGTCTGAAATTCTGTGTCCCAGAGTGTAGGGAAATCAGCCTTGTATATTAATCCACTTTTATATAACTCAAGGAATATTTTTTGAGATATTTTTCTTGAGTTGCCGTCTATTGTTGAATAATATAAATCGTAATCACACGATATTCCTATGTCTTTCCAGCCTTGCACGAATTCAGGGGTTATTTCTTTCAGGGTTTTCAGGCATAATGAAATGAAATCTTCTCTTGAGAAGTCCTTGCTTTTTACCCCTTTTAGCTTTTGAATTAATTTTTCTGTTGGCAGGCCATTGTCGTCTGTTCCGAATGGGTAGAATATGTTAAACCCTGACATTCTTTTGAATCTTGCTATGAAATCCTGCTGTGAATAAGAGTAGGCATGGCCTATGTGCATTTCTCCTGAAACCGTTGGAGGAGGTGTGTCTATTGAGAATATTTTTTTCTTTGAATTCCTGTCAAATGAGTAAATTTTTTCCTTTTCCCAATAATTTAGCCAGTGTTTTTCCAGATTCTTTGTTTCTATTGGAGCCATGATTATGATACGCAGGAAGGTATTAAAAAGATTTAGGATTCTATCTTTTATGGACAAAAGGAGATATTTCCTTAAGGTATTTAAGAAAGCTGAAAAGAAATATGGCAAACATGACAAAAGGTTGGCAGGAGAGGGCTGGGGTGCTGACTGGAAGACCCTTATTGCTACAATTATGTCAGCCCAGAGTAGAGATGAGACTACTATTCCTATTGCTGAAAAATTGTTCAGGAAATACAAAAGTCTGAAGAGCCTGGCTCGGGCGAACTATGGGGATGTTTTGCGTATTTTTAAGAGCCTGAATTATAATAGAACGAAGGCGAAGAACGTCATTGCAGCAGCTAAATTCATTATCTCGGAATTTCATGGAAAAATACCTGATAAAATCGAAGAATTGGTAAAGATTCCGGGCGTTGGAAGGAAGACAGCTAATCTTGTCATCACGGAATGCCATGATAAAGAAGGGGTGTGTATAGACACTCATTGTCATCGTATTTTGAATGTATTGGGCATCGTCCATACAAAGAATCCACTTCAGACTGAAATGGAAATTAGGAAAATTGCCCCGAGGGAATATTGGTCAAGATTAAACCGAATTCTGGTTCTTTGGGGTAAAGAAATAAGAGGGCATGATAAAAATAAAATTTTGGCTAAATTAGATGAACCTACTTCCTGATTAGGTTATCTAATCTTTCCGATTTCTTTCTTGAGGTGAAACCAATTTTATTTTGAAATTCCGTAAAATTTTTCTTTCCATAAATGTTAAAATAATATCTCTGCTTATTTCTTTTTATGTAAGAAAATATTTCTGAGGAGGATATCTCAAATTCTTCCAATAGTTTTTTTAGTAAGGCCAGCATTTCCTTCCTATCCTGAAATATTCTAATATATGATCTTTTGTCTACAGAACCTTCATCATCATAAATCGCCCTTATTAGACCGATCTTAAAATTCTTGTTGGCAGACATAATTTTTCTTGTAATATACTTATTTTTACCAACTGCGAAATTATCAAATAAATTGTTCAAGATTAATCCACAGATAGTTGGATAAAATAAACTGCAATTTCTTCCCTCTATTGTATCTTCTATCCGATTCAACTTACGATCCCAAGAAGTATTTCCAAAATCCGCCTTTTTTTGCATCCAAATCCTTGGTTCTATACCAAATATTTGCTTCATATAATGTCTAAATTCTTCTAACAGTTCTTTATTTGAATTGGAGAAAGCTATCTGCTTATATCTTACATCTATAGAGCCATCACCTAAGATGTGCCCGATTATTGAACCAAGGCCTCTATTAATTTCAATAGGAAATACTGGCCTTATTTCTCCTTTAGCTTGACCAGACTTTATAGAGATTATTTTTGTCTCTACGTCTTCCCATTCCGTTTCTGACATCTCAACAATTTTTTTAAGTTTCTCCAAACGAATCGTCTTATCATAAGATATCCACCCATATATTGTTGTGCAATACTTTACTCCTTTGGTTAATTTCATATCTAAACTTTCAATCAAGCCTAGATTATAGTGTGGTTTCTCATTGTTACATAACCTTTCTAAAATAGCTTTTAAGAACTCTCTTTCGATTTTAACATGAAAATAACTGAAATTATCTGCTAAATCTTTTAATCCAATTTTGTCTTTTACCACGTATGTTTAATGAAGGAAGATATTTAATTTTTTCTAACACACGTTTATAGAATATTAGATAGGAACAAGGAAAGATTTTTAAGGAAGCTTGAAGAGTAAGAAATATGGCAGACAATAAGATACAGGTGCCCGGAGTTTTCGGTGGGCTGATGAGATATGATGAGGGGTATAAGAGCAAGTTCATGTTAAATCCAGGGGCGGTGATAGGGTTTATTTTGGCAATAATTGTTATTGTGATTGGGCTGAAGATATTCTGGCCTGTAGCTTAAAATGGATGGAAGAGACTTAAGGGAATTACAGGAATCTGATGCCGTGCCAAATGCGTTTTCAGCTCTTGTTTCCGGAGGGAAGCTGGGATATAAGACTATCATCCAAAAGGATAAGAAGAAGCCTGTTTGCCAGGGATGCAACAAATATCTTTCAGGTGATGAGAAGTTCTGCCCTGAATGCGGGACGAAGGTTGAGATTAAGGAGTGATTTAATGGCAAAAAATAAGGTAAATGCAGGTGTTGGGGTTTTGATTCTGAAAAATGGAAAGATTCTGCTTGGCAAAAGACACGAAGACCCGGATAAGGCAGATTCTGAACTGCACGGAGAAGGTACATGGACTATGCCGGGGGGGAGCATAGAAATTGGGGAAGAATTTGAACAGACCGCAATGAGAGAAGCAGAAGAGGAAACGGGTTTGAATTTGAAAAGCGTAAAAATTATTTGTGTCAATAACGACAAAAATGAACATGCCCATTTTGTTACAATCGGGCTGTTATGTGAAAATTTTGAAGGAGAGCCGAAAGTCAAGGAACCTGACGAGATAACCGAGTGGAAATGGTTTGCTCTTGATAATCTGCCAAAACCTTTATATTTTCCTAGTGAGAGGGTCTTAGAATGTTATTTAAAGAAGGAGTTTTATATTAAAAGATGATACCTGGACTTGGAAAAATGGACCCTAAAAAACTGCAGGGGATGATGTCAAAGATGGGCATCAAGCAGGAAGAGATTGAGGCAAAGAGAGTTATAATTGAAAGGGATTCCGGAAATATCATTATTGATAACCCGAGCGTGATGAAGACAGAGATGCATGGACAGGTGAGCTGGCAAGTCACAGGAAGTGTCGCTGAAGAGCCTGATTTCTCGCAGGAAGATATAGATATGATAATGGAAAAGACAGGAAGGCCGGAGGATGAGGTTAGAAAGATTCTGGAAGAGACAGGAGACATAGCAGAGTCTATTGTCAGGTTAAGTGAGTAAAAGATGTACGTTCCTGAAAAAGAGATATTGGATAAGTATGCTGATGTTCTTGTGAAGTTTGCTTTGAATAGTGGGGCTGGAATCCAAAAAGGAGAGGTTGTTTTTTTGCAGGTTCCTGAGGTTGCTAAACCTTTACTTATTTCTCTGAGAAGGGCGGTTCTTGAGGCAGGAGGTAATCCGATTATTAACTATCTTCCGGATGATGTTGCAAGAGATTTCTATGAGTTAGCTAGTGATGAACAATTGGATTTTTTCCCTGGTAAATATTTGAAGGGAGCCGTTGATGAGATGGATCATGCTATTTCTATTATTGCAGATACAAATAAGAAAGAGCTTGAGGGAATAAGTCCTGGGAAAATAATGAGAAGAAGTAAAGCGTATAAACCTTTCCAGGATTGGAGAAGGGATAAGGAGAACAAAGGCAAGTTTACATGGACCCTGGCCTTATATGGGACTGAAGCTTCTGCCAGGGAGGCGGGATTGAGCTTAGAAAGCTATTGGCAGGAGATAATCAATGCATGTTTCCTGAATGAAAATAATCCTGTTAAAAAATGGAAAGAAGTGTTTGAAGAGGTTGAGAGGACAAGGGCTGCATTGAGTGAGCTTGAGATTGAAAAATTAAAGGTCAAAGGAGAGGGGATTGATTTTATTATAGGAATTGGAAAGAACAGGAAGTGGCTTGGAGGAAGCGGGAGAAATATTCCCAGCTTTGAAGTTTTCATAAGCCCGGATAATAGAATTGCTGAAGGAAAATTGAGATTTAATCAGCCTTTATACAGGTATGGGAATATTGTCAAAGGAATTGAATTGGAGTTTAAGAAAGGAAAAGTGGTGAATGTTTATGCTGATAAGGGGCTTGATGTGCTTAAGGAGATGATTAAAGTTGAGGGGGCGGATAGGATAGGCGAATTCTCCCTGACAGATGTGAGGCTTTCCAGAATAAAAAAGTTTATGGCTGAAACCCTGTACGATGAAAATATAGGGGGGGACTTCGGGAACATACATATTGCTTTAGGAGAGGCCTACAAAGAGTCTTATCCGGGAAAAGCGGATAAGGTAAGTAAGAGAGAATGGGCTGAAATGGGCTATAATGAGTCTGCTGTACATACGGATATGGTCTCAACTGAAGATAAGGAAGTTACTGCTATTTTGGCTGATGGAAGTGAAAAATTAATCTATAAGAGTGGTAAATTTTTGCTTTAGTTGCTGGTTTCACTCAATAGTAGGAAGTAGAAAAAATTAGAAAGGTATAAATACCTTATTAGCTTCGGAAAGTATGCTTCTATGAGGGGTGGTTTTTGGTAATGGACAACGTTATAAAGGAGAAAATAAGCGCAGATCATTTATTATATGTCAGTCTGAAGTACACAAAAACTTGTGACGTAATTATTAATCTGCTTCTAAGATGGAAGGTAATGATAGAATTGGCTACGGAAGAGCTTATAAAAAAGGCAAAGAAAAATAAGAAATGGAAGGCTGTTCCAGAAGCGCCAAGGGCTAAATTAATCCAGCTGAAGAAAATTTATGCTGATGAGCCGGTTGTTTTTGAAACCTTGGAGCTATATGAAATGTTTAGGGACATTGAAAAGCTTGAGAAAGTCAGAGAAAGCGAGTTTAGGAAGGGAGTCAATCTTAAAGTCACGTATGGGGGAAAGATTATAAGCATAAACCTCGATAAATTGAAGGAATATTCGGATTTGTTAGAAAAGTTTATAAGCTATCTCAAATAATTCTCTTTTACTTGACAAGTTTGCAAATGGTGAGACTAATATCAGTTATTTCAGGGAAGGGAGGGGTTGGGAAGACTACTACTTCTATTAACCTCGGTACTGCTCTGAACTTTTTTGGGAAGGATGTGATAATCGCAGATGCAAATCTTACGACTCCAAACCTTGGACTGCATATTGGTGTTCCAATTGTTCCTGTCAGCCTTAATCATGTTTTGGCTGGGAAAGCGAGGATAGGCGATGCAATTTATGAACATGAATCAGGAACAAGAATCATTCCCGGGTCTTTGTCAGTAAAGGATCTTAAAAGCATAGACCACGGGAAACTGAAGGAAGTTGCGAAGAAGCTCAAAAAAATGTCAAATGATTTTATTATTTATGATGGCGCTTCTGGTCTTGGGGAGGAGGCAATAGGAAGCATAGAGGCCGCAGATGATATAATAATTGTAACTAATCCGGAAGTTCCTGCGGTAACTGATGCTTTGAAGGCAATAAAATTTATAGAAGGCATGGGAAAGAACATAATGGGAGTCATTGTCACAAGAGTTGGAGGCAGGAAAAGCGAGATGACTATAGGTAACATAAAAGATATTCTTGAAATCCCTGTTCTTGGGGTGATTCCTGAAGACAGAAATATGCAGACTGCGCTTGCGAAGAAGGATTCTATTGTCCATGTGAGCCCTAATTCAAGGGCGGCTCTGGCTTATAAGAAAATTGCTGCTAAAATTGCGGGCGTCAGATACAGGGAGCCTAATCTTTTAGTGAGAATGTTTGCAAGATAAATGAAAAGAAAATCTGACAGATTGTATCTGCGGCTGATTCTTCTTTTAGTTGTTGTCCTTGCATTTTTGATTATTGCGAAAGGATTGGAGAACGGATTTTATTCAGGGAGCAACAGGGAAACAGGGTTTGCAGAACTTACATCCCCAAGCGCTGGTTGTTTCATAGATTTTGATTCCCAGTTTGTGATTAATAGTGAGGCTTCTTTCAGGGATTTGCAGAACACAAGATTAAGCAGGTGCTATAATTTATCTGATTGGGAATACGATTCGTCTAAGACTCTTCTTGGAAAGAAGATAGAAGCCAGCGGATGCAGCTACGAAATGGAAAAAAGAATTATCAGAAATGACATAGTAAAGAAGGCTGCCTTCGAGATTGACTTACACACAGAAGGAGAGTGTGATGAGGTGCTTTTGTCTTATTATGAAATACTCTCTGTTGATAAGATTCCTGTTGATTATGAGGTAATCTTTGAACTGAAAGAGGATTAACTTATCCTTGTTCCTTCATCCATTTCCTTTTCCGGCTGAAGTATAGATACTGATTTTTTATCATTTGACACTGCTGCAAGGAGCATTCCTTCACTTTCAACCCCCCTTATTTTCGTGCCTTTCAGATTTACTATGAAAATGGCCTTCTTGCCTTCAAGCTCTTCTTTTTTATAGTGCTCTTTTAATCCTGCAACTATAAGCTTGTCTTCGTCTTCTCCTATGTCTACAATAAGGACGTAAAGCTTGTCTGCATCCGGATGGTCTTCTACTTTTACTATTGTACCCACTCTTATGTCAAGTTTCCTGAAATCTTCTATTGGTATTTCTGTCATTTTATCTTTTCAAATAGGATTGGGGCTTTTTTAATTTTTGTTGTTTTCAGCGGCTTGTTTAAAGAATCAAGAGATATCTTAAAGTTGAATATTCCGGCAATTTTTTCGGATGTTTCCGGGATGAATGGGTAGAGAAGGATGGCTGAATCCTTTATTGCATTGGATGCCTGATAGATCACTTTGGAATCGTGGGTTTCCCATGGCTTTTCTTTCTGGATAAATTCGTTTGTTTTATCAATAAATGCAAAGATTTCGTAAATTGCCCTGTCAAACTTTAAATCTTCAATATAATCTTTTGTTTTCTTAATGACTTTTTTTGAATCTATTGCTTTTGCTTTTTCCAGACCGTATTTTTCTGCGAGTGCTGAAACTCTGCTTACTAAATTCCCGAGCTTGTTTGCAAGCTCATTGTTATGCCTTTCTATTAGCATCTCTTTTGAAAAGTCGCCATCGTCCCCGAAAGAAGTTTCCCTTAGAAGGAAATAGCGCGCAGAATCTGTGCCTGCTATATCTGCCAGCTCTTTTATTTTAATCGCATTTCCTGCTGTTTTAGACATTTTCTCCCCGTTAACTGTCCACCATCCATGGGCGAATATCTTTTTTGGCATCTTTATTCCGGCTGATTTGAGGATAGCAGGCCAGTAAACTGCGTGAAACCAGAGGATATCTTTTCCGACTAAATGGATATCTGCCGGCCAGAACTTTTCCCTCCCCTTTTCTTTTGTTGCTGAATAATAATTTAATAATGCATCAAACCAGACGTATGAAAAGTGCTTCTTATCAAATGGAAGGGGAATGCCCCAGTTGAAGGATGTTCTTGATATTGAGAGGTCATGCAGGCCTTCTTTTACCCTGTTTATTATTTCCTTTCTTCTTTTATCCGGGGATATAAATTGAGGATTATTCCTGTATAAATCCAAAAGAAATGGCTGGTATTTTGAGAGCCTGAAGAAATAACTTTCTTCTTTTAATTTCTCAAGAGGCCTTTTATGGATTGGACAGCAGTTATCTATTGAATCTTTTTCCGTGTAATAAGCTTCGCACGCGGTACAATAAAGGCCCTCATATTCCCCCTTGTATATGTCGCCTTTGTCATGAACTCTCTGCAATATTTCCTGAACAATTTTTTCATGGTCCTTGTCTGTTGTTCTTATGAACCTATCATAATCTATATTCAATAATTGCCAGGCTTTTTTGAATTCCGGAATCAATTTATCTGCGAACTCTTTTGGGGTGAGCTTTGATTTTTCAGCAGCTTCAGCTATCTTTTTTCCGTGCTCATCTGTGCCTGTAAGAAAAAAGGTTTCTTTTCCCTGAAGCTTGTTCCATCTATTCAGGACATCTGCCGCAATTGTTGTATATGCATGCCCAATGTGGGGGACATCATTAGGATAGTATATGGGAGTGGTTACGTAATATTTTGCCATAGATGATTAAACCTGAGGGATATAAAAAGATTTGCGGAAGATAAGATTTAATTAGTGCTGGTTTATTGTTTTGCAAAGCGCCGATGGTCTAGTGGTTATGATTCGAGCTTCCCAAGTTCGCGATCCGGGTTCGACTCCCGGTCGGCGCATTTTTATACTTATTTTGTTTTTAGGGTAATGGTCAGGGAATATGATCCGAACTGCTTTCCTGATATTGCTTTCAGGATGGAGAGAGATATTATGGCGAGGGTTCTTGATTCAACCCATGATTTGAATGTGGGATATTCTGAAAGGCAGAGGCAGCTTGCACAAATAGAAGTTGATATTTACATTGATGGAAGGGATAATACGGGCAAACTTTATTAATCAAGTTTTCATTTAATCCTAATGGGGAGAAGAAAGGAGGAGATTGTAATAAAGGAAAGCCCTTATGTTCTTCATTCCAAAGAGCATGCCCTGAAATATAGCATCGCAGAGGGGTCCGCACAATCTGTCGCGGGAAACCTTGGAAGCTCGTTTATCACCCCCTTTGCTCTACTAATAGGGGCTAACAGCTTTCATATAGGGATATTAAGCTCTTTTTCCGGATTGGTTTCCCCTATAGGAGAATTATTTGGAAGCAGGCTTCTTGAAAAGTTTTCCAGAAAGAAGATAATAACTCTGGAGAAGACCCTTGAGAATCTTTTCTGGCTTTTAATCATGGGTGTCGCTTATTTGTCTTGGCGCGGGCAGCTGGCATTTTATCTTCCTTACATTCTGATTATTCTTTATGGGGCTGTGATTTTCCTTACAGGTATGGGAAGGCCCGCGATTTTCTCATGGATGGGGGACTTAATATCTGATGATAGTAAGGGGAGATATTTTGCAAACAGGAACAGGATAGTCGGATTTGTAGGGCTTGTGAGCTTTTTCTTTGGTGGGCTAGCCCTGGACTATTTTAAGACAAATGGAATGGCTATTTTCGGATTTAGCGTTCTTTTTGGTTTGACAATAATTTTCAGGAGCATCTCCAGGAATTTTATTAAACGGATGTTCAACCCTAATTTCAGAGTGAGAAGAGGGTATTATTTCACATTTTCAAGCTTTGTCAAAAGATATGATAATTTCGGGAAATTTGCTTTTTATCAGGCAGTATTCTTTTTTGCTGTCATGATTTCTTCCCCTTTCTTTGCAGTCTATATGCTTGAAGATTTGGGCTTTGGCTATCTTACATTTACTTTGATTGCAATGAGTTCCACTATTTTTTACCTGATTTTTACTCCTCTTGCCGGCAAGTTTTCAGATAAGTATGGAAATGTAAAGCTACTCTATGTTTCAGGAATTTTATTTCCAACCATTCCGATATTGTGGATATTTCTCAAAGACCCGTGGGCATTATTTTTTATACCGGGTTTGATTTCAGGAGTTGCTAATGCTGCTTTTGCCATTGCAGTCACTAATTTCACATACGAGGCGGTCAAGCCGCAGAAAAGAGGGCTTTGTGTTGCATACACTTCGGCTTTGGTTGGGGTAGGAGTTTTCCTTGGCGGCCTTATAGGAGGATTTATGATACAATACCTTCCTATTCATTTCACAGAGCCAATATTTTTTGTATTCGGGCTTTCGGCTTTATTGATGATTATGGCTTCTCTCTTCTTTCTGCCGCAGATAAAGGACGAAAGGGACCAAGAGGTCATGAATGGCTTCTCCTCTGATTTACACCATCCTTTCAGAATGATAAGCTCTGATATTGTCTGGTTTAAGAATTTTATACATGGGAAATGATTTGTTTCTGCCCAAAATCCATAGAACTCTCTACCATAACTTTTAAAAGTCAGGGATATTGATTAATATTATGTTTAAGAGAGAGAAATGCCCAAAGTGCAAAACAGGAATTAAAGAGAAGTATAGCTTTTGCCCTACCTGTGGCAGAGATTTGAGAAATCCGAAAAAGGACGAAAGGGATTTTGGCCTTCTTGGAAAAAACAATGTTGAGCAGCTTCCTCTTGTTGGGGGAGGGGGATTTGGGATAAGCGACAAGATTATAGAAAAACTGCTGAATAATCTTGTGAGGAGCATGCCTGAAATGATGAAAGGGTTTGAGAAGCAGTTTCAGGAATCTGAAGTGGAAGAAATTCCAAACGGCATAAGGATAAAATTTGGGAATGTTCCGGTTAGAAAGAAGAAGGTTATAAAGAGAAAGGGGATTACCCAGGACCAGCTTGATAAGATGTCAGGAAAGCCAAGAGTTGAGGCAAAGACGGAGGTCAGGAGATTGAGCGATAAGATTGTCTATGAATTGAGGGCTCCCGGAATAGAAGATGTGAATGATGTTTTTGTATCAAAGCTTGAGAACGGATATGAGGTAAAAGCGATAGGGAAGAAGAAGGTATATGTGAACAGCCTGCCAATCAACCTGCCTTTGAAAGGATACAGCGTGGATGATTCAAAGCTTTTTGTTGAGTTCGGACTGCAGTAATTATTTAATGGTTTATGTGTGGTCTGGAAATGTTCCATGCTTTATTCAAGCTATCTACTGCATTTCTTAAGTTTCTTACGGCCGCTGTTACTTCTACATGAAGCATAGGCCGACCTTTTCCCAAATCTTCTTCTGCCTGTTTTTCTAATTCGCCGGATAGATTATCAATAATATCTCTTATGGAGTCATAACGCAATTTTGCAATTTCATGTGTAAGTCTTTCATTGGTATAACCTTGCAGATTTTGGTCATATTCTCGCATAATCTTACAAGAAGGAGATATTTTTTAAGCCTTTGTAATATGAATGATCCCGCCAAGATTTGAACTTGGGACCTCTGCCTTATCAGAGCAGCGTTCTAACCGGGCTGAACTACGGGATCTTAAAGGTTTTTAGAAGTAGGGTTTTATAAATCTGTTTATGAGAAAAATAAAATAAGAATTAGGAAATAAAAAATAAAAAATTACCTGACTGTATCAGTTATGGAACCTGTAGAAGTTAAGTTAAGTCCGCTGCTTGGCCTGGAGTATGTTATTGTTATATCTCCTCTGAATGTTGATCCAGAAGTCATTCCAGCACATGCAACATTAACTATCTGAGACCCACTTGAGTTTACAGCTCCAACGAGTCCTGTGTTTGTACATCCGGTAGCTCCATCTGATGGGTCTACGCTGACATCATGGATTGTTAAGGTCTCTCCACCATTGTTCTGAAGCTCGAGGTTTACGTTTGTTGTGTCTATATTCCACGCATTCGCATACCAAGGCGCGGTAACTACAGCAGAACTTCCGACATATTGCCCTGGACTGAAGACACCGAAGTACGCCAAGACGCCGATTGCGATGATTGCAGCCAGAATAGCCCAGCCGTAAGTCATCAAAAACTCCATAGCTGCCTGTCCTCTTTTGTTACGCATTTTCTAACCTCCTTTTACCTAGTGTATATCAATTTTAAGGGCTGGAGGTTTATAAATATTCTTATTTATCGTCAGGAGCATGTTGCATTATAAACTTCAAGATGGCTGGTATCAAGCTTGAACCAGGAAGGCATTCCCTGGACAAAACAGGATGAAGGATTACTGCTTGAGAAGTAGATATGGTCAACTACAGTCTTGTCCTGAACGTTTATTCCTTTTTGAGATAATTCCTGTAGATTTACTAGAGATTCTATTCCGTTCGGGCTTTCGCTTATCACTCCCTGCAGCCTGTCAATGAATGAAGGAGCATCTGAGTCAGCTATATAATATGAGTTTTCCGAATGCAGGGAAAGATTGGTGTAATCATTTCCAGATACAAAGACAGAGTAAGGGCTTCTTATTATCTTATTTATAACAAGTCCGTTTGTGTTCACAACATAGATTGGGTCTTCAAAATTCTGGACAGGGACGTAAGCAGTTATTGTTTCTGTCTTGCTCCAGGAAGCCAGCCCTGATTTGTCCTGCATAGACAAATCTACCTCAAGGGTGAATTTGACATTCCAAGGGTCTTCCTGCTCAACGGAAAAAACAGGATTTCCAAGAGTGAGGTTTACATTTATCTTGTCCGCCCTTTCCTGCACTGATGAGATTATTTCCGGATATGTGGCCCCGAGCATGAGCTCCTGAGATTCCCCGTCAAGAGTTCCATTGAATATCATTTCCTCCATCCTGCTTTCAGGATTTGAGATGTAATTTCCTGAATCTATTATCTTTGTTTCAAGTATAAAAATGGACCTAAATCCGGAAACAAATAATTTTCTTGGGAGATCCTCTTCTACTGAAAGAAGGAAGCTGTTCATGGACTCAACTCTTTTTTGTGTCGTTTTTCTTTCTTTTATTCCTGAATAAAATGTAAAAGATGCGAGAAAAAGTGAAAATATAAGGATTACAAGTATTGTGAAAAATATTCCTCTCTTGTTCATTATCTCCATGTTCTCACCTGAACTTCAGTCGACCATGTGTAGGGTATGCCTGTTATCTCCGAAGTGCTTATTTCAAGATTCTGCTCTGTGAACTTTGTGTCTATAAGATTGTTTGAATCCAAATCCAGTTTTCTTAGAAGATTGAATACAGCTGTCTGGATTGCATCATTTTCATTGTACTCTGTTCTTGTTGACTGATAGTAGCAGTTTTCGGAGCCAGAATAATTTGAGGGTATTGGTGCAGTGATGTTGGTGTAATCCTCGAACTGGATTGTCCAGGTGCATCCGTTTGCATTTGCAGCAATTGCGGAAAATCCTGACACGTTTGTAAGAAGGGTATAAATGACTTTATTTGAAGCTGAACCTGCGGAAGAATTCCCTTTTGATGCTCCTGTTGTCAGTTCAAGGTAGTTAGACTGATTTAGAAGGTAAGTCGGGATATTTATGGAATAAGGGTCTCCGAGCTCTATATACGGCTTTCCAAAATCTTCAAGATTGTATATCTCCTGTCCGTTTACCACAACATTATCTGTCCATCTTGAACCAGAATATGAAACTACATTTGAACTTATGATTGTTGCATTCGAGATAATATCAAATGAGCATGAAAGAGTGTTATCAAAAAGCTCTTCTTTTGTTATAAGAAGGCCGTAAGGAGGTGTTGGAGAGCTATAATTGAATTCTATGTATGAGTCGGGATAAAGCTTTGTTGTTATGTCTCCTGAAGTCCCAACTGTCTGTTCCTCAAAAGTTGTCTCTATTATGTTTTCTGCCAGCTGCTGGTATATCAGTGCCAGTTCCTCTATGTCTGCATAGAAATATGAGCCATTTCCGCAGGCGGCTATTGCCTGCAGTGTTTCTTCGTCCGCACTTGTTCCAAAGCCTACGGCATGCACAGTTATATTATAATTCTGATAAGCCTGACATGCTGCAAGTATTGCATCCTGTTTAGGGTCTGCCTGTCCCTGCTCATCGCATTTTTTGTTTGCCCTCCCGTCACTCATTACAATCATTGCTTTTGTCTTGGATTCGTTCGAATTAAGGACAAATTCGTCTCTTGCGCTGTTTATTCCACAACAGATGCATGTAAAACCTCCAGACCTCCAGCTGCTAACTACTGATTTTAGTGATTGTACATTTGTTGAAAGATGATGTGAATATCCTTCTATTGTCCTGGAGTTGTATCCTATAAGCCCTATTCTATTTCCTGTGACATTCAGCAGGGCATCAATCAGGACATCATTTGCAATTTTGGCGTTCGTTAACTTATCATTGTTCATGCTTCCTGATAAGTCAGTTACAGAAACTACATCTGCTTCTCCAGTCCCGTTATTGACAAAAGTTACATTTTTTAATCCGAGTCTTAAAGGAGTCGTTTTATCTGCAAGGCTTGAGTAGTCAATCAATGAAGAAAGCTGGGAGTTTGAGAAGGTTATTGTTTCCTCCTGTGATGTTGAGCCGTTATAGATTGTTTTGTTTCCGAGGTTCAGGATAATTTCTGTGTTGTTAGTGTCCAGGTGAAGACTTATGTAAAGAGAATCAGGAGTTTGAGGGATGTAAACTCCATCGTATAAATTTATCAGCCCGGTTATTCCAGGGAAATTATATCTTTGCGGCTGCTGGTATTCTATTTCAGCCTCATAAGTTATTTTTATGAATCCTCCAGCTATATGGATATTGTCCCCTTCTATTCTTATTATGTTCTCTCCTGTCTGGAAGTTTCCTGTAGGAAGGGTGTAATTTGAAGGGGTGAAGTCTGAGGGGGAAGCGGAGTAGGAACCG
The DNA here is from genome assembly GCA_001872315.1 of Candidatus Pacearchaeota archaeon CG1_02_39_14. Classification (GTDB taxonomy): domain Archaea; phylum Nanobdellota; class Nanobdellia; order Pacearchaeales; family GW2011-AR1; genus UBA92. The sequence goes on along the minus strand of MNVZ01000025.1, from coordinate 22,696 downwards.
GAGGAGACATTATTTATGTATAGGTCAAACGGATTGTTTATTGCCATTTCCATTGAAGCAGAGGTTATATTCCCATTGAATTCTATCTTTGTTGAGATGTTGCCGTCACCAATATAACCGCCAAAGTAAAAGTATTCTTCTCTTAAGCTTGAGGACAAGAATGCTCTTGCAGAGAAACCTGTTACATTTGTTCCGTTCTGAATTCCTGTTATTGTCTGTCTTGCAGTGTCTATCAGGATTGAGTTATCGGGGTCGTAAGAAGATTTGTTTTTTGAGGCAATAAGGGTTGTGCCGTACCATAGCCCAAGATTTTCGTTTGTGCTTATATCTGAAAGGATTGATTCGCCGATTGTTTTTGCTATTTCAGGGTCTGTTATATAAAATTCTCCTATCTGCTCCAAAAGAGTGTTATTTGGATTCTGAATTGTTCCGTCGATTATAAGTGACTGCACGTAAGCATTATCATAATCCCCTACTTTAAGATTTGAGAGGGAGCTAAGTATGTCGTAATGCAGCTCTGTCTGCTGGGTTGTTTGCCTCACAACAGGATAGGCAATTGTTATTATCAGAAAAATTATTGCTACTGCTATTAGCGCGTCTATGCTGAAAAAGGCACCTTCTTTTTTTAATTCCATATGAATATGTTAATTGACGTGGGTTTTTCCCCGTATATTGTGAATCTTGTTATCTTAATAATATTGGCAGGGCTTGATGGAGGGAGACCGATTCCTTCAATTGCCTGCTGGCCTATCACCATTCCATTAGAGAAGTTCATATAATAATTATTTTTAGCGTCAAGAAGGATTTTTGTCCTTTGATAATCCTGAACGGAGAGATTGTAAAAATACTCAAGCTTTGTCGCATTTATCTTTCCGTCATTTGTCAGCCCTATTTTTTGAACTGTGTTGATATTCCAGTTTGTGGGAAATCCTTCTGATAATATGTCTTGGGCTATTGCATTTCCCTCGTAGAAAAGAGCATCGAGGGTTTCCTGGGCTTCAGTCTGATAATTCAATGAATATAAGTAGAATGCAACTATTCCGGAAATGAAGATAATTGTGGCAATCATCAAATCAAATCCCCACGCCTGCCCCCTCTTTTTCCTCATTTTATAACAAGTAAAAATGTGTATTTAATGTTGTTGTTAAAGGGAAGAGGGTGTTTTTGCACCTGACTTTTGGATTGTTATCCCTGATTTTCCTATATCAATCTTATGCAGACTTGTAGAGTGATCTGTTCCCCTCATTTTTAAGACTTCGAGGTATCTCTCTCTTTGCCCCTTGCTCCTTATGTAATGCAGAAGAATTATTGAGTCTGCCTCAAATTCAAGCGTATGAGTTGTCGACTGATTACTCTTTGGGGGCTCTGTTTCCAGGGTAAGTAGGGAGGTGCAGTTCCAATCGCTTATCATGTTGAACAGGGACAGGGCAGCTTCTCTTTTTTCAAGCTCGTCATCGAAGAGAAGGGCAAAAGAGGTTATGCTATCTATTACCATTCGGCTTATCTTCTTTCTAAGGATTATAGACTCTATAGCTCCTCCTCCTTCCTCAAGCATTGTCTTGACTTTTATTGGAGTGTATTCAAGAAATGTAAGGAGACCTTTCTTTTCATATTCTTCCAAGTCCCAGCCAAATTTTTTCATATTGCTGAAAAACTCTTCCTTTTTTTCCTCAAAAGTCACGTAAAGGCAGCTTTCTCCCTTTTTGATTCCGCCCATTAAAAACTGGGTTGCAAGAATTGACTTGCCGCTTCCTGAACTTCCTACTATCATATTTGTTGAATTTCTCTCGAATCCTCCCTGTATAAGAGAATCGAGCACAGATACTCCTGTCTGGACTTTAGAGCTTTTCTTACTTTCAGGTTTTTTCTTTCTTAATGCCGGTTTTTTTACAGGAGATTTTGAAGCCTTCTTTTTTTTCATATTCAGTATAAAATTTAGAGATATAAAAACCTAACTGCTTAGGGAATCAGAATAGCCCTCCAAAATAACTTCTTAGGAATACTCTCACAATCAGGAATATAACTATGCTTACAAGAGCAAGGGGCAGGAGGTACTTCAAGCCCTCTTTTTCCTCTCCTTTACTTACGAGACCGAGAACGAATGAGGCCATTATATCTGTGGCTATTATGAATGCAAGGGAAAAGTAAGTTATGAAAGTTACAGAGATGCTTATGCTTGTCAGCGTGAATGGTACCGAAACGGATGCGTCAAGTTCTGGAAGAGTTGAAAGGAGGTCGGTGAGTATTTCAACTAACACAGATGAGAGCCCGAACAGGATAGGCGCACCAATTGCGACTGCGAAAAATATGAATATCACATACATAAGGACATTTGATGCCGCCCTTTTTTCCACGAAGTTTCTTTCTCTCATGCTTGAGGCGGTCTGTTCCAGCAAGGTTGCAAGATTTCCTCCAGACCTTATTCCTGACACTATGAGATTGATTGTCTTGATTATTTTTTCTGAGCCAACCCTCTTTGCCATTTCTTCAAGGGCAGTGGATATTTCTTTTCCTGTGACAAGGTCTTTTCCAAGGTGAAGTATTTCTTCATCGAGAGGGGCGAATTCTTTTCTTGAACTCAAAAGCAGGGCTTTATCAATTGTCATGCCTGCCCTTAAGTTGGAAGATACGAGCTGTATAAAGTCAGGGAATGAAGATTCCATTTTTTTGAGCCTTTCTGCTTCTTTCAGAATCTGCTTGATTGCAAAGTATATCTGAACAAGGACTATAGAAGAGAACAGAGTCACGGCTGTAATAAGCAGGCTTCTTGAGAATATTAGTGCGATGACTGTGGTAAAAACGGACAGGCAGGAAGTGACAATTATGTTTGTTTTTCCGGAAACCATTATGTTTTTTCTTATGTCCTGGTTTCTCTTTTCTCTTTTCAGCTTGTTTTCCTTTTCTTCTTTCATAGTAAACTAGGCCTCACAGATCTTATTATCCCGAGAAACGTCACCTGGATTATCATGACAAATACGAACAAGGTGATGAAAAGGAGAGTTGATGTAAATGAGGGAAGGCTTACCATGGAGGTTATTATAGTCATAAAAGTTATTGCAAGTGCGGGTATGATTACTGATATAAGCATGTAAAACATTATCAGTGGATTTAGTTTGTTTCCGTAGTTCTGAATCTGAATCAACTGCTCTTCGTTAAGCGCCTTGATACTTTCACTGATAATTATCGATATGTCGCTTCCCGCCCTCATACCGTTGCTTATCTGCCATAATGCCCTTCTGAAAAAAGGAGAGGGATTTTTTTCCCCGAGCTCCTCAAGAACTTCCATCTGGGGATATCCGGCATTAATTTTTCTAACAGCTTTTTTGAATTCAACGCTAAGGAATCCATAGTCAGACGTTGAAATGTTTACAAGAATGCTGAAAAGGGGGATTCCGGAATTAAGCTGTATAAGCATGTCTTCTAACGAGGGAATTAGATTTTTCTCTATATTTCTCTGTTTTCTGGAAGCGTAGACTTTCGGGTATATTGCCTGGCTGAAATATATGAATCCAGCAAAGGCGAATGCAACGGGAATTGAGACAAGGAAGGAGTAGCTTATCTTTAGGAAGAAAAAGAAAGTCGTGGATATTATATAAAATAGGACAAATGATATCAGGAAATTCTTGAGGCATATTGAAAGATATTCTTCTCTTGATATTCCGGTGTCGCTGTTCTCGAGATAGAATTGCAGTTTTGATTTTGGCTTGTGCCTGAAGTACTTGTTAAGAAAATGGGAGTTCTGCTTTTGCTTCTCCAGTTCAGCTATTGTAAACGGAACCTTGAACTTTATTTTTGTGTCCATCTTTAAATGATGCTCTTCTTGTCATTTTTACTTATAATCTTCATTAGGGTTTCCTTATTCTTGTAATAGATGTCCATTACCTTGCCAACTTCCTTAAGGCTTCTCATCTCATTTTTTACCAGCCAGGAGAGAATATTTTTCTTCTCCTCAAGTGCCTTGTTCATTTCCTGTTCGGACATTCCGGTATGCCTGCTCACTTCTTCGAAAAACCTTGAGCTTTCGCTATGTTTTATTATTCTGTCTTCTTCCGGAGACCACCTGTAAAGGATGTTTGCTTTTGCGTCATCTTTTCCGGCCTCAAATTCAGCAACCTGAAGAACTCTTCTGATTCCTTTTCTCCTGTCCCTGAACATTATGACATTAAGGTTTACTGAACGAAGAAGATTTGGGGGAACATTTAATGGAGGGTTTGTAAGTCTCGAAACTGTTTCTGCTGCAGAATCTGCGTGGACTGTTGCATATACAGAGTGCCCGGTGTGCATTGCCTCGAATAAAACCATTGCTTCTTCATACTTTCTCATCTCTCCCAAAACTATTCTGTCCGGACGCATTCTTAATGAATTTATAAGTAGGTGAAGCATGCTGACTTCTCCCTTTCCTTCAGCATTTGGTGTTCTTGTAACAAGCGGCGTCCAGTAAAGAAATTGAGGAAGCATAAGCTCTCTCGTATCTTCTATGCTGATAATCCTTTGATTTGGAGGGATAAACGGCATGCAGGCGTTTAGAAAAACAGTCTTTCCTGAGGCAGTTCCACCGGAAATAAGGATGTTCATTTCATATTCTATTGCAAGCCAGAGAAGTGCAGCGATGTCAAGGTCACATGTTTTGCTTTTTATCAGGTCGATTATAGTGAAAGGGTCACGGGCAAATTTCCTGACTGTTATGGTATTTCCTTTTGTGTTAATAGGATAGAGGACCGCATTTATTCTGTCTCCTGTGACTAAATGTGCGTCGAGTAGAGGATTAAGGACGTTTATCTGCCTTCCTACCCTTCTTGCTATGATGTTTGCGTAATTGACTATCTCCTCTTCTTTTTCTATTATCAGGTTTGTTGAAACCCATCCGTATTTCTTACTGAAAACCCTTATTGGCTCTGTTGAGGATGTTATAACTATCTCTTCAAGATTGGGGTCATTTATGAGAAATTCTATACTTCCCAGTCCAAGCATATCCTGAATAAGCTTTCCTATAAGAAAGTCTTCCGATTTCTGCTGGAGGTTTGGGAGATTCTCCCGAAGTATTTTTTGCGCGTCATTCATAAATCTTTTCTTTATTGTATTAAGGGAGTTAGGGTCTGTCAGTTCCTTCATGCTGATAGTTGTTATTGAGATAAGCTCATTTCTTATTTCGTTCAGAAGCGAGGTTGTTGCTATGTCTATCTTCGGCACATGCAGATAATATTTGACGCCCCTTTCTGTTTGCTTTATTTCCACGCTTACCGCAGCCTTGTCAACTTCTATGCCATATTTTTCTATCAGCTTTGCGTTCTTCTCTTCAAGGTCCTGGGTTTTAATCGGAATCACTTCTTCTGCTCTTAATGCAGGGCTCTCATCAGAATTCTCGTATTTATCAGGGGCTTTTTCTAAAACTGTTTTTTTTGGAAGTTTTGGAAGTCCTATTTCAATTTTTTTCTTATCTTTTTGAATTTCTTTTTCTTCTTGCTCTTCAGTTCCTTTTTTCTCTTCAGTCTCTTTCTGCCCTTCGGTCTCTTCCTGCTCGTCTTTGTTTTCTTTTTTAAAAGGCATTGGAGGTTCTTTAGGTACAAATGAAGGATCCAGCCTTTGAAGCCTCTCCATTATGTCCTGTCTTTTGAGCTCGTAGTCCGGCATATGTGCTGAACTTTTCCTGATTTCAATTTTTGCAGGATTCTTATGGGCTTTCTTTCCACTCTTTTTTACGTGTTTGATTTTCTTTTTTGGCATTTGTTATCTCTTAATTTATTCTTACTTCAGGCTCTCCGAATCTTGGGTAATTTATTGAGGCAAGATCTCCTGATTCCAGAGTGTTTATCCAGTCCATTACAAGGCGCTTGTCTATGTTGAACATCTTTGAGATTGTTGAAACCCTTAAGGTCTTCTTTTCCTTGAGAATTTCGTACAATATGTCCAGGTCTGTCTTGTTCCCTGGATTCTTGTATCTCTCTTTTATATTCAGGTCTATCACCTCTCTTGTCATGCTGACTCTATCCTTGACAAAAGTGAAAAGGACAAGGACTATCAGGAAGAGCCATTCCCCAACTATAAGGTATTTTGAAAAGGTTTCTTTTTGGGTGTTTCCTTTTATGTCCTGAAATTCGCTTTCGTCTATCCCCAGTGGGCCGATTGCAAGCCCAGAGACTCCCTTTTCCCCGAGTGTCGGGATTCTCGTTCCATAAACTGTGAAGTGGGCCATCAGATGCAATGCTATGATTATCAGAACTGCAGAAATCAGAACTGTCAGTATTTTTCCTGCTCCTCTTTTTTCCATTTTTTGAGAGATTTTAAATATGAAGCTGTTTATTTTAATATGGAGGTTTTGTTTTATAAACCTTCTTAGGAAAAACTGAAAATGATTAAAAAAGGGCAAATTAGTGTCGAGTATCTTGTTGTTGTGGGGTTTGTAACTTTTCTTGTAATCGGGGTGCTTGGTGTTGCAGTTTATTATTCTGCTCAATTGAGAGACAGCATCAAATTTTACCAGCTTGAGAACTATGCAGAAAAGATTGTATCAGGGGCAGAGAGCGTCTTTTATTCTGGAGAGCCATCAAGAGTTACAATCACTGCGTATCTTCCGGCAGGTGTGCAGAGTGTTGAAATAATTGAGGACCAGATTGTTGTGAGCATCTCAACTGCTAACGGAGTGGCTAAGAGTGCATACAAGAGCAATGTGCCCATATCCGGAGACCTTAGCGAGAATGAGGGAGTAAAAAGAATTCAGATAATTGCTCTTGATAATGGAGTTTCTGTAAATGAGGAATAAGGGACAATCTTCAGTGGAGTTCATAATTCTCGTAGGGGCGGTTCTTTTTTTCTTTATGGCTTTTGCATTTGCAATCCAGATAAATACTGCTGATAAAACAAATGAGAAAAGAGACGTTTTGGTAAAAGACACTGCTTTGAACGTTCAGGCAGAAATAGACCTTGCTCACAGGTCTTCGGAGGGATATTCAAGGAATTTTGAGCTTCCTGAAAAGATTCTGAACAGCGATTATGAAATAAGTATAATTGCCGGAGCAGTTTACGTCAGGACACTTGATGGGGAGCATGCTACCGCCTACCCTGTTGCTGATGTTTCGGGGCAGCCCTTGAAAGGAAGCAATTCTATCAGGAAAGAGAACGGGGAAGTTTTTCTTAACAGCTAACAGCAAGCTTTAAAAAGCTGTTTTATGAAATGAGAGCATGGTTAATGGATTATCTCACTATTTGAGGCAGGCGTGGAGAAAGCCAGGTATTGAAACAAAGTCGAGACTTATAGAGTGGCGTAGAGGAAATTCTTTAGAGGTCGTTGACAGGCCGTTAAGGCTGGATAGGGCAAGGGCTTTGGGATACAAGGCAAAAAAAGGATTTATAGTTGTCAGAGTCAAGATTGGCCGAGGTGGAAGAAAGAGAGAGATGACCAAGGTTAAGGGAAGGAAAACCGGAAAGCAGACAAACAGAAAGGTGCTGAAAATGAGCTATCAGTGGGTCGCAGAAATCAGGGCGGCAAGGAAGTTCAAGAACATGGAAGTGTTAAACTCGTATTGGATAGGACAGGATGGAATGAATTATTTTTATGAAGTTATAATGATAGACCCGGGAAGGCCTGAAATAAAGAACGACAGGACTCTTGGATGGATTTCAAATGGGAACAACAGCAAAAGAGTTGAAAGAGGATTGACTTCAGCAGCTAAAAAATCAAGAGGAATGAAAGGCAAGAAGGGAAGAAGCCCTAAGAGAAAAGTAAGGCCTTCATTGAGAGCCTGGAACAGGCAGGGTAAGTAAGATGGAAGTTGGCGCTAATTATGTTTTGAGGGGAGGAGTTGAGTTTGGAAAAGTACAGAGTGCCGGCGATCACTATCCCTTGATTCATAGAATTGAGCCAACATACGGGGCTTCAGCAGATAACAGGGATAGAAGTGAGAATTCAGGATTGCTAAGACTTGCGCAGGAGGCAGTTGCGGAGACAAGGAAAGCTATCTATACGGAGCATCCTGTCAGTGAAGAGAGCACAACATTATATGATTCTTTAGGAAGAGGTTATTCAATAGGAGCATATTCAGGCAAGAGCCTTGATGTTGCCGCTTAATTTTCTCTGTCTTTATTTTGCTTGTCTTTCCAGTTAGGGTCGAAGGGAAATTCCCATGGTTTTTTTCCTTTTTTCAGGGATATGAGAATTGGGAGGCCGTCTTCGCTAACTTTTTCCGTTTTTTTAACGAACCCTCCAGGAGGAAGGGAGTAAGTTGCGGTGCAATTTGGATATTGGTCGCAAGCCACAAACTGCCTTTTGTTTTTCTTTGAATATTTTATAGCCAAGTGGCCTTTCTTGCAGACAGGGCAGGGCATCAGGGTGTTGTTTTCTCTTTCTATAGCTCTTGATTCCTGCGTCCCATCCAGCAAATCCCTGCCTATCTTTGATTCGCTTGCTTTGAATTCTTTAGAGATGTCACCTATAAGCCTTTCTACATTTTTTACAATGTCCTGGTATTTTTCTTTGAAACCTGATTTTGATTCCTGGATATCCTGCATTTTTTCCTCAAGCTCTTTTGTAAGATTTTCATCTATAATTATGGGAGAGTGTTTTTCGAGGGTCTCTATCAATTTCAATCCTAAGGGTGTTGCCTGTATGCTCTTTCCGTCTAAATATCCCCTGTCAAAAAGAGTATCTATTATCATTGATCTTGTTGCTTTTGTTCCAAGATTCTTTTTTTCAAGTATTGAAACGAGGGAGGCAGGAGTGTACCTTTTTGGGGGCTGTGTCATCTTGCTGTCAAACCTTATTTTTTCTATACTTATTTTTCCCGACATGTCCGGAAGATTTGACTCATTCATTATCTTTGGATAGACGTTCAGCCAACCTTTTTCTTTTATCACAAGTGCAGATGCAGTGAAAATTTTTCCGTTATCTGCTGTGAGCTTTATTCTTTTATTATCAGTTATTGCATTCTGGCAGAAACACGAAATAAATCTTTTTACAATCAATTCATAGAGCTTTTTTTCTTCATCCTGAAGGGCTTTAAATTCTCCTGTCGGATAAATTGAGGGATGGGCAGGGTCAGACTTGCTTCCTTCAACAGGCTTATCACGGGTTGCATATTTTGCCTGGGGAAATTTTTCAGCGAGTTTCTTGAGAATTTTTTTTGGCTCTATCTCCTGCGGAATTTTCTGAGATGAAGTCCTGGGGTAAGAAATGATTCCATCAAGATAAAGCGCCTGCGCTATCTGAAGAGTTTTTGACGGGCTTATTTTGTAAAGATTATATGATTCCCTTTGAAGACTTGTAAGGTCAAAAGGATGGGGCGGTTCAATAGATTCCTCTTTTATTTTGGTTTCCGCTTCCGCTTCACTTATTCCTTCAAACTCTTTTAATTCATCTTTGTTGAAAATATCTTTCGGATGCTTGAATTCTGTGTTATTCGCAATTGCAAAAACCTGCCAGTATGGCTCTGATTTGAATTCCGCTATTTCCCTTTCCCTGTCTACTATTGTCTTTAATGCCGGGCCCTGAACCCTTCCTATTGAAAGAATCTTGAAGCTTCCTGTTGTTTTAATTGCAGACATCAGTGCTCTTGAAAGGTTTATTCCATACAGCCAGTCAACAACGTGCCTCGTCTCTCCTGCATACGCCTGCCCCCAGTCAAGATGCGGAAGCGGGTGCTCGTATGACTTTATTAATTCTGGCTTTGTCAAAGTAGAATACTTCATTCTTTTCGCATCGTCTTCCTTGCAGATAAAGCGGAGAACATTCCAGCCTATAACTTCCCCTTCTGTGTCGTAGTCAGTTGCTATTATGATTTCTTTTGCCCTTGCTGAAAGTTTTTTCAGGAGAGTGTAATAATTTTTTGTGTATGCTGAATGCTTTTGCCTGTAAGATGGAACCCATTCAATTTCGAATATAGGCCATCCGGTCTGGCCTTTTACATAAGTCAGATTGAATATGTGCCCAACTGCTGATGCAACAATTATTTTCTTTCCGTCTTTTTCAAGCTCGTAGAATGAGACATGATTTTCGGAGTATTTCCTTGGGGCTTTGTCTGCAAGCGCGGAGGCTATTTTCAAAGCGGCCTGGGGCTTTTCTGTTATTATTAATACAGCATCTTTTTTTGTCTTTGTTATTCTTACTTCCACTTCTGAATCTTTCTTTTTTTTCCTTGTTCTTTTTTTTGGAAGTTCTTCATGTTCAGAGGCAGAAACAGGCCTTCCGGGCTTTTCTATTTTAGTCAGTTCAGATAATTTTGGCTTTTCCCTTACTGGCTTTTCAACTGTGATTTTTGCGTCGTTTACAGGAGGATATGACTGGACCATTTTTCAAATTGGGCACTTTTAATGCCTGTTTTTAGTGATAGAATAAGGGTTTTTAAAGTATATAGCTTTTTGTCGGATATGGATGATTCAGAGGCAAGGAGAAGATACGATGAAGCGAGACTTGTTGTTCAGGAGTGGACTGATAAGCAAGGGCATGAAAGGTGCTGGTATTATCCTGAACTTTTTAAAAGGCTGGCAGGAATTTTTGAAATAACTCCAACTCTAGATCCTTCTCTGCCTCCGAGACAAGAGTTTGAGGAAGGGTGCAGAAGGTACCAGGATGAAGAGTATGCTGCTAATCAACAACCTTAAAACCCTCTTTTCTTAATATTAGCATGCCAAAAGACTGGAAGTACCAGATAAAGCCTTTGTTTGAGGAGCGTATGAGAAAACTGCTCAAAGATGCTGATGACTTTGATTCATTTGAGAAAATTGTCCATACCGGTCCGAGGAATTTCATAAGGTGCAACACACTTAAAATAAGCTCTGATAAACTGATTAAGAGACTGAATAAGAGATGGAAAGTCAGCCAGCCGTTTGAGAATCATAAAGAGATTATGGTTATTGAGTCAGGCCTGAATCCGGGGGATTTGGGGAATGCTGTCGAGCATCTGCTTGGATATTATTACGTGCAGGAAATATCTTCCATGATGAGCGCTATTGCTCTGGATGTGAAACCAGGAGATTTTGTTCTTGACCTGTGCGCCTCTCCTGGCTCAAAGACAACGCAGATTGCCGCAATGATGAACAATGAGGGAACTATAATCGCAAATGATGTTGCCCTTGACAGGATAATGATACTCTCTGCTAACCTTGAGAGGATGGGGGTGAGCAATTGTGTTGTAACAAGAAATGATGCAGTTGTTCTATGCGAGAGGCTTATGAAGACGGATTTTAAATTTGATAAGATACTTTTAGATGCCCCATGTTCCGGGGAAGGAACTTTAAGGAGCAGCCCGAAAACATTTTTAATGTGGAACCCAAAAGTTGTAAAGAAGCTTGGGAGACTTCAGAAAAAAATGCTTGCAAGCGCGATGAAGTGCCTTAGAAAGGGAGGGGTTTTGGTATACAGCACCTGTACACACGCGCCTGAAGAGAATGAAGAAGTTGTTGATTTTGCCTTGAAGAACTTTCCTGTTGAAGTCGAGAAAATCACATTGCCTTTGAAGTGCAGGTCTGGTTTGCAAGAGTGGGAAGGGGAGATGTTTGACAAGAATGTTAAAAAAGTTTGCAGGATTTATCCGCATGACAATGATTCAGAAGGGTTTTTTGTCGCGAGATTTAGATTGAAGGAGGAGATAAAGTAGAAAGAGAGATGAAGCTGACTAAGAAAGATGTTCAGGAAGTATGCGATGCTTATGAAGTTGGGAAAGTTAAAGAGTTTAAGCTTATCCCTAGCGGGATAATTAATTATAATTTCAAGGTCAAAACTGATAAGGGAGAATTTATTGTTAGAAAACTTGGTTACCGGCTTAACAACAAGTACTGGAACAGGCAGAAAAAGCTGGAGATTCTAATTCTTAATTACCTTCATGAGCATAAATTTCCATATCCTACTCCTATGTTTCTTAAAAATAAAAATGGAAACCTTATTTCCCTGATTAAAGGAAATTTATATGAAGTTTATCCAAGAATTAAAGGAAGAAAGATTAGTAAACTGAATGAAAAAAAGAGGGAAAGTATAGCAAGGGCTTTAGCTGTTTATCATAAATTTGTTTCTAAGTTTGTTATTCCTAAGGAATTTAAAAAAATTGATAATTACGGCTGGATAAGGAAGAAATATGCTAAAATTAAAAATATCATCCCTAAGTCAAAGCTGGACAATCTTGCTCTGTCGAATGTTGGGTTTTTTGAAGAGTTGCTTAACAGAGTTTTGAACTTAGATTTGAATAAAGGATTATTAATCACTCATTCAGATTTTAACAAGGGAAATGTAGTTTTTATAGGAGATGAAATTTCGGGGATATTGGATTTTGAAAATGTCAGATATGAGCCTAAAGTCAACGATTTGCTTAAAATTATCAGACCTGATAAGCCAAAATTTAATCAATTTTTAAAATTTTACAGGAAATATGGTCGGCTATCAAAAGCTGAAGAAAAAAATATTTTGGCTGCAGCAATATTGAAGAACTGCAATATGTTTTGGTGGTCCTATTTTGGCATGAAGAAGAAACCAGAACTAAGATATCCTACTTTATTAAGAACAATTAAAAAAACCAAAGTCTACTGGGAGCTATGGAGAAAAAATGAAAGATAAAATAATTGCCTTTTTGATGAATTTTATGAGGGTTGAAGTGGCAGTTGCAGGCATTATAGAGGATAAGGGAAAAATATTTTTGACCAAGAGGAACAGAGCGCTTGTTGAGGGCGGGAAGTGGTGCCTGCCTGGAGGGCATGTTGATAAATGGGAAAGGGCTGAAGATGCCATGAAGAGGGAATTGAAAGAGGAGACAGGACTTGATGCCAGGAGTGCAAGACTATTATTTGTTCATGAGGAGTTTGACAGAAGACTGAATCTGCATGCAATTGTTTTTATTTACAAGCTGTCTGTTAAGGGAAAGGCAAAAAAAAGCTGGGAAGTTAAAGAAAGTAGGTGGTTTACAAGGAAGGAGATTGAGAAGATGAATATGGCTTTCACCCATAGTCAAATGCTTGATAAGTATTGGAAGATGAAAAAATGAAAGAAAAAAATAAGATAAAGGCAGTAATCTTTGACATCGGGGGAGTTTTGCAGCTGGAGGAGGGCAGAAGCAAGGATGACCTCCACAGGGGAATCCATGAATCTATAGCAAGATTTTTTGATTTGGATTTGGATACTTGGTTTGACGCGATTGACAGCGTTTATGCCAAATCAATTGAAGGGACAATTAAAGAGAATACTGTTTTCAGGACAATTGCCAGAAATATTAACTCCGGAATAAGAAGCCTGCAGGATGTTCTTATCGGAACTTATGAGAATAATTTTAAGAGGAATAATGAGCTTTTTGATTTTGCTTTCAAATTAAAGCGGAAATATAAAATTGCTATCCTATCAGACCAGTGGCACGCGTCTAAAAGAGCTTTAATCAAGAAAGAGGATGCAAGGAGATTCAATGTCGTTGTTGTTTCATGCGATGTCGGAATGAGGAAGCCGAACCCAAAGATATACAAGCTTACTTTAAAGAGATTAAAAATGAAGCCCGAAGAAGCTGTTTTTATAGATAACAGAGATTGGAATATTATTCCTGCGAAGAAATTAGGAATGAAAACTGTTTTGTTCAGGAATAATAAGCAGACTTTCAGGGAATTGAAAAAATTGGGAGTAAAAATATGAGATTAATAATTGTGAGGCATGCGCAGACAACTCATAACAAGAATAACATTACACAAGGACAGTTAGACACTTATCTCACGGATCTTGGAAAAAAACAAGCGGAAATGTTAGCGGAAAGACTTTCAAAGGAAGAGATAGATGTTATATATTCTTCAGATTTGAAGAGATGCAGGGATACTCTTGCTCCTTTCCTGAAGCAAAAAAATATTCCTGTACATTATACTTCTGCATTAAGGGAGGTCAGTTTTGGAATATTTGAAGAAAGGCCATGGCAGGAATTCCTGGATTGGCGTGATGAAGTGAGGGGACATAGGTTTGACATAAGGCCTGAGGAAGGAGAATCTTTTAACGATGTTAGAAAAAGAATAAAGGAGTTTATTGGAGCCATGCTTGAGAAGGAGAAGGGAAGGAAGGTTTTGGTTATGACTCATGGCGCTACTAAGAGGGCCTTGCTTATGGAATTATTCAACAGAGATGATGAAGGATATCATGATGAATTGATGCAGTTAAGCAAAAATACTGCGGTTACCATATTAAACCTAAGGGATGACGGAAAGCATCATGTTGAATCTCTTTATTCAGTAGAGCATTTGGAGGATTTGAATGAGGATTAATTTTATAAAAAGTGGGGAGAAGAAGAAACTGCTGAAAGATTTGAATGAAACTTTTGGGATAAAAGAGATTAAGCATGTTCTTCTTGAAACAGGAAAAGGAAAAGTGAGAGGATTTACAGGCAGCATGAACAGGGAAGAGCTTGAAGAACTTGCGGAAATTGCGAGAGTTGAGACTATAGGGCTCTATCTTTTTAGGAAAGAAGACAGGGGGGAATTGAGGCTTGGCCTTGATGGATGCCATGCATTTGGAGAGCAGATTGATAAGAATGTGATTGAGATAGAAGATGTTGAAAAGTGGATGAAGGGGGAGGATTTGATTGTTGAAGAGGATTATGGAATGAAAGTTGTGGCTAACAACGGAGATCTTTTAGGGTGTGGGAAGAGCACAGGTGAGAAGCTTGTTAATTTTGTTCCAAAGGAAAGAAGAATCAGGAGGAGTTAAGCTGTTTCTTTAAGGGATTCATTTATTTCTTCCCAGAAATTGGAATCTTTTAGGACAACTTTTAGTTCTCTGTCTATCCTGCCAATCATTTTTGGGGAAATTCTGTAATTTGTTTTCCCTGGTTCCTTATATGAAACTCTTGCGCTTGCAAGTTCTGATGGGAATTTATATGAATCTTTCATTTTTCTTCCCTCAAGTCTTCCGCAATAGCTAAGAGGCCGTTGATTTTTCTTTCATCATTAGGAGTAAATCCGTTAAATCCTGCTTTTTTCATAAAATAAAGAAAATGGGTGTGTTCCCTGCTTCCAATTCTTCTTTCGCCTCTTGCCCTTTCTATCTCTGAATAAGCGTTCATTACGCTTTCACCATCCCTTGTCCATAAATAAATAACAGGTTGGTCAGGACTATAACTTATCTGGAGAAGACTCCCGAGTTCCTGGTCTCTCCTTATCCTTTGAATCTTAAGGTTAGTGTGTGTTTGACTCATAAGGCTTGGGATTATTGTGCATTTTTAAACCTTTCCTTTTTGTTACTATTGAATAGTGGGCTAATATGAAAACTCTTATAAATTGCCAATGATAGAAGTTTATGAGAACCTACGAGCTGTTTGGGATGGACTATTCTACAAGAAGGCCGAAGCAGGCTGAAAAGGTTTTAGAGGAATGCTATGGGCAGAGAGTGGTACTCTGGGCGATTGGCGAAACAAAAAATATGCCTGAAGGAATCTTGAGGAAGGATGATGATAGCCATTGCGTTGTTGAGACTGAAGAAGGCAGAAAGAGATATCTTATTTCTGATTTGATTGGGCTGATAAAGGTTAATGATTAATCTTAAAAAGAATCATTCTTAGAATTGTTATGGATACAGAAAAGATTATTGAGGCGGGAAAGATCGCCAGGGAAGTTGTGGCTTATGCGAAATCCATAATCAAGTCGGGGATGAAACTTATTGAGATAGCTGATAGTATAGATGCCAAAATTCTGGAGCTTGGAGGGAAGCCGGCTTTTCCTGTAAATTTGTCTGTGGATGATGTGGCTGCACATTCCACTCCTGCCTGGAATGATGATTCTGTTGCTTCCGGATTGCTGAAAGTTGATATTGGGGTCCATGTTGATGGTTGGTGCGCTGATACTGCATTTACAGTTGATTTAGAGAGTGATGAAGAGAACAAGAGATTAATTGAGGCGGCAGAGAGTGCTCTGGATTTGGCTTTAGAGGAAGTTAATAAGAAGTCAAAATTAAGGGGAATTGGCAAAAAAATAGAGGAGGGAATCAAGAGCAAAGGATTTTCTCCGGTTGTTAATCTTTCAGGGCATAGCATAGACAGGTATGAGTTGCATGCCGGTCTGACTATTCCGAATGTTGATAATGGGAATGAAAACGAAATTGGGGAGGGGCTTTTTGCAATTGAGCCATTTACTACAAATGGAATCGGGAAGGTGAAAGATGGAAAGCCTTCAGGGATATACCATTTGCAGTCAGAGGGAAATGTCAGGGACTCTTTTGCAAGAGAAGTACTGGCTTACATAAAAGAAGAATATAATACGCTTCCTTTTTGCTCGAGATGGATTTATAAGAAATTCAGCTCAAGAGGAATGTTAGCTTTGAGGCAGATGAAACAATCCGGAATTTTATATGAGTATCCACAGCTGATTGAGGCGGAAAAAGGAAGAGTTGCACAGGCAGAGCACACAGTCCTGATAAATAAAGACGGTAAAAAGATTACTACTTCTTTGTAGGATAACTTCTGGTAAAATTTATAAGGTCTAGTTTACTCTATTTCAAGTAAAAAAGAGAGGTTAACCTACATTGGTTCATAAGAAATTCATAAAAAAAGGGGATAAAGTTTTTGGGCCGTATTATTATGAGAATAAAAGGGAAGACGGGAAGGTTGTAACCAGGTATGTTGGAAGGGATTCTGACAGGAAAGATTCCAGAAAATTTACATTCTGGGTGCTTCTTTTTTTCGTGCTTCTTTTTGTTTCTGCTTTTGCAATTTCAGACAGATTAAGACCTACAGGAAGAATCTCATTTGATGTTCTTGGAGGTATATATGAGCCTGGGGAAAAAATAGGGGGAAGGCTTGAATTCTATTTTTCCGGAGGGGAGCTGGTTCCTGAAGATTCGCTTATTATCATTGAAGCTGATGGGATGACGAAAGAGGTATTGTTCTCCAGTGTTGCGTCCGGCGAATTGATTGAGGGAAAGTTCTATGCTGAAGGCGCCGATTTGGAGGGAAGCGGCAAGGGATATGGAGTGATTGGAAAGAAAGAAGTTTATCCAGAGGTTGAGTTTGAGATTTTAGTTTATTCTGATGAATCCGAAGACGCAGAATCTGAAGATGCTGTTGAAACTCCTGTTGAGCCTGAAGTTGGGGATTCTCAAGAGCCGCCTTCCGAGCCCGTGAGAAGCTCTGGGGGTTCCGGAGGGGGTTCCGGAGGAGATGCTGTTGAAACTCCTGTTGAGCCTGAACCTCCTGTTGAGGAAGTTCCTGAAGAGCCTATAAGTCCAGGAGTAGAAGCTCCTGAAGAGCCAGGATTGGGAGCCGGAACTGGAGAAGGGGCTGGAATAACTGGATTGGTTGTTACAGGCGAAGGCACTGTTGTTTCAGGGGTTGTCGTTAAAGGATCAGATTTTACATATTCTCTGGCAAGCAACGAAAAGGCGAGACTTGTTTCCGGAAGTGTTAAGGTTAATGGAAAAGATGCTTCAGACGATATTGTTTCTTTTAGCTCAAAAGATGAAGGGGTTGTTGTTTCTACTGATTATCATGAGGAAGAAGAGGGATTTGGAGAGGATTATTTTGATAAAGAAATAAGCAAGACTATTTTGATAGATTTACATGACCTGAACCTGTTTGCAGAGGAGAGTGTCAACTCAATTGATGTTGCTTTAGTGCATTCAGGGATTATATTGGCACAGGCGAGAAAGAATATAATTGTTAAGGAGAGTATAGTAAGGAACAACGAGAGCATTCCGGGAGCTAATGAAAGTGTTGTCAATGAGACAGGGAACGCAACCTATGATGTGCAGACAGTGCAGCACAGAGCGGTTCTTGGTCAGCCTGTAAAGTGGAGCAAGAGAGTCAGTTTCAGTGAGAATCCTGCAGATAAAGTTGTTGTAGAATTTTCTGATGATGTTGAGGATGTTAAAGTTGCAGAGGTTATAAAGAGAAAGAAAGCCTCTCCTGAACAGGGGCCTTCTGTTGTAATAAATGTAAGCGACGATGGAGAAGAGATAAGGATAGATGAAGACAAATCAGGGGAGGATTTGAGTGAAGATGAAATCCCAAATGGTATTTCAATTACCGGCGAGGTTACAGTTGACCTCAAATTGAGCAAGGAAAGCAATGTTCTTGAAAATTTTGTTGTCTTTTTGAGGGGCCTTTTCGGTCCTACAGGAAGAGTCGTTTCCGAAATTTCGGCAGGCTCTCCCGGCGAGGTTGTTGAAGAGGTCACAATAGAATACTTTACTGATGCCCCTTATGCAGTTGAGGAAGAGAGAGAGGATGAAAAAGAGGTTAAGATAGTCGGGCCGGAAAGTATCCATTATCAGGAGGTCCTTGCTTACAGCGATATACCTGAAAAATTTGATGCTACAAGCCCTGGAACAGTCAAAATATTCTGGCAGGAACAGGCAGTATATATTCTGCCTGAAATTGTTTCTGACAAGGATGGAAATGGAATATATGACTATGTTGAGTGGATTGTTCCCCAGTTGAGCAATCAGACTTTCATAATAGAAATTGTGAAAGCAGAGCATCTGGATTCGGACAGGCAGTTTGTGTCTGATATTTTTAATGAGGTAAATGCTCTTGATGGAATCTGGAGCGAAGCAATTAATGGAGAAGAATATGTCCGTGTGACTTTTGAGAGGAACCTGACTTCAGAAAATGATATAACCATTTACCCAAGAATTGTCAATGGAACGCCTTCAATTGAAATTTACGAAGCGAATGGGAGTGAGATAATAGCAAGGTTTGACTCTCTCGCTGAAAATCAGTATAATAAAGTGTATCTGTCCAATTTGGTTGGCAGCCAGGATGCTTTTGATTTGAAGATTGTTTCAGGAAGTGTTGAGTTTGACCATATAATAGACCCTACTGATTTGCCTCCTGACATTTCATTTATCTCTCCAACTCCAAATAGTGGGGAAACGGTAAGTGTGAATAGTTTTATTGTTAACGTGTCGAGTTCGGATGCGCTTACATCCCATTATGCATTCACAGATTTTGACTCTGACCTGGTATTATGGATAAGAATGGATGATCTTGTTCCGGAAACTACAAATCCTGATGATTTGAGCAGTTATGGGAATGATGGAGCAACACAGGGAAATGCAGCACAGGCGACAGGAGGGAAATATGGAAGCAGATTTGTTTTTGACGGAAGCGGAGATTATATCTCTCTTGGAGGAAGCTCTTCTATTTCTGTATTCGATATTAACAGCACCTTTTCAGTCTCTGCATGGGTGAATTTCAATAATACAGGCAGCATAAAACATGTTGTTTCTGATGTGAGTGTTGGAGGAGTTGGATGGGTTTTGCAGGTTAATCAGACTACAGGAAGGCCGAGGCTTTTGGTCGGTGATGGAACCACAACCGGATTATGTGAGATAGCCACTGATATTTCTGATAATGAATGGCACCATATAACCGGAACTTACAATTCAGGAGTAATTGGATGCGGTCTTGATGGAACCTATAATACGGGAGACACATATTCAGGGGGCAGTTTTAAGAATTCAGTTGGAAATTCGATAGGCTCCCTTCATGCGGCTAGTGCTCTTAGAGCATGGAACGGAAGCATTGATGAGGTCATGATATTCAACAGGTCTCTGTCAAATGCGGAGTTGAGCTCTCTTTTCAACGCTACAAGCACACAGTATGAGCATAACTTCTCGAATCTGTCTAATGGAAATTACAACTTTACAGCTTATGCTGTTGACATTGCAGGAAACAAGAATAATACTGACACAAGATTGATTACTGTTTCTGTTCAGGGAGGAGGCGCGGGAGGCCCTGATATATCTCCTCCAAATGTGAATATCACTTTCCCTGCAGGCATAACTTATCATTATAATCATCTTCCTTTGGTCTTCAATGTTACTCTTAATGAAAATGGAGGCAGTGTAAGCTACAGCCTCGACGGAGGGATAAATAATGTTACTATGTCCACTTCTGACAGCAGAACTTATACTGCAAGCAACTCTTCAATTTCTTCAGGGGATTATACTTTCAGAGTTTACGTTAATGACTCTTTCGGAAACAGGAATGACACAGAAAGTGTTGCATTTTCAATAAATACCTCATTGTTAAGTGGATGTACCTCTTTGCTGGAGAGCAAAACCTATTATTTGAATGGTAGCTTCTTTTCTCCAACTTCTAGCTGTTTTGATGTCAATGCGAGCAACGTGGTCTTTGATGGAAAAGGATTTACAATGGGCCAGTTAGTAGGATTTGGGGCAAATGACAAGGCAATCAATGTTTTCTATCCGGCAACTAACTTCACTCTTGTTGATTTAAATGTCAGCTCTTACGATTTTTCCGTATTTTACAGCTATCCTGGTGCAGGGACAGGAGAAAATGGAACAACTTTCACAATAAGGAATTCTGGACTGACTGGTGTCTCAAATGATGGAAACTTAAATGCTTCAATTGGAGCTGGCGGATCAGGAGGTAGTATTTATCTATATAATTCGAATATCACTCTGGCTTCTGCAAGAGGGGGGAGCGGGGCAAATGCAGGAGGAAACGGAGGATTAATCTACCTGGAGAATAGTGTTATCAATCTTAATTCCGCAAGTCTCAATGTTACACAGGGAGTCAGCACAGGCGGCACTCCTGCCAGTGCAGGATCATTGACAATCAATTACACTTCCTCATTTACTGATACGAGTGCAGATTATGGTGTGAATATGACTCTTATTCTTATTAATGGAAGCTCTTCCGGGGCTGAAGTAAGATGGCTCAACACTCTGGATTCATCTGCGCTGACAGGGATAGGGGCCAACAGCGAGCTAAGAAATAATTATACTTCTGTAGATGAAAGCGTCCTGACAGGACTGAACAGGCCTGCGAATATAACCTTCTATAATATGTCCGGAACTTTTGTAGACCCTGCGATATTGAAGGACGGAGCTGCGTGTGGTGATTGCTATAACTTCACAAGCCTTAACGCAGCAACTGTTATATTCAATGTTACAGGATTCAGCACTTACGAAATCGGAGAGACTCCTAACGTTACGCAGGTGAGTGCATGTGGTGCTTTGAGCGAGGCAAACACGGTCTATAATGTTACAGCAGACATTATTCCATCTGACCTTCTTGATGGGCCTTGCCTGGATGTGACTGCACAGAACGTGACTATCGAAGGGAACGGATTTACAATAGGGGAGAGCACTTTCTCCTATGATGTGATTTACTCCAATCAGAAATATACGAGTGTAAGAAATGTTAATCTCACAAGGGCTACAGGACTTTCTTCAAACGGAGAGATATACTTTGCAGGGGCAAATCATTCAAATGTCACAGGAGTGACCTTTAGCAATGGAAACACGGGTCTTGTTTTGAGCTCGACTTACCACTCTTATTTTGACGGGAATACGTTTGCCACTTCTGACAGAGGAGTGCACTTCATAGCTACCTCGGGAAATAATACTTTCAATGTGAACTCTTTTGAGGGAGGAAATTACGGAGTTGCAGTTACAGGGGATGGAAACACCATAAAGAACACTAACTTGAGCAGTGCGGATGTGAATGCTATTTATCTTTCCGGCTCGCACAACTCTTTCTATAATGTCAGAATAACAGACTCTGTCCAGACGGCAGTCTATCTGGCTTCAGGGGATAACAATACCTTTAATAGTACAACTATCACAGGCACAGATCCTTCCTATTACGATATTGATTTTGTCAGCTCGAACGGGACGAATCTGATTGATAGCATTATAGGGAAGTATACACTGAATGCGGCTGGAAGTACATTGAGGGTTGTTGATTCTGAATATGGAGAGGTCAGATTCCTTAATCCTGTCAATGGAAGCGGAGGGAACTTTACAGGAGATATTTCTTTCACAGACAATCTTATAAATGTCAGAAGCGATTTGAATCTCGGATTGAATAGAAGCGCAAACGTCAGCCTGGTCAAATTTGCCCTTCCGGAAAGCTTCGGACTTTACATCTTTAGGAATGGATTTATTTGCTCTGACTGCTATAACTTTACTTCTGAAGAAGCAGACCCAGTAATCTTCAATGTCACTGGATTCACTAACTATTCTGTCGGTGCATTGCCTTTGTGCTTAAGCCTGGACACCTGCAAGGAAGGCGGAGATTGTGTCATTGACAGGGACTGCAGATTGAATAGCAATTTATGTGTTGGTGGAATATGCCAGTTTGACGACCTGACGTTCAATGGAGACATCTATACAAACGTTGATGAGAATGGTAATGCCCTTGATCTTGACATCAACCTTTCAGGGCAGATATTGTTCTCTTCTCAAAAAGGAGTTAGGTTTAGCGGAGAAGATGGGGCAAATATCGGCTCAAACGGAAGTATTGTGAATATAACTATGCCTCCTACTGGATTGTTTAACAGGACAAATGCAAAGTTTGTGGGAACGGGAGGAGACGGCCTTTTGTTTGGAGGAAATGGAGGAACATTACAGATTAATTATGATGGTCTTGTTGGTTTAACAAGTACATGGAGTGTCAATCTTGGCGGAGGAAGCGGAGCAAGCCAGACAGGCTCAGATGGAACAACTATACAGAACAAATATCTGAATTGTCCGAGAGATGCGGACGTTGATAATAGCGGGGAAGTTGGCCTTTTCGATATTAATACGATTAGAGCCAGATATAATAATGTCTCAACAGACTCTGGATTTAGCAATTATAATGATATTAATTGTGATGGAAAGGTCAATGTTGTAGAGTTATCAAGAATAGGATTTGAATTTGAAAGAGGATTTATCTTATAAGGTATTGTTATTTTTTAATAGTAGCAACAGATGAAAAGATTTAAATACTTATTTTTAGTTTGTTTTTGA
>MNVZ01000007.1 GCA_001872315.1 Candidatus Pacearchaeota archaeon CG1_02_39_14 | reverse complement strand
TGTTTTTTCTGGCAGGATGGCTTTTTTTCTTTTTAAAATTGAAAGAAATAAGAAAAGAATTGACTCTTATCTCGGTTGGCCTGGGAGTCATGGGCATCTTTCTGAATGTAATTTATATACGCGACTGGTGGATGCCTCTGACCCTATCAGGCAATATTCCTGCAATTGAAGACTTTCTTTATGCCTTCGCAAAGGGAGGTTTTGCTATGGGATTGTTTTGCTGGATTTCAGGGAAGACAAAAAAGGCAGAGATAGACTATAATAAATATGGAGCCATTATAGGAATAGTCTTAGGATTATTTCTTGTCCTTCACTTCTTTTTTGGCTTGAACACATTTATCACGACTACAGCCATCCTCGTCCTTGGACTGATGAGAATTTATTATAAAAGACCTGAAACCATAAAAAGCTCTTTAATCACGGGAGCATTGTTCCTTGCAGCGTCCATTATAATTTATAATCTTGTTGAAATTCTCACTCCCGGATGGCTGGGTTTTTGGTATTTCGAGAATGTACCTGAAATTGTGATTTTAAAAATGCCTTTAGATGATTTAATTTATTATCCTCTTTTTGGAGCAGCAATAGGCCCGATTTATGAATATCTAAAGTTAAGAAGTCTCAACAAATGATTTTGTTATGTACTCGTAGGCGGAATGCGCTGCGGTGCACCCTTCTGCAACCCCTGTAATGAGCTGCTTGAATGGCTTATCAGCCACATCTCCTGCTGCAAAGATGCCAGGAACGTTTGTTGAAGAATCCTTGTGGTCTATTATGATTTCATTTTTCTTGTTCAGCTCAACCCCAAGAGGCTTGGCTAAATCAGATAGGACAAGATGGCCTATAGCAACAAAGATTCCATCAAGCTTAAGTTCGCTGCTTCCGTTGTATTTTTTATCAAGCATAACTGATTCGACAAAGTCCTTTCCCTTAACTTCAGTCAGGTTTGTGTTGGTGATTAATTCTATCTTTTTATTTGCATTCACTCTCTGAAGATTTATTGGCTCCGGGTGAATTTCGTTCCCTCTGTATATAATATAGACCTTTTTTGCATGTTCTGCAAGGACAAGGGCATCTTTTGCCGCAGAATCGCTGCCTCCTATAACCGCAACAGTCTTGTTTTTGAAAAGCGGACCGTCACAAAGAGCGCAGTAATTTACCCCGCGGTTCTCAAATTCCCTGCCTCCCTTTATTTCTTCAGGAAGCTTTCTCCACTTTGTACCTGTCGCAAAAAGGACTGCATTCGCCTTATATTCAGACTCTTCTGTGTTCACAATGAAAAATTTTCCCTCTTTTTTGACGCTCATTGCCTTCTCTTCCACTATGTCAACTAATTCATACTCTCTGGCATGATCTTCTATTTTTTTGGCAATTTCTGTTCCTGTGAGCTTCTTGAAGCCCGGATAGTTTTCAACTATATTCGTAGTTGTTATAACCCCTCCTACAGGAAGTTCAGAGCCATGAGAATATCCGAGGATAAGAGTTTTCAAGCCAAGACGGGCAGCGTACATTCCTGCTGCAAGACCTGTTCCTCCAGCCCCCAAGATTATGAATTTGTATTCTTTTGCCATTTTACCCGTGCATTTAATATCTAAATTCAGTCTTATTTAAAGATTATGCAGGCATTTCCGATTAACTTGATTAAATTTATATAACTCTTTTTATTAGGGAAGATATGAAAAAAGTGTTATTTGTCCTGATACTCATCGTCCTTCTTCCTGGAGCCATTGCAATCTCAACTGACATGCAAGGAAGTTACCGACCGGGAGAAACAATGATTATCCAGATAATGGGGAACATACTTGACTCAATAGCTTATGAGGATGTCAGATTTTTAAGAGACGGGCACATTGATGTCCCATTTGATTATGATATAAAAAGAATTGAAGGAACTTACTATCTTTATGCGGTTATGCCTTTCCTTGAGCTTGAGGGTAATGAGAGTTCAGAGTACACCCTAAGAATTGAGGATGTCGAAACAACAGTAAATGGAAGGCAAGAGCAGATTGATTTTGAGCAAAACTTCAATGTTACGGGAGAGATAATAGATTATACTATAAGTCCCGGAATTGTGGTCAGCTCTGACGATTTCAGCATAAAGGTCACTTCAAACATTGATACCAACCAGCAGATAGAAGTTAACTTTCCATTTGAGAGAAGCATTCTTCTTAATCCTGGAGAAAATATTATTATGTTTAGCACTGAAGAAGTGAGCGGAGGATTTTACAGCGTTAATGTTGGGAGCTACGTTGTTCCCACACTGATAACAAAAGAGATAGAAGAGCCGGAAAAGCGGATAAAGTTTAATCCAGTCGAAATAGACAGCAGAATTATTTTTGGCTCCGAAGCTAAATATGAGTTTACCCTTATAAACACAGGAGAGGAAATTATAGAGGAATTTTCAGTCTCTTATAATGAAGAAATAATAAGCCTTGACCCTTCATTCCCAGATGAGCTTGAGCCCGGCCAGCATTACACTTTTAATGTTGTTCTTTCCGGATTTGAGGAAAGAGTTGAGGAAATTATATTGATTGAGTATGGAAACGAAAGCTTTGAATTCCCGATTATAGTTGAATATGTTGAAGAGGGGGAGGAGATAATAATTCCGGAAGGAAATAATGGGAGCCTTGAGGTCAATTATTACTGTTCGGAGCTTCAGGGAGTAAAATGTTCGGCATCTGAAGTATGCGCAGGGGATTTAGTAATCTCGAGAGATGTCAAAGAATGCTGCCTTGGAGCCTGTGTTGCTTCCGAAGAGAGTGGGGGCCTCGCATGGGTTGGCTATGTGCTCGGAGCAGTGCTTTTGATTATACTCGCTTTCATCGGGTTTAAATATATGAAGACAAAAAGACAGAATGACCCTTTCAAGGAGAGAATGGGAAGGGTTGACAGAAAAATAGTCCCTATTTTTTAGATTTTTTCTTGCCTGACTTAGGCTTTTTTGCATTGCCTTTCTGAATATTGGCTGGAGAAAGTTTAGGTGAAACCGACTCTTTCTTTTTAAGAAGATCAGTCACTTTGCTTCCAAGGTTCTGGCTTAAATATTCCATTTGTCTCAAAAGAATATCCCTTTCCCCGACGGCTCTTTTTAGAATTGCCCCGTGAGTGTGTATTCTGTCCAAAAGGCTGTTGAAAAAGACATTTAAGTCTGCGTTTGAAATCTTCAGATTTTCAGGCGAGATGATTTCAAGATTTGAAGGTGAATATGCAAAAATTACGTATAGCATAGATTCTATAGATTCTAATTGAAGCTCAACTTCGGCGAAACAGCTGTATAGTTCATTTGAGTCATTTATTTTCTTTGGGTCATAGTTCTTTTTATTAAGAATTGTTACCCCTTTCTCCGAACCAAGACGAGTTAAAAGAGTCTGGAGGGTTTCTTTGACATGGGCCGCAGGGCGTCCCATCAGCTCCATTATTATCCTTGCCTCTATCTTTGACATGTGAGATTGTGGAAAACTGTTGTTTTAAAGTTTTGGTTATAGGGTTTTCAAAGCTAGAAGGATGATTATAACAAGGCAAAAGAAGCTGAAGGAATAGAGAATCCAAATCCTTAATCTTTGATCGGAGGTAACTGTTTGATATGAATTTTTCTCTAAATTGGGGGAGTTCAGGATTATTCTTTCATTATTAAAATCTTCAGAATCACTCTCAAATTTTTCTTCTTCCCCATTATTCTCTGAAATAGCTGACTGGCTGCTTTCTCCAAGGACCGATATCTGATTGCAGGCAGAAGAGACATCTACATTATCAGATGCTTTTCTAAGCTTTATGCAAATCTCCGTCTCTCCGATGTAATGAGGGATAATTCTATAAGTACTGACTGATGGAAATGAAGAGGAGATATAATTGAATGGGCTTCTCCATTTTTCTCCGTCAAATATTTCTGAATACTGCCTTGTGTCCCCGTGCACATAGATTTTAACATCATAATCTTCTGCCGTTTCGGCGGTTATCTCAACCTGAAACTCTGATTCTGCATTCACTTCCTGCGGGGAGATAAATTCAAACTCAATGGCTGATGCCTGCGCAAAAAAGCTAATAGCCATAATGCTCATAAAAAAGAAGAAGGCCATCCTCTTCACGGATAAATATCGAATCCTTGTCATCATTCCATATGTTTCTTGAGCTTCCGAGATAAATTTTATTACCTGAATTCTCCCCCTTTTCTGAAAAGAACAGCATTTTCGATTTCCCTGGGATTGTAATCCTAAATGTTCTTGTGCTCTCATCCTTCAGCGCGACTTTGTCAAAATCTATTGAACAAATGTTCTCTATGGTTAAGAATTCCTCTTTTTTATGGATTTCGGCCTTAAGACATCCATAATTCGGAGATCTCTTCCATATCCCTATTCCTTTAATGAATGCTTCATCCTGTTTTTTCATAAACTCATTCATTTCAGAATCTTCTACATGCGCTGTATGAGAAAGCCCTTTTGAAACCATATCGATGTTAATATAACCTTTATTATAGACTCTTGCAAGGTCTCTTCCGTAAATCTCCTTCCCTGTAATCTCTATCTGAACAGTTGAGTTCTCAAGATTTTTGAGATAGACAAAGGAAAGCTCCGAGAGAGGCATGTTTGATTCAGGGGAGTTTATGTTCAGGAGCCTTATCCTTCTTCCGTCCTGTAAGTCGAGAGTGTCCCCATCCACTGCCTTTTTTATCATTACTGATTCCAGCTCAACGCTATCTGAAACAAGCGATATGAGATAAACGTTTGAAAAAACAAGAACAGTCAGAAGAACAGAGAGCAATAATGCCTGCTTCTTTTCCATTTTATCTAAGGAGAAAGGTATTAAAAGCTGTTTTGTTTTCTTTATAATGGCAAACGAAACTATAGTTATTGAAAATTCCAGTGAGTTTGTTGGGGAGCTGGTTCAGGCCCTTCCAAATTCTATTTTTGGGGGGATTGACTTTCTTATTAATCTCGCAAAAATAGCGGGAATACTTGTCATAATCTACCTTGCCTTCCTTATAGTAAGGGCTTTTATGAGGGCAAGAGCCATGAAGGACATAAAGACAATAAAGAATCACCTAGCAGGCATAGATAAAAAGATGGATAAGATTGTTGAGACTCTTGAGAGTAAAGGAAAGAAAAAGAAATCATAGTTCAAGAATTACCTTCTTAATTTCTAGAGAGTTGAGATACCTTTCCATATTATTAGAGTCAAGCGTTATCGTTTCTGTATTCGTGTTCGGGTGAAATCCTGAAGATTCTGACCGCAGGATTTCCTTGTCAATTATGAGAATTATTCCCGGGTTTTTAGCATTCACAAGATTGTAAATGCTTACAGTTCCTGGAGTCGTTTTTAGCTCGGTTTCTAGCTCCTGCTCGCTGGCAAAATGCAATTTTTTTATTTTAAAATGACTTCTTATTATTTTTGTATCAAGTTTTTTATCTGCCTTCATGCCCACAAGATAAAAAGTGCCGTTCTCGTCTTTAAGAAAAAGTGCTTTACAGTGTAATCCGGGAATCTTTGACTTCAATCTTTTTGATTCCTGTACTTTATGGACTGCGGGATGCCTGTATAATTTATAGCCGATTGAATTTTCTTTCAGGTAAGATTCCAGTCCAGAGTCCATTATTTACTCATTTCTTTAAGCTTTCTAAGAGTCTCTTCCATATCGCTATCGGCCCTCGATGATGCCCTTCTCGGCTGCGGCCTTCTCATCAACGGCTGTCTCTGAATCGGAGGCCCTCTTTGAACTGGAGGGAATCTTGGAGGTGGCCTTGGACCAGACATTTCTGAAGGACTCTTATCAGAATTCTTCCTGTTTCTCATCTTGAACCACCAGAGCTTTATTTTGTCTCTGAAGATTATTCCCAGAACGACCAGCAATATAAGGATTGCAAGGAGAACAATCCAAATTAAGGAAATCCCTCCGGAACTTTCACTTGGTATGCAGCACACTCCTCCGGAATTTCCGCAGGAATATGAAGCCTGTTCTTCATTATCTTCACAGAAGGAAGAACAGAATCCTCCATTGTCCTCGCACTCCGAAGTTTCCAGAGTTATAGGCCGGCAGGAACCAAGACAGCATGTGCCTTCAACAGAAGAAACTTCCGTTCCTGAACATTGCTCACTAAATGAGCATAAAACTCCTGATTTTTCAGAGCAAGTCTGCTCAATTATTGGAACCGAACAACAGGACTGGAAACCCTGGCAGCTGAACTCGTTCAAAATCTGTCCTTCAGATTCTGCGCAGTCAAATTGGGAACCACAATAGTATCCCGCCCCTGCGCAAGTTAATTCTCCACCTTCTCCTTCCCCACCACCTGAAGAAACTCCTCTTGGCCATCCTGAATAGAGAAGAAATGCTGTGTCTCTGATATTATTATTGTTCCAGCACCCTTTTGGGGTCTGAACTGATAGCAGATATGCCTTCGCGGTGTCAGATTCCGCTGCGGAAGAATCCTGCAGGGCTAGAAGGCCGAGTGAGGTGTCATAGAATTTGTTGTACTTCGTATTTGGAGCTTCCCAGAATCCTGCCGTTTTCTGTGCCTGCGTTATCTGGGAGTATTGGTCATCTCCGGAGGTAAGAAGATACAGAAAGGAACTCGGAAATAAGTTATTATGATCTTCTGATAGAGCAAGAAGATATGGCAGGAACGAAGATATTTCCTCGCCTGCTTTTTGCAATGCCAATGCAGCCCATAAAGTCCCCTCATAATCACATGAACTTCCTGACTTGAAGCACTGGGAGTCCACGCGCTCCTCTGTCGTTCCGGAAGAAGGCGCCGAATGGGTTTCAGAAGAAACATATATTGTTTCCGAACCTGATTTTTGATAAAGAAGAGAGGTTATGAAATCTTCGTCGCAAGAGACCTGGAAAGTTTTTTCGAAACAATTTCTTGATATCTGCAACCAATACCCTGAAGAGCTTAATTGAAGACAGGATCCTGCACTGCCTGAAATTTTCATGTCTTCGCCGATGCTTACCTGATAATCCCTCTCATCGTAGGTAAAAGTACATGCGGAGGGTATATGATTTGAAATATCTACCTGCAAATACCATGTGAGGTCGGTTGCAGAGCCGTTTCTTGACAGTAAATATGATTGTATTGATTCTGTGTTCTTGTTTATCCTGTCGTATGCTATGAGCACCTGTGCTGTGTCCTTTATTGTGCAGGATTCTTTTGGCCAGCAATTCTGGTTTGATCTTTCATCTTCAATTTTATCAGTAAGCTTTGATTCAGAGCCTAGAGCGAGAGTTGAGAAAACAGCTTCCTGCAAGGACAGGGATCCTGAAGTCTTGTTTGCTATCTGATTCTCAAGACAGAGATATGCCTTGTCAATTCCCTCCTCTTCCTGGGCAATTACCGGATACAATAACAGCAGAATAAACAAAAATGCAAGCACCCCTGATTTTTTCATGTTTTAATTAGGATTGGTATATTTAAAAGATTATCTGCGGTTTTTTACCTTTTTCATTATCTCTGACAAAGGATTTTTTTCCTTTGGTGGAGTTTCAAAAAGCTGTAAATCTTTATAGAAAGCCTGATTGGAATAGTTAGGAGGAAGTATTCTGCGCTTTTGCTTCAGATGCCAATCTATCTGGCTTTTTAGATATCCTTCTTTTAATGGCTGCTCGTTTTTTTTATTCCATGTCCTGCAAGTTTCATTAATCTTATCTGGGGGATATCCTATGCTTCTTAGGAAAGTCAGAAGAACAAACAACCCTCTTTTTCTTCCATCTTTCAGCCCTTTCATCAGATTTTTTATAGGGAGAGGAAAATCTTTTTCTTCGATATGGGAAAGGTCCATGGCCTCAAACTCCATAGACTCATATTTTTTCTTAATCTCCTTTTCCTGCGTCTCCTCTCTGCCTTTTTTCCAGTTCAAGGCTGATGATAAAAGATTTCTTGCTTCCGGCGTCTTTACGACTGGATAAAATGATTTTATTTTTACGTTAAGAGGATTAGCATCTTTTGGGGTGAATCCGGCTATCTCTTCTTTTGACAGGACTACACTTGCAAGAGCCGTTTTCTCATGAAGGGAGTAGGGCATTCTAAACAAATGTCTTGGGGCGACAAGGACCAAATCCAGAGAACCTAGCGCCTCTCCTGAAACTTCTTCTTTAAATTCCTGCGAGTATTTTGATTTCTTTGCTTCTGAAGTATGAGTTGCTATGTTCCTTGTGCTGAAAGAGGTCTTGTCAAATGATGAATAACTGCAAGCCTTGCACCTGTAAAGTTCAGCTTCGGACTCTAATTCGTATTCCCCCGGGCAGGAAAGTTCTATACACCTTAGTCTTCTTTTTGTGACCTTGAAGGAGGGCCTATGCTGTACGTTTTGACAACGGTTACATTTTAGAGTCACAAGATTGGTCTTTTCAGCCTTGCTTCCGCATTCAGGACAGATTATTTTTGTTATATCTTCTTTTGAGAGGTTTGTCCTTTCTTTTATTGCCTTATAATTGACTCCCAAATCTGAAATTGCCCTATTGTATTCGGGCTTGATAAATTCCATTAGATACTCGCAGATTGCCCTTGGCCACTCTGGGAACATGTCTTTTGTTTCCTGCTCTCTGAACTCTTTGGGAAATGCTTCTGAAGGTACAATCAGATGAAATCCCTTGCTTCCTGAAAATTTTATTGCGTAACTCTTGACTCCATGTGATTCAAGAGCGTTTGCAAGAAGTGTTGTGGCTATCTTCGAATAATCCAAAAAAGGAGAATCTACATCAATAAGCATGTCCCATGCTTTCCTTAGTTCAGAAAGTTCTGAGGGGGAAAAGTCTGAACTTAGCTGAAGAGGGTCTCTCCATATTTCTTCTGAAGCATGAAATGAGGTTGCCCCTTTTTTTACAGCAGCCATCACATCCCCTGGATACTGGAAGGTGTCAGGCCTCTTTCCAAAACCCTCAAAATAACGGGGAACAACTTCCCTGTTTTGTGCAAATTCAAAAAGGGCTTTTTGCACCGCAGGATTTGAGTAATATATGCTGACTATAGAACGGATTCTTTCCTCCTTTTCTGACATAATATTTGATAAAATGATGGATATTTATGGTTTGCTGTTGTAAATGCAGCATAACAATCCTTAAAAATAACCGATTTTAGTGTAAAACATGAAGTTAAAATTAGAGGACCCAAGACTCCTGGGCAATATCATAGGAATCATCTCTGAACTTGTTACTGAAGTCAGACTGAAAATCAATAAAGAAGGAGTTAACCTAGTGGCTGTGGACCCTGCAAGTGTTGCAATGGTCTATTTTAACCTCCCTCCTGACAGATTTTCCGTCTTTGAGGTAGACAAGGAGGAAGTTTTGGGAGTCAATCTTGATAATCTTAAGAACGTGCTCAAGAGATGCGGGATGGGAAGCTCTCTTACAATTGAAAAGGAAGATGAAAATATATTGAAGCTTGGGATTCAGGACAAAGTCAAGAGAGATTTTACTCTTGCATTAATAGATGTTGAAGGCGAGGAGAAGGAAATGCCCCAATGGGAGTTTGACAGCGTGATAAAAATAGATTCTGATGCACTGACAGATGTTATTGAAGATTGCAGAGTCGTGAGCGATGCCTGCACATTTATCGCTGAACCGAATAGATTTATAATTGAAGCAAAAGGCCTTAATTCAGCCAGAGCCGAGTTCAGTAGTGATGAAGTTGAAATCCATTCAGGAAACAGCATTGCCAGATTTTCACTTGAGTATCTTGCAAAATTCATAAAGGGAGCCAAAATATCTGACAAGGCAGTATTAAATTTCTCTGACAACCATCCTATGAGAATTAACTTTCCAACGGGAAATATAATGCTTTCTTTTGTCCTTGCGCCAAGAGTCGAGCAGGACGATTAAGCTTTTTCTAGAAAGATTATTGGGAGAATTTAAATACGAAACGATATTACTAAGTATATAGGAAATACTTGATAAACTTAGTATATTTTATATTACTATGAAAGAGAGGGTATCAGCAACTATTGAGCCTAAGACGAGAAAAGCCATAGATGAAATCATGAAAAAGGGCAAATACCGAAATAAAGCTCATCTCGTTGAAGAAGCTCTAAAAATACTCATTGAGAGGGAGAAGAAAAATGAACAATAAGGGGCAGATAACTCTTTTTGTCATTGTTGGAATTCTTTTGGTCGGAGCGGTGATAGTCTTCTTCGCTGTGTTCCAGCAGAGGGGAATAGATATAGGCCTGGAACAGGAATTCAATCCTGAATCTTTTATGGACAGGTGCATCAGAGAGAGCACAAGGAAAAAAATAGATGTGATGCTCCCGCAGGGAGGATTTTTGAGCCCAAGCGATTATGTTAAGTATGATGATTCAAATGTTGCATACCTTTGCAAAAATGTGAATTATTATGAGCCGTGCATTGCCCAGTATCCTGTTTATCTTACAACTTTAAAACAAGAGCTTGAATCCGGAATAAGGGAAGATGTTGAATCCTGCTTCCTTGAATTAGAAGATGAGCTGGAAAGAAGAAATTATCAGGTTGGTGGAGATGAAATTGAAATTAAGGCCACTCTAAAACCGGGCAGTGTTGAGATTGTTGTTTATAGGGACATGCAGATTTCCAGAGAGGAAGAAAGCAGAAACTTTGAATATTTCACTTCAACAATAAAAAGCAATCTATATGATTTAGGCTATACGGCAAATGAAATCGCCAGGCAGGAAGCCAAATATTGCTATTTTGAATATCTTGGATTCATGCTCTTATATCCTGAATTTGATATAAGGAAATATACTCTTTCAGACTCGACAAAGATATATACCATAATTTACAAGGATTCCGGAGACAAAATGAACGTAGCTATAAGGGGGTGTGCTATTCCGCCTGGATTCTGATGAGAAAAAATATTGCTTTGTTTGAAATATTTATTATGATTGCTGCAGGTTTTGCTGTTTCATATTTTATTCATGAAAGTTCTGCACTTGTTCCGGGAAAATCAGTTGAGGATGAAACTGTTACCTGGCTTAGAGAAAAGATACTTGGGTATTTATCTAATGGGCTAGTGAGCGCGCAGGAAGGGTTATGGACGTGCCTTGAGGGCCTGAATGGAACCATATGTCAGGAGTATCCGTCGGAAATATGCAACGACTTATGCTTAGAAGATTGCATTCCTTCTAAAAGAAGCGAAACACGTGAATGTCAGCTGGGGACATGCTATGACAACCTGGAAGGAACCTGTTCTGCACAGTCTCCAAAACTTGCTTGTGAAAATTCAGGAGGGCAATGGTTTGAGCAGGAGCCTGCACAATGCAATCCAGGTTGCTGTCTTATTGGAGGAAATGCAAATTATATTACTGAACAGGCATGCAGCGTTCTTGAGAACAGACTGGGAATTTCCGGGGAGTGGCAGGAAGTTGAAAATGAACTGGAATGCCTTCTATTAGGAGAGCAGCAGCAGGATGGGGCGTGCGTTTTGGAGGAAGTGGAACCCGGCTTGTACGATTGTGAATTTACTACTGAAGCAAACTGCATTTCTATGGGAGGAGAGTTTAATTCCGGATTGCTGTGCACGAATCCTGGGTTAAATACTATCTGCACTAGAACAAAAGAGACGAGCTGTTTTGAAAGCAAGGACGAGGTTTATTTCCTTGACTCATGCGGAAACAGAGCTAATGTTTATGATACCAACAAGAAGGCCAATGATGATTACTGGAGCAGAATTTACAGCAAGAACGAAAGCTGCTCTCTTGATGGAAGCAATCAGGAAGGATGTGGGAATTGCGACTATCTTCTTGGAAGTTTGTGCGGAACTCCTGGGGAAGATGATGAAAAGCCCTTAGAAGGAGAATATGTCTGCAGAGACCTGTCATGTATAGATGAATGGGGGGCGGAGAGAAAGAACGGAGAGAGCTGGTGCGCTTTTGATTCTGCAATAGGCGTGCAGGGGGACACAAAGAATAAGGAAAGGAGCGTTGATTTGCCAGGAAGCAGACATTACAGACAGGTTTGTGTTGATGGAGAGGTAAGGACAGATCCGTGCCAGGATTTCAGAAATGAAGTATGTCAGGAATCCAGGGATGAAGAGATTGGGTTTTCCAGCGCTGCCTGCAGGATAAATAACTGGCAGTCATGTATTGCTGCAAACCAGGATAAAACTAAACTGGATAGATGTGAAGAAAATAGTGCCTGTTTTTTAAAGTCTGTGAGAATAAGCAATTTCAAATTTGATGTGTGCGCTCCGAAGCATTCTCCTGGATTTGATTTAAAAGAAGAATTCGGGGGAGAAGTAGGGGAATCTATTTGTTCTGCTGCTACACAGACATGTACTGTTGTTGAGGTCAAAGGCTTTGGGGGATGGGATTGCGAAGTCAATTGCGATTGTCTTAAACCTGGATTTGCAGAAACAATGAATAATTTATGCATTAGCCTGGGAGATTGCGGAGGGAATGTGAATATTGCAGGAGAATTTACAGACTCGGGGTATAGTGTGAAAAGATCTCCGAAATTAAGGCAAAATTATATTTCTGAACTACAATCTTATACCGAGCCAGTGCAAGGACAGAAGGTTGATCCATTAACAGAAGAAGAGACGGCCGCATTATTCGGTCTTGATCCAAATGATCCGGAGTTTGAAAGCAAGCTTGCAAATATTATTGGAGGTCTTGGAGCAGGAGCTACGGGAGTAGTATTAGCCTATTATACTTACGTCTTTGTTAATGTTGGGCTTACATTTACAGAAGTCTTTGGTGCCTTAGGGCATCAAGGGTTTACTTTTACTAGCTCCTTCTTGAATGCTGCGGCTGGAGCTGCGGCTGGAGCTGCAATTGGATTCTTGCTTGGCAAATTATTTGGATTAGAGGGAGATGCTTTGCTTGCTGTAACAATATTAGGGGCTGCAACAGGATTGTTTGTCTCAACTGGAATCCCCGGCCTATTCAATGGAGTTGCATTGTTTAGTTATGGCTGGTTATTGTGGACGATTATTGTTATAATCATAATCATACTAATATTCAAATTCCTTGGAATTGGAGATACAAGAACCAAGAAAGTTGCATTTACATGCATGCCGTGGCAGCCGCCTCTTGGGGGAGATAGCTGTGAGGCATGTACTGAAGGAGACTTGCCTTGTTCTAAATACAAATGCCAGAGTCTTGGGCAGACATGTGAATTTGTGAATGAAGGAACAGGCGAGGAGGCATGTATTGACATTGCCCCAGATGACACTCTTGCCCCAAAAATAAGCCCTAATTATGAAGTGATTTCAGAAGATTTTGAATATACCGAGGTTACAAGCGGAAGCTTTAAAGTGGAACATAAGGAAAATGAATGCATCCCCGCTTATACGCAGGTTACTTTTGGGGTGAGTCTGGATGAGCACGGGCAGTGTAAGTATGATACTGAACATACAGCAGAATATGATGAAATGGAATTCTTCTTTGGAGAGAGCAGCCTTTTCAAGAAAAATCATGTTACAGCATTATCCCTTCCAAGCCTGGAAAGTCTGGGAGAGTTCGGATTTGATCCTGACAGAAGAGCTGACTTTGACTTATTTGTAAGATGCCAAGACGGTTCTGGAAACAAGAATGAGAATGAATTTGCAATAAGATTCTGTATCTCGCCAGAGAATGATATCACCCCTCCGATATTGCAGAACTTTGAGCCTGAAAGCCCTGCTTATGCCTCCCTGGAAGCAGAAAATATGAACATGTCTTTCTATACAAATGAGCCTGCTGAATGCAGATACAGTTTGACAGACAAAGATTATGAGCAGATGGAAAATGAAATTTCCTGCAATAATGATTTTGAAGATTATACTCTGTTTGGATTTGAGTGCAGTGCAAATCTTCCTGTTTCCGAAAATGAAACCAATTATTATTTCAGATGCAAAGACAGGCCAGGACAGGAAGAAAGGAACACAAATAATGAGGGTGTAGAGTATAAGATCATAAAGACAAGCGAACTATTGATAATTGAAGAAATAAGATTGAACCCTGAAGCGGAAGAGGGAGTTATAAGCACTGGAGCTCAACCTGTTACAGTTACTCTAGAGGTTGAAACTTCTGGCGGGGCGCCTGTGAACCGGTATTGCACTTATGGATTTGGAGGGGATAATGATTTGGCAAGATTCTTTGAATCGGGGACAGACATGCACAGGCAGGTTTTCACCAGCTTGTTCGAGGGAAGTTATGATATAGGGATAAGATGTGAGGACGACACAGGTAATGTAGCTGAATCGGGCGTGCAGTTTGAGATAGACGTTGATGATATCGGGCCTATGATTACAAGAGTTTATTCACAGGGAAGCAGGCTGACAGTGATAACTAATGAAGAATCTATGTGCTATTACAGCCACAATAGCTGCGGCTTCCAGATAGAAGGAGAGAATGTATTTGAGATGTCTGGGTCAGATTTAGTGCACACTACTGATTTCAATTCGCAGATAAACTATTACATAAAGTGTCAGGATGGCTGGGGCAATACAGGAAGCTGCACTACGGCAAGGTCTGGATATTAATCGCAAGGATTATAAAGAAAATCGGGCTTGATAATGCATGGATACCGGAAAAAGGGGACAGGTTACGCTTTTTGTCATTGTTGCTGTCATAATAGTTGGAGTTGTTGCGGTTATCTTTCTTGCTCCAAGACTGCAGGTTTATATCACGGATGTTGAGCCGAACTCATACCTAGCAAACTGCATAGAAGATGATGCAAGGGAGACAATGGAGCAGTTGGCAATGAACGGAGGATATCTCGAGCCTGAAAGTTATGTTAGTTACCAAGGAGAAAAATTTACATATTTTTGCTATACTTCTGAATTTTATGAGCCTTGCGTTGTCCAACAGCCCCTGATAAAGAGAAATTTTGAGATGGAATTGAAGAAGCAGATAGAGCCAAGAGCAAGACAATGCGTGAATGACCTGAAGAAGCTTTATGAGACAAAAGGATATGATGTTCAGGCAGATGTAGGGAATTTGAATGTCACATTTATTCCGGGGAAACTTAATCTTGAATTCCTTTCACCAATGACTATCAGCAAGGAGAACGTCCAGACTTTCAGGAAGTTTTCAAGCTCAATTGATACAGAAATGTATGACCTTCTTCTGACAGCTTCAAGCATAGTTGATTTTGAGTCAACTCTTGGCGATACAGAAACGCTAATATATATACAGTATTATCCAGATTTAAAAATAGAAAAGATAAAAAGGGATGGAAATACATTGTATACATTAAGCAATGTGGTTTCAAAGGATGAGTTCCAGTTTGCGACAAGAAGCCTTGTCTGGCCGCAGGGTTATGGAGTAGAAGAAATATGATAGCGCATGTAAAAGGATTTAGTGAAGAGGTTGAGAATTTGAAGAGAAGAATCTATGGGCATACAAACGCATTTAGCAAAAGAAATAGAAGAATGGGAGCACCTCAGGACTATCTTGACCATTTAGCAGTTAGTATTGGAGCAGCAATCTCCGATTTCAGAAGGCTTAGAGCTACCGGACTTATGGCTCCAGATGATGTTAAAGAATTGGAAAATGGATTAAATGAATTAAGGGAAGCTTACACCAAAAATGAAAGTTATTCAGGAGCTGAAAGATGAGCAAAAGACTTATTTTTATCATTGTGTTAGCCTCCCTTGCAGTTCTTTCCCTTGCTAATTATACATCTGCACAGAGCAATACAGTCTGCTGTGAGCAGACAAATGCCGGGGCGTACTGCCAAAATGTGCCTTCTGAAGAATGCGCAGAAGGAAGCCGGCAGGTTCCAACAAGCTGTGAAGCCACAAGCTTCTGCAGAGAAGGGACTTGTTATGATTCTACTGAAGGAACCTGTTCTGATAACACTCCTCAATTAGTTTGCAACCAGAATGGGGGAATATGGAGTGAGGAGAGCCCTCCACAGTGCGGACTTGGATGCTGCACCCTTGGAGACCAGGCAGCTTTTGTTACATTAGTGAGATGCAAGAAGCTTTCTTCTTTTCTTGGACTGCAGACAAATTATGACCAAAGCATAAAATCAGAAGTCGCATGCATTGCTTCTGTCCAGAATCAGGACAAGGGAGCGTGCGTATTTAAGAGCGAGTTTGAAAGAACATGCAAGTTTACGACAAAATCTGACTGCGAAAGTGTTGATGGAAGCGAGTTCTATATAGGTAAGCTGTGCTCTGCGGAGGAATTAGGGACAATATGCGGTCCCACAAGGGACACTATGACTATCCCCGGGAAAGATGAGGTTTACTGGAAGGACAGCTGTGGAAATTCTGCTAATATTTATGATGCCTCAAAAGTGGAGGATCAGGAATACTGGACAAACTTAAAGAGAAAAGATGAAAGCTGCGGTTATGGGCGAAGCAATGCAGAATCAAGGACTTGTGGGAATTGTGACTATCTTCTTGGAAGTTTTGCAAGGCATGAAAATGATGCTGGAGCAAGCCCGACTTATGGGGATTATATTTGTGCTGATTTGAACTGCGAGTTTGAAGGACAGGAAAGACTGCATGGGGAAAGTTGGTGTATCGGTGACGAAAAGGAAGGGCCTGGAGAAGACAGGGTAGGGAGCAGGGACTTTAGATATGTCTGCATCAACGGAGAGGTTGTTCCTGAAGCATGCGAGGATTTTAGAGCTGAGGTTTGCATTGAAGATTCAATAGAAACTGCAAATGGTCCTTTCTCACAAGCGGCATGCAGAGTCAACAGATGGCAGGATTGCACCGCACAGAAAACTGAAGAAGATTGCCTCAATACTGACAGAAGAACTTGCTTCTGGGAGCCAAATGGCGTTCTTGGGAACGGGAAGAAAGGAGTTTGCCTTCCTGAAACCTCCCCAGGATTAAGTTTTTGGAATTCTGAAGAAGCTCAGGCAATATGCAGCCAGGCGAATGTTCAGTGTGTAGTAAGTATTGAAAAAGGATTGTTTGGAGGAGAGGAATGCACAGAAAATTGTGAATGCCTGACTGATGCGTGGATTGAGAGGCAGGGAGAGATATGCAGCGCTCTCGGAGACTGCGGACCAGGAGTCAACTGGGCAGGTTTTGAGGGATATAAGGAAGGATATACTTACAAGATTAATGGAAAGAATCAAAAGAACAAATAGAAACATTTAATTATAAAATTTCCCAGTTTCATTGATGATTAGAGAGGGGAGAAGAGGACAGACAGAGTTTCTAAGTGTGGGAGTTATTTTTTCTATAATTATTGTCATCGCTATAATCGGAGCCAGCATTTATGTGATAGTAGCTTTTATGGGAATAGGAAAATGTGCAGATATCGGCCTTTTTAAGGATAGTTTTCAGGACAGCGTTGACAGGGCCTGGACTTCTGAAATCGTGAGTGATGTTTATACAGGAAGAGTCCCTAATGGAATTGAGTCTGTATGCTTCTCAAGCCCTACAGCAACATCAGCTGAATATGCGGATGAATTCAGAGAGCTGAAAAGATATATTGCCAGGGGAAATATGCTTTTTTATCCTGCTGAAGAGGCATGCGACCAACCGTATGTAAATATTGAACATATAGATACTTCATCAGGATTTGTATGCTTCCAGGCAGAAAACGGAGAAGTCAGGATAGGA
Organism: Candidatus Pacearchaeota archaeon CG1_02_39_14; assembly: GCA_001872315.1. GTDB lineage: Archaea > Nanobdellota > Nanobdellia > Pacearchaeales > GW2011-AR1 > UBA92. The sequence goes on along the minus strand of MNVZ01000007.1, from coordinate 32,642 downwards.
TTGGAAAAAAACAGCCTTGATTCTCTTGTTAAAATAAAGATTCCAAGCACGGAAGCTAGAAGATGAACAGAAAAGGATTTGAATTTAGTTTTGCCTGGCTTTTTGCCATACTTGTTGGTGCTGTTGTAATTTTTCTGGCAATTTATGCTACAACAAGCCTGATTGGGAGCGGCAGGTATGAAACGGACACTAAAATTGCGGCCCAGCTTGAGTCAATATTAAGCCCTGTTGGAACTAATCTCGAGGATTCTAAATTTGTCAGAATAGGATTTCCGGATGAAACAAGAATTTATAATAGATGCTCAAGCATCGGAATATTTGGCAGCCAGTTAATAAGCACTTCAGTAAGAAGCGGGATAGGAAAGGAGTGGTTGCCTCCGGGAGGGGAGATAGAAAGCAAGGACAAGTATGTTTTTTCAAAGAGTGTTCTGCAGGGGGAAGAGGCTTACGTTTTTGTTAAGTCTTTTGAAATGCCCTATGATGTAGCTGATATCATCACAATTTACTCTGGAGAGTACTGTTTCATTAATCCGGGAGATGAGATTGAAGAAGAAGTCATGGATTTGAGGCTCCCTGGCATCAATATCAGCGAAAGCCTGGAAAAATGCAAGCCTGAAAGCATTAAAGTCTGTTTCTCTTCATTTGACAGAGATTGTGACAAAAAAGTAAGCCAGACTGATGTTGACGGGCTTTACTATGAAGAGGGGCTTGTTTATGCAGCAATATTTAGTGATGCTGAAGTCTATGAATGTCAGGTCAGGAGACTTATAAAAAGAACTTCCGAATTAGCAGAGATTTATGCAAAGAAATCAGAATTCCTTGCCGGAAAAGGATGTTCAAGCAATCTTGCGGGGGATTTGGGAAGATATTCCTCTCTTTTAGGAGAATTTGAAAATTCCGGAGACTTGAGGGTTGTAAAATCAAATTCAGAGGAAATTGAGGACAAAAATGAAAGACTTTCGTGCGAACTATTTTAAAAAGGGACAGGTAAAGATACAGCAGATGGCCTTTGTGTTAGTAGCAATAATGATATTTTTTGCCATAGTGGCTTTATTTTATATTACAATAAGGTCTGGGAGCTTAAGGCAGGATGTGGAAACAATCAGAGATGAAGAAGCAAAGGAACTTGTGAGGATGGCAAGCTCATGGCCTGAATTAAGCTGGAAGGATTGCTCTGCCTGTGTTGACATGGACAAGACACTTATCCTTAAAGAAAGTGAGAATTATGAAGATTTCTGGGATGTTCCTTTCCTTCAGATAGAAAGAATTTATCCTGTGCCTGAAAAAGGAGAGTGTACAAGGCAGAACTACCCTGACTGCAGCACAATAACTCTGATAAAGGAAGAAGGATTCATTGCCCGGACCTCTTTTGTTGCTCTATGCAGGTATGATGAAGGGATTAAATGTGAGCTTGGTAAAATCCACCTTGGGTTTAGGAGCGCAGAATGATGAAGAGAGGCCAGGAAGAGATAGTAGGATTTGCTCTTATAATGGTGATTGTGGTTGTGATTCTGATGGTCTTCCTTGGAATAATGATAAGGAATCCTGATGAAAGCAACCGGGAAAGCAAGGATGTCTATCAGTTTCTTGAAAGCGCAGGAGAGATTACAACGGAGTGCCAGATAAGAAGCGATGAATATTCAGACTTAGGAAGCCTCTTTGAGAGGTGTTATTCTGGAGAGATATGCATAAATGACATGGATAGCTGTGAAGTGCTGGAAAAACAGATGAACGATGTTTTGGAAACCGCATGGAAGACAGGGGAGAATTCAAGCATAAAGGGATATGTGTTTGAATCACTATATTCCAGAGATTCAGAAGATGCTGAAAGGGAAGAGATTTTAGTCATAAAGAAAGGGGAATGTGGAAACAGGATTTCAGGAGCAAGTTACCTAATCCCATCATTTCCGGGAAAGATAATAAACACCTTAAGACTCTGCTATTAGACTTGAATCTCTATATTTATTGAATCAACTGCGAGGACTGGTTTTAGTCTTTCCCTCTTTCCTTTTTTCTCTGAAATTAAATCAACAAACCCAAATCTTGACAACAATTCAAGGTCTCCCCTCACTGCCTTGAAATCTCTTTTCAGGATTTTAGCAAGATCATAAACAGAATTTGGCTGATTTGTTTTTATTGTGTGGAGAATTCTTGCCTTTTCATTTGAAAGCAACCTTCTTAGTGCCGAAATGCCCTCAAAATCATAATCTTCCTTTGAGCCTGAGAACCTTCTAAGGAGTGTATTGAAAGTTCCCCCTTTATCGACGATAGTTATCTGCCTTGTCTTTGTTTTTTGCGCCATTTTACAATAGGGGTTTTATCTGAACACATAATAGTAAAATATCTAACCTATATATATGTTTTTATTTAACTTATATGTTAGAGTAGAACCCCTATTTAACTGGTATGATAAAACAAGACGAATCTGGACATCAGAATATTCCTGAAGTATTAATAGGTAGTAACATAAGGTTTATAAAGGTAGTAATATCTAATGAATAGATTAGAGCAATCAAGAATTGACTCTATGAAAAGCTTTTTAAAGCAAAATTGGATTAGTAAAATAACTCCGACGAGAGTGTAAGCCCTTATGATAACTTAATTGATGACTGTCGAGAGGGCCGGTGGGCTGTCTTAAAAAACAGCTTCCTCTAAGAGGAGCTCGAAAGAGCTACCGATACAAGAGAGATGAAAGGAGGTTAGTAAAAAAGTATGAAATTTAACTTCAGAAAAATTGCTTCGGCTGCTGCTTCGACCGCACTTATAGGTTCGACAATAGCCTTGGCTGCTGCTGCAAATTATCCTGCACCATTTGTACAGAACGGTGCTGCTGATGTAGGAATAGTTTGGGGTAGTTCTGCCTTAAATAGCGATTTGGTTGCTGCTGCAAACATCCAGTCTGACTTGTCAGACGCACTTGCTGCACAGTCCAGCGGAAGCGGGAATGTGATAGTTAGTGGTGATGTATGGCAAGTAAGCACAGGAACTGACGAGCTTGAAATTGGAGAGCCTTTGTTCAGAATTGAAACTTTCATCGATGATGATGATTGGGCCCTTTTGGGTGGAGGTTCTGTAACAAACGAGAAGGGGACTGCTAACTACGAAGAATTCTTCAACTTCTTTGATGATAAATCAACAACTGCAGGTGTTAACGCATCTGTTGTCTATGATGAAGATGATGAAGACGTAATTGGAGATTTCCTTAAGTTCTCAAGTGGAGTTCACATTGGAGTCTACGAACTTGACTTTACAACAACTCTTGATTCTGATCTTGATTCTACAGGAAGATTGGAAGATGTTGAAGACAAGGACTTGACAATGCTTGGTAAGACATATACTATAACGAAGGCTGAAAGCACTTCGAATGGTGTTAAGCTTACAATGATGAGCGGAGTTGAGAGGCTTGATGTGTACAATGGAGAAGTTTATACTGTAACAATTGACGGAACGCAGTACACTGTGGAAGGTGTTACAACAGGTACTACCCAGACTAAGCTTACTGTTAACGGAGAAACCTCTAACACATTGAATGATGGAGATACCACAATCATTGCTGGAATCAATGTAGGTGTTAGCGATATCACTTACCAAGATTACCAGGGAGGTGTTCAGTATGCAACTGTCTTCTTGGGAGCTGACAAGCTTGAGCTTGAAGATGGCACTACAATGAAAGTAAACACTGAAACAATCAGTGATGCTATTGTAACCATTACAAACACTACAAGCGGAGGTGACATCTTGATAGATGATATCCAGATAAACATGACCGCGGAGGATGATTTGTTTGTTCCTGTTGGAGGTAAGCTAAGCGATGCTTACAACCTCGACGAACCAGAAGTATTGTTCACGCAGGGATGGGATGTTGAGTTCCATGGATTTGCGGAACATATGACTGAGGAAATCGTTCTTGAGCCAAGCAGTGGAGACACAAAGTACAAGCTGAAATTCATGAATGTTGATGGACATGACATTGACATGCCTTTAGTATTCGCGAATGCCACCGGTATTTATAGCGGAGACAAGGCTTCTGACAGACTTGTATTGGAACCAAACGGAACAATCACAGATGATGACTACTTCATCCTTAATACTGCTGATTCTTCAGCTGCGGCAAACGACGCAAGAACATTTGTTGTTCAGTATAAGGGAGCTGATAAATCATCAGACAGTGATCCTAAGGTAAACCTAGATGTCCTTGGAGATTCAGAAGGCACTATTGCAAGAAGTTATGATGCTACAGCAGAACAGTTCACCCTTAAACTGGGAGGAACTACATTCACTTTTGTGAATAAGTCTGATGATACATCTAACGACTTCGACCTCGCTTTAAGCGGTGCTGCAAATGGTGTTGTTTACTCTGGAAGTGCTCATGAAACCGTTACAGTTCTTATGAGAACTCAGTATAACGGATTGCTGAACATTACAGATATAAACACATCTGAACTACCGGGAGATGGATTAGGTGATAAGTGGCAGGTAAGTCTTATGGCTGATGATACAGACAGAGACGACGATGAGAACCCACTTACCACAGCACAGCTGATATTCTCGATGGACCTGCAAAATAACAGTGACAACGAGATATCATCAAGTAGCAGAAGAAGCTCTGGAACATTTGTAACTGATAACGACAATACTGACCTATCTACTACAAGAACCAAATACGGTGCTATTGTAGAGGACCTTGATACATCAAGCGCTCCTTCAAAGATAACTGCAACTTTCCCTGACAATTTCTTGGAAGCTTTGGTCTACTTCGTAGCCGAAGACGCAAGTGTTGGAAGTGGAGGCGCAGATTTAGGCCAGATTCTTGTAACTGACGCGCAAGTTACTTCCGTGTCAAGCAAGAACCTTATTGTTGTTGGGGGTAGTTGTGTTAACACTGTAGCATCTACTTTGTTAGGAGGAGATTCCGCCATGTGTGGACCTTCCTGGGAAAGTACTACTGGTGTAGGAGCAGGAAGCTTCCTTATTCAGACCTTCAGTAACCCATGGTCAACAGGAAAGATTGCAACTCTTGTTGCAGGTTATGAAGCTGGAGACACAACAAATGCCGCTACATTCTTGACTACCGAAGAGGTTATGACCGACATCGGCAAGAAGTATGTAGGAACCAGTGCGACAGAAGCAAGCTTGGTAACAGAATAAAGCCAAATCTTCTTTTTTTTCTTTTTTTATTTTTTCTTTTTATCTCCCCCGGCGGGAGCCATAATTTTTTAAAGGATTAAATTGTTAATTTTCAATGAAGAAGATAAGATCCCAGGAAGAGACAGACAGGAAAAACAGAATTAACCGGATGATTATTGGAATCCTGCTGATATTCCTTATGCTGGCAAGCACATTAGGATATGCGTTTTTCAGCTCGAGCGGCTCATCTGATGCTGAAGAAGTTGAGCCTGAAGACCTGAATGGGCAGTTTGTAAATGGAAGATGGATTTACCAGATAGAGGAGCAGCAGTTTGGATTCCTTAATTTCATAGGCCTTGCCGAAAGGGTGCCTCTTACAATAGAGAGCGACCTGAATACATATTACAAGAATCCTTTGTATGTTGATTCCCAAGGAAACCCTGAAGTTTTGGAAGAGATAAGGCTTAATCTTGGGAGATACAGCTCAAGATTTCAGGAGGCCTGTTATGATTCATGCGAAAGCGACCTTCCAGAAAAGGGATGCGACAGCAACCTTATTGTTTATAGAAACAGCTCGGAAAACAGGGTTTATCAGCAGGAAGGATGCATTTTTATCGACGGAGATATGGTTGCAGTTGACGCTTTTCTCTATAAAATACTCGGTTTTATATAGGGTATGGGCAGCAGAAATATTTAAAACCGATTTTTTACTTGTTATAAAATGAAGAAAAAAAGGAAAACGGCCACAGAAAGAAGAATAGAGAAGGATTTACTTGGAATAATTATTTTTGTAGGTTTTCTTTTGGTAATTTACTTTGTAGCAAGCTCAATCTTTCAGGGGTTGAATGAATTTGAGTACAGAGGATTATCTTTTACAAAGGAAAGATTCGACCAGCTTGAGGTATATCATCATTATTACTTTTTCAAGGCACCTGAAACCAAGCAGCTTATAAGATATAATCTTTATTTGAAGGTTGATCCGAGGGAGAATAAAGTGCCTTTTGAAGGTGATGAAATAATCTTCCCAAAAGAGAAGACAGTTTACATAGGGATAGACACATCTGAAATAAGAAAATGTGATGAAGGCACTATAGGAATAGCAACAATGACTGCTTTTTTAAGAGACAATCAGCTCGATGTAATTTCAGGCACAAATGATTTTGTTGAAACTGGGCTGTTTCCTGACTTTAATTACATAACTTGCCAGAAATATTCATACAATCCAGTCATATCATTTGTGAAAGGCCAGGAAACCAGTATAAATTCTTCGGGAAATTGTTATACAATAACAATAGGTCCGGAATGCAATATAGTTGAGGCCGTTGAGAAGTTTATGGTTGAATCTATAGTTCATTCGAGGCAGGACTAATTTTTTCTGAAATGCCTAATCCCTGCGTAGACTATAATAATGATTACAAATATCAGGAGCAAAATCTGGATTAGACTGCTTATTTCTTTTAGAGTACTGATAATCAATTCCTGATAATCTCCAAACAAGTATCCGACAAAAATAAGAACTAATACCCAAATTCCTGCCCCTAAAGATGTGAAAAGAATAAACCTTGGCATATTCATTCTTGCAAATCCTGCCGAAAGGGAAATAAGCTGCCTTATCACCGGAATCAACCTTCCTGTGAATGTTGTTATATCCCCGTGCCTGCGAAAATAGGAATCTGTCCTGTCGAGCTTTGATTTATCAAGAAGGAATATCTTTCCGTATCTGTCTATAAGTTTATTGACTGCTCCTCTTCCAAGATAGAGGGCCAGATAGTAATTTACCAAGGCGCCTGTTAGACTCCCGAAAAGCCCTGCCAGAAAGACTGGAAAAAATGACATTTTTCCCTGCTGGATAAGCACTCCTGCCGGAATCATAACTATCTCACTAGGAAACGGAATAAATGAGCTTTCCACAGCCATCAGCACAAAAATCCCAAAGTAGTCCAAGGAGCCAACAGCGGATAGGATAAAATCTGTAAGTGCAATGAGGAAGTCAGTTACCATCTTTTTTCCCTCTGATATCTATGTAGAAAGATTTTAAGTCGGAATAAACCGGAATTTCCCTTATCTTAAAGATAAGCACATTTGCAAACCATATCACAACAACCATTATTGTGCTTCCGAAATACCAGGTGAACTCGTGGGTAGCATCAAAATATTCAAACCCTACGGGAACAAGGGCTGCAAACAGAGTTATTCTTGCTATATTCAGCACAAGGAACGAAGCAAACAGGAAAAATATGCTTCCTGCTCTCTTTCCTGCGTTCATAGGAGTTGTGAGATTCAAGATTAGGAGAAGGTAATATGCCGAGCCGGCAATACAAGCAGGGATGATTCTCGCTATATAGCCGTTAAAGAGTACTGCGGGAGTCGGGCTTACAGAAACGAGGACTGCGTCCTCAAATATTTTTGAGATAAAAAAGAAGGCAGGATAAATCGTCAGAGGAGTAAAAATATAATAGAATGCAACAAGATTGAACAGTCCCAGAACAATCAAAACGGTATATCTAATGAGTAATGTGGATAGCTCTTTTCCATTCATCAATCATTGAGGAATAAGAGGTTTAAAATTCTTTCCGGATTATCTTCTTGAAAGCCTTACTGCAACCAAGACTATAAGGACTATCAAGATTACATTCACTAAGACAAGAAGCCAGACATATCCTGAACCTGTCAATCCTTCAATTGAAAATCCTGTGAATCCTTTTCCTTTTTCAGGGAAGTTTACTTCCAAATCTCTCGAGTCAACTGTTCCTCCAGATATTGTCTGGATTGTGAATGTTTGTGTTCCTGAAGCATCTTCATCAACATTAAGTGTAATCGTTATGTCTTTTGATTCTCCAGAATCCAGAGTGAACACTTCAGAAGAGATTGATTCCAGGTCTGCCCATGACTGGAAGCCAAGAGCACTTACCCTAAATTCAGATTCCTGGGTTCCTATGTTTGTTATTGTTGCTTCAACAATTATTTCCTCTCCAGGAACTGCATCTGATACAAGACTTGCGATTATTGATGCCTTTCCGCCTGTGCCTGAAGAACCTGCACATGAGATTATGTCAAGGACTCCTGTGAATCTGTCCTTTGATCTTGTGTCATAAACTCCATTATCATAGTCGTAGTCGGATATGTATTCGATGAAATACTTGCCTGAATCAATTCCCTTAGGAACAAGGAATGAAAATTCAATGGTTTCACTTTCTCCGACATCCGTGTCGCTTGTAATCTCAAATATTTGATTCAGGCTAAGGTCCTCATTTCTCATAGTTACTCTTATTCTTTCCTGGCTGTCATCTCCAACGTTGTAAACTGTGAATTCTCCTGAAGCAGTTTCCCCACAGATAAGCTGCTCATTGTCGAATCTTATATTATCAATTATCACAAATTTCTCGTCATCATCTTCCAGGACGATATCCACTGATTCATAAAAATCTTTATCCAGCTTTGTTCCGGAGTCAATGCACTCTACATCTTCACCAAGGTCTCTGCTATAGGCCTTTATCGCAAGCTTGTACTCTCCCTCACCTATATCCGCGAAGTCAGCAGGAACTTTGAACTTGAATGTATGTGTCTTTTCAGAGTCATCTCTTATCTTTCCAAGGTCAACACTTTCTTCATCAGCTGAAGACCAATCAAATTCATCAGAAACATCGTTTCCATTATCATCAAAGAATCCAAATACAAGCTCAACATCATCAATATCTTCTATACCTGTATTTTCTATTTCAACTTCAACTTCTATATCGTCAAGAAGTTCCCATTCATTTCCGTTTCCGTTTCCAAGATTATCAATATTAAGTGTTTTTATATTTAGATTTCCACCGACTGTCCCTTCTGAACAGAATGTCTTCTTTATTGTGAATGTAGATGTTGTAACTTCTGTGCCGTTTCCATTATTTTCTGTGGCAGTTATTGTGGTAGGGTTCAATCCGAACTTAAGGGCTGCAAGGTTTGAGATTACCAAGCTTATCTGTTGTGAAAGTCCCGCTCCAAGATTTATCTTGTTTGGGGTGAAGGTAACATTTATGTTTCCTCTTGTAGAAAAGATTATGTTATTTAGCGCAACATTTCCTGTGTTCTTTAGCTTTAGGGCTCCAGAGCTTGTTTCTGTAGGTGCTGTGAATGTGTCTACTACCAAATCCTTTGTTGTAGTAACTGTTATATCAATAGGCAAGCCATTGACCCCATTTGCCCCGCTCAATGAAATAACACCAGAATATGTTCCCGGAGCCTGAAATTCAGGGACTTCAAGAGTTAAAGTGATTAAATCAGATTCTTCCCCTTCAACCAGATTAAATAATCCTGGGTTTCCCGACCAGCCATTATCAAATAATTCAGGCAATATAAGGCTGACATTGGTTTCATTTGAGTCACTTAGAACTTTGAAGGAGATTGTAACTTCACTGTTATGAGAAGTTTCCTGCGTCGCACCATCAATATTTGTGAAGTTGACTTCTGCGCTTGCAATTCCTGCTAGGATAGCGAATGCAAAAAGTGCGAAGAAGGTTAACGCGAACTTTTTATTTTTCATCATGATGTTACTCTGGAATTACATTAGTTTATAAAGTTTTCTATTTTGCAAGAGATATATGAAATCAGGGGTAGATATCTTTATATAAATAGGACATGTTAAAATTGAATGGTGATAAGAGCGCGTGAAAATCTTGTAAGTGCGTGGGCTTTTCTTATCGGAGTAATTCTTGCATTAGGAGTCGGGATATTAAGTTTTGGAAAGCTGAATCCATTTATCTTCGGGATTATCCTCGTTCTTGGACTGATAGTTGGATTTTTTATTAATGTTGAAGACAGAGATGCACATAGTTTTCTTCTCGCGTCCGTTTCAATAGTCATTGTAAGCTTTGCCGGGATAAGCAGCCTTCAGAACCTTATCACCTTTGCCGGGCTTAGGGGAATAACTGACGTTGAGCTGGTTGGTCTTGAAATTGGGGCCTATATTACAGGAACCTTAGTTGCACTGCTTATGCTTTTAATTCCTGCTACGATTGTTGTCGCAGTGAAGAGCCTATTTTCCATCGCCAAGAGGTAAGCCCCTCTGCATAAACCTATTCTGGGAATAAATCTTTTCCCCTACCCCTTCTATGACTTTTATGCCGAGTTTTTTACACAGCTCTTTTTCAGGTATTGTCTCCTCCTTCCAATCAGGACCTTTCGCAAAAATGTCCGGCTTCAGCATCTCAAGAGATTTACAGACTGTGGAATCCTGATCTATGCTTACCATCACCTCATCCACAAACCTTAGTGAAGAGATTATTCTCACTCTTTCATTGAATGGCATGAATACATATCCTTTTTTATTTATCAAAAAATCGTCATTATTTATTATGACTACTAGCTTGTCTCCAAGATCTTTTGCCTTTTCAAGATATTCTATGTGGCCTGCATGGAGAGGGTCAAATCCTCCTGAAACCGCTACTATCGTCTTCTTTGGCATAAAAGAAACAAGGAGAAGAATTATTTATAATTATGGTTAGCTGATTATATTGCTTGGAAAGGATTGAAAGTGTTCTCAATAGAATGAAAGATTGTCTTTCTTCTCTGTCTTTTCAGGAGCCCTGTGAATCTCTGCAAAATTAGGGGTTGCAAGAATTGTATGCTCTCCAAAACCTGCTATTGAGCCTTCCAGAGCATCAACTGTCTTCTTGATTTTTGAAACAGCCCTTTTGAGCTCTATAACATCCTTTGTCTTCATAGGCCTTATGTCTATAACTGCAATCGTGTATCCCTCCCTCAAGGAGTTCAAGATTTCGTTAACGTCATCAAACTTTTTCAGGGTGAATGGGCGTACAATAATCTTATTTTTGTTTGGAGCATGCTGGTCGAGGTCTATTTCCAGATAATCATCAGATTCTTCCTCTTTTCCTAAAAGTTTCTTAAAATCGAAAGCCATATCTAGTTTTGGAGAGAATAGTATATAAATATTATCGTATTGATTTATAGCAGTCTGCTTATTTCCCGACGTTTTTGTCCTCAGCCAACTTCTGGGTTTCTTTTTTCAGCCCCTCGGCCCTGGATTCAAGGATTGACTCCTGCTTTTCTATTGAAGAGAGACGAAGTTCCATAAGCTTGTTCTTTTCTTCCAGCTCTTTTATTGTCTTTTCCTTGTCCGCCTTAAGCATTATGGTACCGGAAAGCTTGTAGATGTCAGAAGAACTATTTTTTATCTCTTCAAGTGCATTCTCTGTCTCTGCAATTTCCATCTGAATTGCCTGCTTTTGGCCCATAAGCATCTGTAAATTTCTTTCAAGGTTCTGTAATTCCTGAATTTTAGACTGAGTCATTTAAATCGCCTTTACTTTAGCTATATGTTTTCTTGGCTTGTAAAAAATCTTTGAGCCACAGTGTGGGCAGGCAAATCTTTTATCAAGAGCCTTACTCGATATTACTTTACTGCAATGAAAACATTTGTATTGTGCCATGAATATGGGTGAAATTATGAGTTTTTAAAGTTTTAGTTGAGTTAATAAGAGAGAATCTTTCTTTTTCTGATAGGATAATAAATCAACCCCAGTAAAACCAAAATGAGCCCGAGAGCGGCCGCACCATAACCAGCATAAACGTATTTAATGTGCTCTTCAAAAAGCTTAATCAGTGCTAGCCCGAGAGCAAAAGAGCCAAAGCCTGTCCTTACATAAGCAAGAGAGTTCCTTTCATTTGCCAGAATTGTTCTCTCTTGTGCTAATCTCTTATGGCTTATTAGCCTCTTCTTTATGTAATTGCTAACCATTAAATTAGATAAAGATTTCTTCTTTTTAAATAATTGCAGGCTTAAGCCTGTTTCTCAAGATAATACGCATGCCCTGCAAACCTCTTATCGCACTTCCTGCAATGCCAGATTCCTGATGCAACTCTCTTCACGCCAGGCTTTGCGCAATGAGGGCAGACCTGTTTCTTTCTCTGAATAGATTCAATTATGTTAAGCTTTTTCCTGATTCTTGTTCCGTAACCTGCGCCGAATCTTCCTGCATGCCTTATTTTCTTTGTTTTTGTTGTCATGTTTGAAGTATTAGTGAATGAATGGTTTTTAAATTATTCTGTTACCTTAAATTACCTGTTCAGGCCTCCACTTATCAATATCCGTTCTTCCGATGAAAAGCAGATAAATGGGGATGCCCAGATTTGAACTGGGGTTTCGAAGTCCCAAACCTCGAGTACTAACCAGGCTATACTACATCCCCATTATGATAACCATCTAATTAGCTTTTTTAAGGTTTCCTATCTCCATTTATGATATTGTCAAGGCTTTGTGCTTTGGCCTTGTTTGAGAAACCTATCACATCACCATATCTTTCCAGGCTTTTTCTTCTTACCCGAACAAAATAAAGGGGCCTGGAATTTCCCTTGCGGATAAGAACTCTTCTTTTTATATTTAAATCAAAACTTGTAAATATTTCAGAGAGATTATTAATAAGTTCCTTAGAAATACAAGCACAAACAGCATTGCCTGGATTCAAGAATCCGTCAGTATCCATAAGTCCTCTTGCAAACCCTCTTAGAAAATTATCTGAATATTCAGAAATATTCTTTTTCAGCCTTATAGAGAAAGTTTTATCTTTATCCCAAGTTAAATAGGTTTTTATAAAATCTATGTACTCTTTAGAATTCACGGTAAGAATCAAGACACTTTCATTTCTATTCATGATATAAGGATTCAGATTTAACTTGGCTAAAAGATTTTTTAGATATTCAGCATATTCTCTTTCTTTTGAAAAAGTGAGAAAATACCTGATTCTGTGATGTGTTGGTCTTGATGGAAATCTTCTATCGTATCTTTGGTGAGAATAATTGCCGTCCCCGGCGAAAGCTCCAATCAGCTCCCCAATATGAAAATCACTCAACCTGACTAGAAATTCTTTCTTTATTCTTGGCTTGAATTTTCTGATTTGATAATAGAGAGTTGATTTCCCGACCGAAAACAATCTTGAAAGGTAATTAAGACTTTTCCCTTCATCAGTCAATCTCTTAATAAGCAGAATTTCTTCAGTGGAAAATCTCCGATTTTTTTGCACCACCCCATAAGAGAGGAGATTTAGTTTAAATCAATTTATTTTAATTATATAGCGACGACAGAATTACTTCTTTTTCTTCTCTTCTTTCTTTGCTTCCGGAGCTTTTGCGGCAGGGGCCACTACCGCCGCTGCTGCAGGCTTTGCTCCCGGAGCTGCTGTAGTGGCTGCAGCTGCAGCTTCTGCTTTCTCTGCCTCTTCCTTGGCCTTTGCTTCTTCTAGGGCTTTCTTATCTTTATCCTGTTTTGCTTTCACTTCAGCAAACTTATTTTCAAGAGTTCTTCTTTTCTCATCTGAAAGCTCGGTCTTTTCCTGTTTAATCTCTGAATCATACTTTCCTTCATTCACTTCCGCAATTATTTCAACAGGATCTTTGCTGTCAACAAGAATTCCGAGGGATTTGCATGAGCCTATAACAAGTTTTAATGCTGCCTTTAAATCTCTGGCAAGCATGCCGAGCATTTTTGTCTTTGCAATCCCTATAAGCTGCTCAACAGAAATATTCCCGACTTTTACATTTCCCGCCTCCCCTGAACCTTTCTCAAGATTAAGCTCTTTCTTTATCAGTTCTGAAACCGGAGGAGATGATACTGAAACTGTGAATTCTTTAGTGGTCTTGTTAACATCAAGCTCGACGGGAACCTTCATTCCCTTGAATCCTGCAGTTGCTTCGTTCACTTCCTGTATAACCTTCCCCATGTTAATCCCCATAGGACCAAGCTGCTGAGCTACTGCCGGGCCAGGCTTCATGCTTCCACCATCTACAATTAACTTAATTTTCATCTTCTCCTCCATGATTTAAACTTTGATATCAAATGCTCCACTTCATCTCTAATCGCATATTCCAATTCAAGGCCTGAAGTTCTGGCGAATTCAGATGTTTGGCTCCCTATATTCCCCGTGTATTCCAAAGCCCCTGGAAATGAATTTAACGCCCTTATCTCCCTGAATTCCTCGAGCTTTTCCCCTAACTTCATGCCGTAATAAATTCTTGCTATTGTTCCTATCATTGTTCTTCATCCTCCTGGTCTTTTTCACGCCTTATAACTCTTACGTTGTCCATTTTTACTGTTACTGGAATAGGAACTGCCGCTCCAAGAAGAGAAACAACAACTTCTCCCTTCTTCTTGTCTATCCTCATGACTTTTCCTTTCTCATTCTTGAAAGTGTCTGCAATCATCTCGACGATATCTCCAACTTCTATATTGAAGTCTTCAATTTCAGGCTGAAGCATGTTCTTAATTTCATCATAGGTTATGACTTTAGGAAGAATTCCCTTAACGTAAGGAAGATTGTAAGCTGCTTCTTCAACTGAATCCTTATCGAGAGCTTCGACTATAATGTATCCCCTTAATCCATGAGGGTTGACTATAGAATAGATTTCAAGGTTTTTCTTTCTGGCCTTGTCAGCAATCATTTCCAATGCCTTTGCTTCTTTGTTTGTCGTGACTTTAACAATATATATTGCCATTTTGATGCTCCACTACTCCTAATACCAAAGAAGTAGTATTCAAAAAGGTTTTGAATGATTTATAAATTTATTGTTTCAGAAGATTTCCATCAATGTGGCTATTACAAATCCTGCGGCACCCAAAACCAGTATCCCGAGAGCTGAAACTTTAGTGATTGTCTTGAACTCCTCGGATGAAGGCTTTCTAAGGAGTTTCCATACCCTTCTTGACTGAAGCATGAATGATTTTAGCCTTTGCATCAAAAGTTAAGCAGAACCGGGTTTAAAAAATTAATCCTCCAGAAAATCTATGCCTAATTCCTCTTCCAGCTGGTCATGGGCTGTTGAAGACGATTTGGACCCGGAGCCGAGAATTTGGGAACTCCTCACTCCTGTGACTATAAGGAGAACTTTTATCGATTTTTCCATATCTGCCGAAATTTGAGCACCGGAGATTATTTTAGCATCCTGGGCAATCTTGTTTCCGAGAGCCTCCATTATCACCTTATATTCGTCCAGAGACATATCGTTTCCTCCTATGACATTAACCAGCGCCCCCTGTGCATTCTTTATATCCACGTCAAGAAGAGGATTGTTAATAGCCCTTTCAACGGCCTCAATTGCACGATTTTGAGATGAGTCTGACTCCCCTATTCCTATCAGAGAAACTCCTCCATTGGACATCACGGCCTTTACATCTGCAAAGTCCAGATTAACCAATCCGGATGTGGTAATCAGTTCAGCAATTCCCTTGACTGAATTTGTGAGAATCTCATCCGCAACCTTGAACGCAGTATGAAGAGGCAGTTCGGGGGCTAATTCCAAGAGCTTGTCATTTGGAACTACTATAAGTGTATCAACTATTGACTCCAGCCTTTCCAGCCCATATTGTGCGTTTTCTATTCTCTTCTGACCCTCGACGGTAAATGGAAGGGTAACAATCGCTATTACAAGAGCTCCCTGCTTTTTTGCGAGCTCTGCGACAACCGGAGCTGCTCCTGTTCCTGTTCCTCCTCCAAGTCCGCAGGTTATGAAAACCATATCTGAATTTGAAATCCTCTTTTTTATCTCGGTCTCGGATTCTCTTGCCGCCTCTTCCCCTACTTTTGGATTGCTTCCTGCCCCGAGGCCATGCGTTAATTCCCTGCCTATCAGAATTTTATGGTCTACAGTTGTATAAAGAAGATCCTGCGCATCAGTATTTAGGGCTATGACCTCACATCCTTTCACGCCCACCTCTTTCATTCTGGAAACAGAATTTCCTCCTCCTCCTCCACATCCTACAACTTTTATTCTTGCTGACTGCTTCTGAAGAAGGGATTCTAATTCCTGATCGATGCTTGAGTGCTGCTCTTTTTCAAATGAGATATCCGGCATATTTTAACGAATGGAGGGAGATTTATAAGGATTATTATAGGGGATTGCTCTTATCTTCAGTTTTGTTCCCATTTTCGGGTTTCGATGAATCCTGTGGAATCTCCAATTTCAGGCTTTTTCCCATCAGTTTTTCAAATTTTTCAGAGAACAGGCTGATTAAAGGCTCTGCTTCTTTTGGAAGTTTGACTAAAATCTCTTTTTCCTTTATAGAAAATTCCGGAATCGTCCTGAAAAAGAAATCAAAGAGAGTCTCTGCCTTTTCAGAATCAGAGTCAACAATCCTGTCAATGATGAACTTGTATTCCAAATCCTTTCCCGACAAGGGATTGTTAAAATCGGCTATTACTCTTGCTCCTGAAACAGTTATTATTCTCACAAGATGATTGTCCATAAGCAGGGAAGCCCCAGGCCTTGGATTTATTTTTTGCTTAGTGAAAACTGAAAGAGGAATTGTTTTCACAAGTTCCCTTCTTCTTGGACCAAACCCTTCTTTTGCGCTTATGACACATGAGTATTCTTTTCCCGGCTCTTTTCCTTCAATTTCCCTGTCAAGGCCTGGAACAAGCATATTTTCGCCTATGACTACTATGGTTTTCTTTGGTTCTGCTTTTGAATCAAGAGATTTTAAATCTTCAGAGATGTTTGAATCAAAGACATTTCCGTTTGCTTTTCCAGTATAATGGATTTCAACAAAATCTCCTTTCTTTACTTTTGTCTCATTATTCATAGCTGACTTTGATTAGGAAGTTTTATAAACATTTTCAATTTAAGAAAATTATGTTGAAGCTAATTAATGCTACAGAAGCAAGAACAGGAACCACAATAATTGTTGAAGGTGATGCTTATACAGTAAGAAGCAATGACATAAGCAAAACAGGGAAGCATGGCGCCAGCAAGTGTAGAATTGAAGCAATAGCAATAATAGGCGGAAAGAAAAAAGTCATTGCGGTTCCCGGACATGAAAGATTTGAGGTTCCATTGATTGAGAAGAGGAAGGGCCAGGTACTAAGTATCTCTGAAAGCACAGTAAGTCTGATGGATATGGAGAGTTTTGAGACTCTGGACGTTGCTTTTGACGAAGAGGTCAAGGATCAACTTGAGATTGAGAAGCAGGTTGAATACTGGGATATAGAAGGGACGAAGATAGTTAAGAGAGTTCTTTAAGGATAGATTTAAAAACACTTTTTTACAAGGATTGATATGGGTACTAAAATTCCTGCAGCCCAAACAAGAATGTTCAAAAATGTTTTTGTTTGCAAGGACTGCGGGCAAAAAATGAAGACAGATTCTGTCAGAGTAATAGCAGGTAAAGTGAGATGCAGAAGATGTGGAAAGAATGCTTTTAGGCCCAAAAAAGCCAAGAAGAAGTAAATAAAGAGATGGTTAGTTTCATAGCATACGACTTAGTTTTTATGGTGATATTCGCAGTTGTTGCTTTTCTTCTGCTCCATAAAAATAAAAAAAATCTGAAAAGGCACGGGTGGATTTTTCTTTATCACAGCCAGTTTGGCTTAAAGTTCATAGAGTGGACATCAAAAACCTTTGAAAAAATCCTCAAGCCTTTACAATATGTAGTTGTTGCATCAGGGTACATCCTGATGGCCGGAATTGTGTGGCTTATGGGCCTTTCAGTCTGGAGATATATAACAACGGACATCCCTGAACAGCTAAAGAATGTTCCCCCTGTGGCTCCTTTAATCCCATATTTTCCAAAACTTTTTGGACTTGAGTCATTTTTCCCTCCTCTGTATTTCACATACTTCTTGATAGCCCTTGCCATTGTTGCTGTTTCACACGAATTTGCCCATGGAATCTTTGCAAGATTAAACGGAATAAAGGTCAAGACCACGGGACTGGCATTCTTCGGGCCATTTTTCGGGGCGTTTGTTGAGCCGGATGAAAAACAAATGGCTAAAAAAGGAAAGTTCCAACAGTTATCTGTCCTCGCTGCTGGGACTTTTGCGAATGTCGTAATGACTCTGCTTTTCCTGATTGTTCTGGCCTTGTTCTTTTCTGCAAGCTTCCAGGCGGCAGGAGTCAAGTTTAATGCATATCCCCAGGCGGCAATCAATGTTGAGAGCATCACAGGAATAAATGGAAACCTAATAGACAGTCTTGAAGAGGGAAGGGAATTTTTTGCAGATGAGGGCCTTAATGAAATTTCAATCGATGAGAAAATATTCCTTGTGCCTAGTAAGAGCCTTGAAGTTGCCTTAGAAACAGAAGCTAAGGAGATAATTGTTTTCGATGACGCCCCTGCAATCAGAGAAAAGCTCAATGGGCCCATACTTGCTATAGATGGAGAAATAATGACAAGTCCAGAAAGTCTTGCAGCGAAATTATCTGAATATTCTCCCGGGGACATGATAAAGATAAGGACTTTTGATGAGACGGGCATGGAAATAACAAAGGAAATTGAACTTTCTGAAAAAGATGGGAGGGCTTATCTTGGAATCGGATTCATAAGGGGAAGTGATAGTGGGTTGAGTGGAGCCATATTCTCTGTAATACAAAGCATAAGGGACCCTCTTGTCTATTATGAGCCCTCATGGGATGGAGAATTTGTGCAGTTCATATATGATTTGTTATGGTGGATTGTGATGATAAATATTTTAGTTGCTCTTTTCAATATGCTTCCTGTTTCCATACTTGACGGAGGAAGATTCTTCTACCTTACGGTTTGGGGAATAACAGGAAGAGAGACTTGGGGAAGAAAGGCTTATCAGTATGCTACATGGATAATCCTGTTCATGCTCGTCCTGATGGTTGTCAGATGGGCATTTAATTTTGCTTAAATATTTATAACCTTAAAATAATCAAATAAGATGACTTACCTTATTGGTGTTGACAGAGATAATACTCTTGTTGAAGATAAAGGATATCTTGGAAGTGAAGATAACTGGAAAGAACATGTCAAGATTCTTCCAGGGGTTATTGAGGGCCTTAAAATTCTGAAGGGTCTTGACGCAAAGATAATAGTTGCTTCCAATCAATCCGGCATTGCACGGGAACTCTATACTGCAAAGAGAGCTGAAGACGTCTGCAATGAAATTACCAGAATGCTGAAAAAAGACAAGATTATTCTCGATGGATGGTATTTTAGCGTTTTTGTTGACGCAACATACGCGGAACATGCAGGAATTAAGGATAGGAAATGGATAAAAAATGACGGCATGAGAAAGCCTGGCACCGGAATGCTGAAACTTGGAGCGAAGGAAAACGGGCTTGATTGGACCAGGTTAGTTGAAAATGGAAAAGTATTTTTTATAGGGGATAAAGATGAAGATATGCTTACAGGAATAAATGCTGGAGGGCATTCTGTATATGTGCCTTCAAAAATAACAAGAAAAGAGCATAAGCTTAAAGTAAAGGCATTAAAGAAAAAATATTCGGAAAGAATCTACATTGCAAAAGATTTTGTTGATGCCTGCAGATGGATTGAGAAGAAGATTGAAAACTTATGAATAACCTGGCTGGCCGGAAGAGGGCTGCAGAAGCCAGGGCTTGCCTTCTCTTGCTGAAAGAAAAGATTCTCTTAAGGGCCCTCCCATCACTGGGGAAAAGACAGATTCAAGAGTCTGGTTTCTTCTAATAACAGGAACATCCCTCATCATCAGTATCCTGTTTATTCCTGTGTCTGTTATATCTTCGTCGACATAGACATTTATCCCCCTCTTATAAGAAGCAGAAGCTACTTTGTCAACACAATTCCATTGGTGAAATCCTGCGACAACCAGAGTTGTATGTGGTGGAAGCTGGTCAAGAATATAAGAAGGGTTTGGATGGACAGTATTCCCCGCATGCACATTATATCTCACCCCGCTGGAAAGTTTTCTGTCAGAATGCCTTATGTTTATTCCTTTTTGCCCTATTGAAATATCAGGAACATTCGCCTTTTTTCCCGCAAAAAATACCCAGTTAACATCAAATCTTTCCTGCCGATATCTCTTGTCAACTATGTCAGATACCCTTCTTAAAGTGTATTCCTTAAATCCCGAAATCTCCCACCCGATCAAAGTCTGGAAATAATCGCTTATAGGATAGAGAAAAAGAAATTGCTTCGGCATCTTAGTTGATGAATTCAACGCCCTGTTTTGTGAAGACTGCCAGCCTTATTCCTACTGGCAGGGATAAAAGGGCTGAAATCAAAGCCATATGCTCTTTTCCATTTCCAGAAGCTATTGACAGGGAGCATTCAAGGCCTGAAAGATGTGGCTTTAATTTTTTTAACAAATCTGACTTTATATCTAAAAGGGGCTTTGATGAATCTATCATTATTTCTTTTCCATTTTCAGGCACGGGAAATGTCTCTGAATCCTTTGATTTTACAAGTATAATTTTTTCCCAGTCCCCTTTGTTTATCAGGCCAGTAACCTGCCCCCATGTTTCTTTATCCTGGCCGAGAAATGCTACTAATTCCATGATAACTATGAAAAAGAGAGGTTTATAATTATTATTGTAGGTTATTATCGCAATATTCCTTTTCACACTTTCTTCATTTTCCGGATAAGAGATAGTAGTAAAAGATAATTTTATAACGACCGGGGTTATAGATAATTATGGTTAAAGATTTGCCTTTGCATGAAATTACCTTAAGGAAATATGAAAGGCCATATGATTCCGGGAAAAGGGAACTGATAAAGAAGGTCTGTCTTTCTCTTGGATTATTGCAGCCCGGAGATTCCAGAGATGTTGTTGTTGATATTTTAATGGCTCTTGAGGCCGGAAGGGTAAACAAAAAGGAGCTGACAAGCTTTGAGATAATTGATAAAGTAAAGGAATTGAGAAAAGAGCATTCCCTGGATGAGAAGGGGCTTGCTGAAAGCAATGTGCGCAGGCAGCTTAAAAGATTGAGAGATTTAATGATTGTTGACAAGAAAAATAATAATTATCGCCTGTCAGAGTTCGAGCCTCTTTCAGAAATCTTTGAGAAGAAGATTGAGGGCTTTCTCATTCCACAGACGATTGACAGGATAAAAGAGTATTTGGGGAAGCTGTAGAGATGGAAGATAATTTCATTGGAGTAATAATAGAAGAAAGTCTAGAAAATAAAAGTGTTCTGAAAAAGATAAAAATTGTGAAGACAGAAGTTGAAGAAATTACTGAAAGACACAAAACTCCATGGGTAAAGCAGTGGACATTACACGCTGTTGAAATAATAGAATCTCAAGCAGATAAAATTGCCGAAGATTTAAGCAAGGCACTTGATTCTGAGCACGAGTGGTATGCTGATTTTAAGAATGATAAGACTCACTTTATAATATTCAAAAATAAAATCTTCAAGATAGACAGAACAAGTAAAGAACAATATGATAAAGCTAAGGAATATGGGCTTTCGTTAGGAATACCTGAATACCAAGTTAACTTCCATCCATAGCTGGATAATGGAAAAGATAATTCCTTTTTACAAAGTAGCCCACAGAAACCTTTAAATAATAGTTATACATTAAAGTTATACAATGGCAGTTGAAGTTAGGACAAAGAAATGGGGAAACTCAATAGGAATTATTATACCTAGCGAGGCTGTCGAAAGATTGAATATCAAACCTGAAGAAGAGATAACCATAGAAATTGAGAAAAAGGGCAATGTGCTAAAAGAGCTTTTTGGGGCGGTGAAATTCAAGAAACCAACCAAACAACTATTGAAAGAGGTTAGAAAAGAGCTTGAAAGCAGATGGGAGAGATAAAGAAATGTCTGGACACATACGCGTTAATTGAAATAGCCAATGAGAATAAGAATTTTATCCAGTACCTAAATGTTGAATTTGTTATAACTGATACCACTTTGGCAGAATTCTTTATTGTTTTATTGAGAGAGCAAGGAGAAAAAGTCGCAGATTACTGGTTTAAGAAATTAGAAGGATATTCTGTTCCTGCTGACAAATATGTCCTTAAGGCGGCGATGAAATTCAAGCATGAGCATAAAAAACAGAATATCTCCTTCTTTGATGCTGTAGGGTATGTTTTTTCCATGAATAACGGATATCCCTTTGTTACCGGAGATAAAGAATTTGAGAATTTTAAAAATGTGGAGTTCAGGAAGAAATGAGGATAAAAGAGCTTTTTGGGGAAGCTTTAAGAAAATGAGTGAAATAATTCCAGGATTTGAACCATATTATGGAGTCCATAACGTAAGGTTCGAGACTACTGTTAGAGAATTATTGAGAAATCTTTCTGAATCAAGACGGGATGTTATGATTGACTCAGCTAAAATTCCTGAGCCATTTATGCACATAAGAAGTGGAGACTTATTTTATCTTTGCGGAGAGGTATATGGCCTAACTTGCAGAAGATATCTTCAGGAAGCAAGACCTGAAGAAAGGATAACTGATTTAATAGAGGATGGGAGAGTTGTTTTGGGTGTACCTGGCTTGCAGACTCACTAAAAAAGTTTAAATACCCAATTTCTTCTTGACTATTAACCAATAAACTACATCCGGGCGTCCTGATATTCTGGGATTGTCCGGCAGAATGTAGGAGGTTATGGAGAAAAAACACGAAAATGAAGCTGCAAGAAGCATTAGATGAATTAAGGAAGCAGAAAGAAAGAAAATTTGACCAGACAGTAGACTTGATTGTAAATCTTAAAGGGATTGACATCAGGAAGGATAATGTTAATTTTATTGCTGTTACTCCTAATAAGGTCAAGGACAAAAAAGTATGCGGATTCCTGACTGCAAAGAACGATCTTGTCAAGACCATAACAAAGCCTGATTTTCAGAGATATGGAAAAGACAAGGCGGCTTTGAGAAAGCTTATCAAAGATTATGACTTCTTCATTGCGCATGCATCATTAATGCCGGCGGTCGCAACAA
This sequence comes from Candidatus Pacearchaeota archaeon CG1_02_39_14, assembly GCA_001872315.1. Classification (GTDB taxonomy): domain Archaea; phylum Nanobdellota; class Nanobdellia; order Pacearchaeales; family GW2011-AR1; genus UBA92. The sequence goes on along the minus strand of MNVZ01000007.1, from coordinate 9,855 downwards.
ATTTTGGTAAAGCTCTTGGGCCTGCGGGCAAGATGCCCTCGCCCCAGATGGGAATTATAACCCAAGAAACACCGGAGGTAATAAAGCCGCTTCTGGAAAGAATTTCAAGGTCCGTAAAAATAAGAGCAAAAGAACCAAGCATAAAGATTCCTGTTGGAAAGACCAGCATGGAGGATAAGGACATTCTTGAAAACATCAATTCCGTTTATGCCGCACTTGTAAATGCGCTTCCAACAAAGAAAGAAAATGTAAGGAAAGTCCTGCTTAAATTTACTATGAGCAAACCTTTGGGAGTGGAAATATGAAATCTGAATATGCAAGAATCAAGCCTATCCCTGAAGGCAAGAAAAGATCGGTTGAAGACCTTGTTTCCAGAATGAAAGATTCGAAAACAATTCTAATTGCATCAATAAAAGGTCTTCCGGGAGGACAGTTTGGCGCCTTGAAGAAGAAATTCAGAGGCAAAGCTGATTTGAAAGTTGCAAAGAAAAATTTGATTTATAGGGCTATTGACGAAACTGGAAAAGGAGCCCTGCAGGAATTAAAGAAGCAGGTAAATGCAGATTTCGTCCTTTTCTTTTCTGATTTAGATGCTTTCACACTTTCTGGGATGCTTTCTGATAATCAGACTCCAGCGAAGGCAAAGACAGGAGACAAGGCCCCTTATGATATTGAAATTGAGCCTGGGCCTACTGACCTGCTTCCGGGGCCTGCAATCTCTGAACTGTCAGGGGTTGGACTGAAGGTTGCAGTCAAAGAGGGAAAGCTTGAGATAATAAAAGGAGCAGTTGTTGCCAAAGAAGGGCAGGAAATAACTGATAAAGTTGCTTCAGTTCTTGCAAAATTGGGAATAGAGCCAATGAAAGTCGGTTTCACCCCTGTTGCCGCTTATGATGCGAAAGATGACAAGGTTTATGTCGGAATAAGAATTGACAAGGTAGGAACACTTGAAGAGCTAAGAACTCTTGTAAAGAAAGCCCTTGGATTTGCAATTAATATGGAGTATCCTTCTGACAAGACAATTTCTTACTTTATAACAAAGGCAGGGAGGGAAGAGATAGCTTTGGAAAAGGTTATTGAAAGCAAAGCAGGAAGCCCTGAAGAAAAGAAGCCTGTTGAAGAAGAAACGGAGAAAGAAACCAATGCTGAAGAAAAAGCTGATAATCAACCTGCGCCGGAGGAAAATAAAGATGGGTAATCTATTTAAGGAGCAGCTAGATAGGAATCATCAGATGTATACAGCGGGATATCAGGGACATGGACAGATTATTGAGATTAGGAACTCTTTTGTTCAGGCAGCAAGAGGAAGAATGCCTCAAGAAGAATTTGATTTGACTCTCGCACAGATAGGTGCAGAGATTTTACAGGTAAGAGACGGACTGCAAGATTTGGCTGCTAAAGGAAGAATGCTCGCTTATTATAAAAGTACAAGGGAGGGTAGAAAGTAATGGAGTACATATACGGAGCTTTGCTTTTGCACAAACTTGGACAGCCGGTTAATGAGGAAAGTCTGAAAAAGGTTATCTCTGCTGCTGGAGCACAAGTTGATGAAGCTAAAGTGAAGACACTGATTGCAGCACTTCAAGGCGTTGATATAGCCAGTGAATTGGAGAATGCAAGCGTTGCTGTTGCGGCACCTGCTGCTGGAACGCCTGCTGAAGCCAAGAAGGAAGAAAAGAAGGAAGAGAAAAAGCCCGTTGAAGAAGCAGCTGCAGGATTAGCAAGTTTGTTTGGTTGAGTTTATTTTAAATTTTTAAACCAAACAACTAATTTATTTAGTTCTAGCATTGATAAAAGTTTGAAGCTTTTTTGAATTAGGATTGTTTTCGAAAGCTTTTATTTTTAATAACCATTTAGCCTGATCCAATTTAAAGTAAGACCTGACAATAATATGTTTCTCTAGCAGTCTTGGGTTGAATCCGAATCTTTTCATCAATATTTGATAGTCTTGAAGATAATCTAAATTTCCATCGGTTATTTTTATCCTGCCTTGTGGTAATCTCCGGTTTTTAAAAGCTAAATCTACATTTCCGTCTCCACTCAGTAATTTGGCAAAATAAGCTTCAGCCAAAAGAGTAAGGTTTCGGTTCCATTTTCTTTCTGTAATTAATTTTCTAATTTTATCCATGGAAAACATAACTATATTAGCGAAAATTACATTTCTAATTTTTAATTTGAAACCTAATCCGTATTTGTTATTATCGCTACTATAAACATTTTTTACGGCTATTCCTACCTTTTTTTCGTATGAAGATATAGCATCTTTAGCTTTTTCCCTCTGCGATGTATGGATGCAATCGACATTAATAAGTTCGCTATTTATGCCTAGAAGATGAAGGTATCTTACAAAATCTTTATGTTCTTTGAGGGAGGCATTTGCAAACTCAACATTTTTGAAATTGTTCTTATTTCCTTCTGATTGCATCAATCCTAAAAATCTTCCAAAGGAATCGATATCAATAAACCTTCTCAGTTCTATTTGCATACACGAGCCCCTATTATGGAAACACCATAAAACTATTTTTTCCTCGTCATCTTGTCTAATTGATTTAACCACTATCGGATATCCGTTTGAAGATTCTTGAGGAACTAAGTGAAGTAGGTCTATTTTTCCTTCTCTAAATAATTTTTGTGTCCTTGCGAGGGATTTTAATTTTTTAATCGATAAAGAAATCTTTTCCCCTTTTCTAAAACTGAGATAATCAATAACCTCTGTCCTTAGATTTAAGAGAGTATTAAATTTCGTTAAATAAAGATAGTTTTTATCGTCTTTATAAAAAGTCACTTCTACTAAATCCCCTTTAGATATTTCTCTTGGATAGTTTTTCAAATAAATTCCTAATTTAGGGCCCATTCCTAATATTCTTGTTGAATATTTTTGATTTTCGATGATTAAATTAGACTCTTGAAATATATAAATTTATCCAAAGAGGTAATTGATTTATTTTATTTTAATCTGAAGAGCTTTTATAGCGGGAGAATCATCGGAAAGACGATATATCTTAATGACTTGGGCCTATGTTTTTAGAAGTGTGAATGAGAAGATTGTGTGAATTGTAAACCTTTAAAAGCTGATTTTGTCCTATTAAATTGAGCCGCTGTGGCACAATGGTACTGCGTCAGTCTTGAGAACTGATTTCCTCACGGATATCCCGGTTCGATTCCGGGCAGCGGCGTTTATGCTTAATTATTACCCGAAGAATTTTTTCCAGAAAGGTTTCTTGTCAAATTCAATCCTTGGCCCTACAATTTCTCTCTTTATTACGGGCTTTGTATTCAACTTAGGTGCCTCATTTGCCAATTCATCCCGGGCTATTGCGAGACCTTTTTCTATAGGAATTTTTGCATAACCTTGATTCACCAGAGCCTGCACAAGAGTCCCTTGCGGGTAGCCCTTTTTAAGATTCTTCTTAAAGTAGGAGACAATTTCATACAAGTGATGCTCTCTGATGACCATTAAAAATGAAATAAAAAGAGTATATAAAATTATATTTACCCTATTTTTATGGGTTTGAACTCTATAAAAAACTCAACTGCTTCCCTCAATTTCTGTTTTGATTCAGAATATATTGTGGCTATAACCTCGCTCTTGCCTATTCTCTCTCCGATGTGTTTGTAAATGTAGACTCCGGAGGCCTTATCTGTCGGACAGCCCGAAAGTCTGGCTGCATGTGAAACTAACTTGTTATCGATCGCTGTTATTTTTCCAGACCTTAGAGAAGTGACATTATGTGAGTATTTTGCTTTCCTTATGTATCCAATCTCTCCGCTTTGCGCCAGGATTATCTCTTCGAACTTTTTGTAAGCCTTTCCTGAATTCAAAATCTCCTGGGCTTTTTTCATGCCTTCCCCTTTTTTCGCCTTCCCAACCATCTCAAGAATTATTGAGGCCATTTTCAGCGATTTTCTTTCAAGATCCTTAGGAGGATTCTCTCTTTTGAGAACCTTTATCACGTCTATTATTTCGAGAGAGGGACCAATTCCATTTCCTATAGGCTCATCCCCCTTTGTGAGAATCACCTCAATCTTGAGATTAAAATGCTTTGCAAGCTTCTTGAATTTATTCTTAAGGTGTTCTGCTTTCTTCCTGGATACTTTTGCGTTTTTCCCGTAGGGAATGTCCAGAAGAACAAATTTGCTTCCTGCGGCGAGCTTCTTCGCAAGAATTGAAGCTATCAACTGGGGTTCCGGATCCAGATTTATAAGCCTTTCAACCTGAATAAGTTTGTCATCGGCAGGAGCCAGGCCCAGAGAGCCACCCCATGCAAGGCAGGCATTTGTTTTCCTTACCACTCTTTTCATTTCGGAGATTGACAAATCAACCCTTGCAATCGATTCCACCGAATCTGCAGTACCTGCTGCTGAAGTGATTGCCCTTGAAGAAGTTTTTGGGATTATTACTCCTGCAGCCGCGCATATGGAAACAATTATAGGAGTTGTTCTGTTTCCAGGAATTCCTCCTATAGAATGTTTGTCTGCAACATTTTTGTGACTCCACTTAATCTTTTCGCCATTATTATATATTGCTTCTGTCAGATTTATTATCTCATTATCGGACATTCCACAATGATAGACGCCTGAAATAAAATAAGCAATTTCTGCTTCTGTCAAGGCATTATTCACTATGTCTTTTATTATAGTATTAAGTTCCTTTTTTGTATATGGTGTGCAGGATAATTTTTTCTGAATAAGCCCGGTGCTCTGGGGGGATGGAGTTAGAGAAATCTCTATTTCATCTCCTGACTTTAGGTTTAACTTCTTTATTATTTCCCTTGAAACCCCTACCTCTCCTGGCTCAAAATAGCTTCCAACCAAATCCACTACTGCAATAATTTTTTTCCTGTTTTTTGATAGCTCTACTCTGTTTCCTACATGAATGCTAAGATTTTTTGCATCAGACTTATGGATAAAAACTATTGGCTTCCCTGCGCCTATCTTGAAAGACCTTATCTTGAATTTCATGATTATTTAACGGGTTCTTGATTTTAAATGTGATGCTTATTTCGAGAACATGCTTGAAAGCTGCTTGTTTTTGTAGGCAGTCAAGAAAATTATCAGATACGCTAGGATTAAAGGACCAAGAATAAGGCCTAGAAGTCCAAATACAAAAAGCCCTCCAATCATCCCTATTAATGCGATTACCGGAGAGATACTTGACTTTCTTGAAACTATGTAAGGTCTTAATATGTTATCGAGAGAAGAAACTACAAGGACCCCATATATCATGAAAGCTACTGCTGCGAAGGTGTTGCCCTGCGCGAATAGATAAACTACTGCAGGGAGCCAGACAACCCACGGACCAAATAGAGGGAACATGGAGGCAAATATTGCTATGATTGTCAGAAGAAGGGCACGCGGAACTCCGAAAGCAAAAAGCCCTATTCCTGTGGCTATGCCCTGCACAACGCCAATGATGAAATAACCATAAACTATAGATGAAGTAATTCCCTTGAATTCTCTTATTAAGATTTTTTCCTGTTCCTTATTTAGAGGAGAGAGGTCTGAAACATAAGACTTAAGCTTTTCCTGATCTCTAAGTGCAAAAAAGAAAACGAAGATAAGAACTGCACCCTGAAGAAGAAGGTCAGGAAGATTCAGAAGAAAATCAGACAACCAGTTCAGTATAGAGACAGAAATTTCGTTGAGGAAGTTTGAGACCACTCCTGTTATCTGCCTTGTGAATTCATCTGAGAAGGTTGGGAACAGAATTTCGACAAAGGATCTTACATCAGCGCCTCTAAGGAAAGCAAACATCTCAAAAACCTGCCTTATCATCAGAGGAACCAGGAACCAAAGAGGTATGAATATTATAACTACTACCATGACGGAGACAATCAAGGCCGACAAAGTGGGCCTTTTCACGAAAGAGTTCACTTTCAGATATACAGGATTTACTATAAACGCAAGGATTAACCCGGCAATTATGGAAATAATAATTGGCTTGATAAGAATAAAAGTCAGGGCTATGAGAATAAGTATAAGCACAATGGCCGATATTCTGTTTATTGACTTTGCATCCAGAGGCATTGTATAAATAAGCGGTTTTGCTATTTAAAGGTTGGGTGATAATTTTTATAAACCAAGGAAACTGAAGGATTGTATGGAAAGCTTTGTTAAGAAAATATTTGATGATAAAATTGATGAATTTGTCCATTTGCAATTTGAGAAATACGGGAGAGGGGAATATAGGGATAAGGCAATGATTCTGGCTAAAAAGACAAAAGGAATTTATACAATATCAACATCCCCTGAATTTGCATCTGAACTTGTAAGAATGGTTGCAGAGAAACTTGGCGGGCAGAAGACAGAGGTTACAGGAATAGTGGTTTCTACAAGGGACCTGACTGGAGAGCTTAAATTCAAAGACAAAAAGCAATTTATGGGAGTTAAGAAATACATCATTAATGATGAGATGAGCGGACCGGAGATAATCGGGCTCTGCGACAAATTTCCTAGAGCGTTCCTGGGCTTATCATTTAAGTCGGGAAACAATGATTTAAAGATAAAGGCGAAGATGCCAAAGTCGGGAAAGCCGTCGACTAAATCGGATGAGAAACCAAAAGTGGATTTCTGCAAATTAAAAACTGACGATTCTGATCTTGTTAGGAAGATTCTATTTGATGTTAAGGAATTTAAGGCAGTTCAAGTAAAGCACACATTTATTATAAATGAAATAATAGTCCCGAAAGGTGAACCTGACCCAAGAAAAATGAGGGAAATGGCCCAAAGAAAGGGAAAAATAGTAAGGGAAACGAATGTTGACGGCCTGGCCGTCAAAGAAGAGAAAGAGTTTTCTGCCTGAATATCCTATTGATGATGAAGGGCAATATTTATATACCCAAATTTCTGCATTAAATCATACGGTGGACAAGAACCAGCTGATAACTGGGACTTGCTTAGGAAAGTAAAACTTGGTAGAGTTGCGCCATAAAAAAATGATATACACAAATGTCAAAATCAACAAGACCAAGGCACGGAAGCTTGCAGTTCTGGCCTCGTAAAAGGGCAAGCAGATTTATTCCTAGTGTTAACTGGAAGCCAATTTTCAAATCTCCTTCTGTGAAAGAAGAAGGTGTTCTCGGTTGTATAGGATATAAAGTCGGAATGACTTCCGTGGTAATAAAAGATAATACTCCCCATTCTTTGACAAAAGGCAAGAGAATAGTCATCCCTGCCACAATATTAGAGGTCCCAAATATGCAAATATTTTCTGTAAGATTTTACAAAAATGGAAAGGTGATTAAAGATATTGTCCTTAGTAATGAGAAGGTTCTAAAGAAAAAAATGAAAGTTGGGAAAAATGTTAAGAATGCTGATGAAATTGACAAGGTGAAAGACTGGGATGATATAAGAGTTATAGCATATTCTGTAATGAAAGACATGTTCAAAAAAGGCCCTGATTTTATGGAAATAGGTATAAAGTCTGACAAAAAGCTTGAATTTGTCAAAAGCCTTATAGGAAAGGAAATTTCTGCCAAGGACCTTCTAAAGTGGGATTTGGTTGACGCCAGAGGGCTTACGAAAGGAAAGGGATTTCAGGGAGCAGTAAAGAGATTTGGAGTAAAACTAAGGCATCATAAATCTGAAAAGGGTATAAGAAAAGTTGGAAGCATAGGGCCATGGCATCCTGCAAGAGTTACCTTCAGAGTTCCGATGCCGGGACAGCTTGGGATGTTCACGAGAGTCCATTACAACCTGAAGGTTCTTGAGGTGGCGGACATAAAGGAAAAAGACATCAACAGGAAAGAAGGGTTCAAGAATTATGGCAACCTGAAGGGTAACTATTTGATTCTCGCAGGAAGCGTGCAGGGGCCGGCAAAGAGGCAGATTTTAATAACCCCCCCCATAAGACCAAATAAGAGGCAGACGAAGAGAGATTATGAACTTTTGGAGGTCAAAGCATAATGAAAGCAACATTGTATGACACAAAGGGAAAGAAGAAAAGTGAAATTGAGATGCCTAAGATTTTCGACCAGAAAGTAAGAGAGGATATTGTCGCAAAATATTTTGAGATGGAGAAGTTTATCCAGCCTTATTCCCCTGGGCCTGAATCCGGGAAGAGACATTCAGCCTCCGGAACAATAAGCCACCAAAGACACAGATGGGGAGGACACTATGGAAAAGGGATTTCCAGGATTCCGAGAAAGACTATGTGGAAAAGAGGAACACAGTTCTTTTGGATTGGAGCAGAGGTCGCAAGCGTCAGGGGTGGAAGAAGGGCCCACCCTCCGAAAGGAATTGGAAAGGAAAAAAGACTTAACAAGAAAGAGACTAAAATAGCATTTGGATCAGGATTTGCGGCAACCTGTGACAGTAAATGGATTATGAAAAGATATGAAACCCTGAAAAAAATGGATTCAAAGGTCCCTGTTGTCATTGAAAGCAAAATAGACGGGATGAAAACAAAGGATATGATTGTCCTTCTGAAATCGATCTTCGGGGAAGCTTTCGGACTTGTCCTGAAGAAAAAAGAATTAAGGTCTGGAAAGGGAAGCAGAAGAGGAAGAAAATACAAGAGCACTGCAGGGCTTCTTTTGGTAAAGGGAAGTGACGAGAAAATAAAGATGAAGGGGATTGAAATAAAAGACACTTTTGATGTTAAAATATCTGACCTCTATCCGTTGGGCAGACTCACAGTTTATACAGAAAAGGCCCTTGCTGAGCTTGGGAAGGAGGAAAAATGATATTGAGGCCTGTTACCACTGAAAAAATTGTAAGAATGATAGACCTTGAAAATACGCTTGTTTTCGAAGTTGAGAAAAAATACAATAAAGAAAAAGTGAGAAAAGAGATTGAAAAGGTATTTGAAGTGAAAGTTATCAAAATAAGGACCTCAATCAAGGATAACAAGAAAATTGTTTATGCAAAGCTGGACAAGAGAAATCCGGCGATTGATATTGCAACTAAACTTGGAATGATCTAATGGGAAAGAGAATAATACAACAGGCAAGAGGAAAGGGAAGCTTCACTTACAGAGTGAGAAAGAAAGCATTCATGTTCAGAGTAGGATATCCTATGCATGAGGGTGAGGCAAAAATAGAAAAAATATTCCATTCCGCCGCCCACTCTGCCCCTCTTTCAAAGGCAAGAATAGGCACGGAAGTATTTTATGGACTTGCATTTAACGGGGCACTTGAAGGCCAGAACTTTGTTATTGGCGGCGATGAGATAAAGGAAGGAAATGTGGTCACTCTTCAAAATGCTCCCGTTGGAACAAGAATTTTTAACATTGAAAGAAACCCAGGGGATGGAGGAAAAATGATAAGGGCTGCAGGCTCAAGCGCAGTGGTCAACAAGAAATATGATTATAATAAGGTCGGTGTAATGATGCCAAATAAAAAAGAAGTTATTCTTGATGGCAAATGCAGAGTAAGTATTGGAGTGATAGCAGGAGACGGAGTGAAGCAAAAACCTTTCATAAAGGCTGGAAGAAAGTTCTTCAAAATGAAGGCAAGAGGAAAACTTTACCCAAGAGTTTCTGCACTCAGCACTAACGCAATTGATCATCCATTTGGTTCAGGTAGAGGGAAGAGAGTAAAGAGTAAGATTGCAAAGAGAAATGCCCCTCCTGGAAGAAAAGTAGGACATATAAGGCCAAGAAGAACAGGAAGAAGAAGATAAAATGACAAAGAAAAAAAGAAGACAGCAGGTTGAAGCCAGAACGGAAGGCAAGGAGAAGATATATAGAGGAAAGAGCATTGATGATCTCAAGAAACTTGACATAAGAGAGTCTGCAAAAATTTTGCCTTCAAGAAGCAGAAGAAGCGTTCTTAGAAATTTTGATGTGATAGAAAAATTCATATCCTCCTGTGAAAAAAAGACAGGCAGAGGGAAGAGGATAAAGACACACCTAAG
>MNVZ01000002.1 GCA_001872315.1 Candidatus Pacearchaeota archaeon CG1_02_39_14 | reverse complement strand
TAGGAATACTAATTCTTCTAATTACTGGAGGATTTTTCTTTTTGAAGGGAGGCTCTGTGAGTGGAAATGTTGTTTCTGAAAGCGCCCAAGTTGCGCCGGGTGAAATGCAGAGAGTTATTCTAAGTCAGAATGGCTTTAATTACAGAGATGCTATTGTTGAATCAGGAAAGCCAATTTTGCTTAGTGCGGATAATTCAGTTGGCGGTTGTCTAAGGTCTGTTGTTTTCAATCTTGAAGGCAGAAGATATTCAAAGTATTTGCGAACAACAGAAGACACCTTAGAATTGCCAGCTCTCTCTAAAGGAATATATTCTTTTTCCTGTAGTATGGGCATGGGTTACGGGAGACTTATTGTTCAATAAAATGAATCAAATTTTCAAAAGACCATATATCTATTTCGCAATCTTAATTTTTTTGGCTTATTTATTGTTAAACATTCTTATCAGTGGTTTTTACAACACAATCCCCTTAATACTTGTTTATGCTAAAACTGTCAATTGGCTAAAGCTGGGATTTTCATTATTACTGACATTGATTATTGGCTTTCTGGTATCTATTAATGGGATATTAATTTATATAAAATATAAGGAAAGGAAAAGGTGCAGGGGCGTTGGAACTGCAGGTGTGGGAACTGCCGGAGGATTGATTGCGGGCGTCTGCCCGTTGTGTGTTGCAGGCCTGTTTCCTTTGATTCTGGGATTGTTAGGCATAAGTTTCAGCTTTGGCTCCCTTCCTTTTCAGGGAATTGAAGTTCAAATTTTAGTTATTTTGATTCTTTTTATAAGTTACAAGCAGATTTCTAAGGATTGACAGGAAGGTTTAAATAGACATATGTAGCTAATTATCATATGATAAACAAGAACATATTACACTCGTGCCATAAAGAAGGATTTGATGAGACTGAATTATATGGGGCGTATAAAATATTCTTCGGGACTCTTGTTTCTGAACCCAGATTGAAGATAATAAACCTGCTAAGGAAGGGCAGAAAGAATGTCGGTGAAGTCATGCAAGAATTGAAGATGAATCAGACTGCGGTGAGCCATGATTTGAGAAGGCTGAAAGAGTGTGGTTTCGTCCTTTCTGAAAGGGATGGGAAATTTGTCTATTATATACTTAATGACAAAAGCCTTGGGCCTTTGATGGAGATAATTGAGAGCCATATGTCTAAGTATTGCATACATATCTTAAGGGATATGAAAGGAGGTAAAAAATGAAAAATAAAGAAAGTAATTGGGTTATTGCAGTAGTTGTAGTTCTTGTAGTTTTGCTATTCGGAGGATTTGGCTTTGGAATGATGGGAAGCTATAGGGATTATGGCATGATGGGCAGTTATTGGACAGGAGGATTTGGCTTCATGTGGATATTCATGATGCTGATATGGGTTTTAGTGATAATAGCTCTTGTCTTAGGAATAATGTGGCTTGTAAGGCAATTGCAGCAGCCAAACAGCCATAACAGGAGGAGAAGATAGCGTGGTAGAAGAAATTATCTTAAGAAAGAAGAAATTTTACCGGTGTGAAGACTGTAAACTATTTTATTCTGATAATTATTATGCTGAAAAATGTGAGGAATGGTGCAAGAAACATAAGACATGCAATATTAAAATAACTAAAAATGCTATTAAGGAGATAAAATGAGAAACCAAAAAACACTTCTGGTTTTGCCGATATTAGTAATTTCATTCTTTCTTAATCTTCTTTGGGAGATATCTCATAGTCTGCTTTATGACTGGAGTAAAGCTCCTCTTCGAGATGGTGTTAATTTCTTTGTTCCCAGGATATTAATTTCAACAATAGGGGATGTGTTTTATATTTTCATAATTTTATTAATAATCTCTTTGTTTAGAAGGGGATTTAACTGGACTATTTATCCTAAAAAGACAGATTATACCTATCTTGTTATATTGGGTCTGTTTATTGCTATTCTTATAGAAATAAAGGCAGGATTGCTAAACCTGTGGAGCTATAACCAATATATGCCTTTGATATTTGGAATTGGCTTGACTCCTTTAATACAATTGGCAATAACTTCTTCATTAGCTGTTCTTATAGCAAGTAGATTTATCTGCAAAAATAAAGTGAAAGGGAGGAAAAGATGAAGAAAGTAAAACTAAGCATAAGCGGAATGCATTGCGCTTCGTGCGCTTCAAATGTGGCGAGAAGCCTGAAAGGAATTTCGGGAGTTAAGGAATGCACTGTCAGCCCTGTGACTAACAAGGCATTTATTGAAGCCGAAGACAATGTGTCTGAAGAGGATATGAAGAAGGCTGTTGCTAAATTGGGATATAAGGTTGTGAAGGTGGAATGATGAATAGAAAAATTTATATATCGAGAGAATCTTTCTTGTTCAGAATGTTCCCCAGTGATCTTACGAGGTCACTGGATGATTATTCTTCTAAACTAAATTTCTGCAGGTTTTTGCTATGAAAGAATCTTTGGTCTTCATTGATGAGGGTTTTCTTGATAAATTGACTAAATTATTTGGTGATGGGACTAGAATTAAATTTGATAAACTAGAATTTGCGAGGAAAATTGCAAAAAAAGAAGGCTTTTTCTGTAAACATTTATTTTATTACACTTGTCCACCATATCAATCCAGTTCGCCTAGTGAGGAAGAGGTGAAAAGAAAAAAGGGTTATGATAAATTTATATCTGCTCTGTCAAAAAATAAAGAGATAACTATCAGAGAAGGCAGAGTTCAAAAGATAATTGATGAGTTTAGAAATAAGTCATATAGACAAAAGGGTCTTGATACTTTGTTAACAATTGACCTTAGCCATATAATAGGTGATTATCCAGAGATTACAGAGATAATCCTTGTATCTTCTGACACTGACTTCTGTCCGATTATCACAGATATACGAAGTAGGAATAAAATTGAGGTTATTTTATACACTTACTTTGATAGGAAAAGAAAATCTAAATTCTCCTTATCAAATGAATTAATTAAATGCTGTTCAAAATATCGTAAACTAACAAAAGAAGACTTTACTTCCTGCCCTATAAAAAAGGAAAAACCAAAATGAAACACTCACACGATATGAAGATGGATGAGCATGCGCATCATGCACAAGTGCAGGAGCAGAGCGTTGAAGAAATGGAAATGCGAAGCTGGAAGAGAAAGCTTGTATTGTCCTGGATATTTACTATTCCTATTGCTATACTGATGATTGCTGAGCGATTCTTCATGCTGCCAATGCTGATTGAAGAATATATGATTCCAATAATTCTTGTGCTTGGATTCCCAGTTATTTTTATATTTGGATTTGAAACAATTAAAGGCGGTCTGCGCGGATTTTACACATTATACTTTAATATGGATTCTCTTATTGCTCTTGGGACGGTAATTGCTTACTTAACAGGATTCTTTAGCTATTTTGGATTTGTAGCAGATTATTCGGGAGTCGCTGCAATGATCATGGCTATATTTACTACAGGAAAGTACATAGAGACAAAAGCTAAAGGCAGGGCATCGCAGGAAATAAAGAAATTATTAGAACTTGGAGCAAAGAAGGCAAGGATTTTGAGAGGAAAGGAAGAGGTTGAAGTGGATATTTCAGAGCTTAAGATTGGAGATGTAATGATAATAAAGCCAGGAGAGAAAATCCCTACAGATGGAGTCGTTGTTAAAGGTGATTCGGCAGTGGATGAATCTATGGTTACTGGAGAGAGTTTGCCCGTTGACAAATTAAAAGGAAGCAATGTAATTGGAGCAACAATAAATCAGGACGGGATATTATATGTAAAGGCAAGCAAGATTGGAAAAGATACTTTCCTTGCCCATATAATTGAATTAGTTGAGGAAGCGCAGGGCACTAAAGTTCCTATACAGAAACTGGCTGATAAGATTACGAGCATATTTGTCCCTGTGATACTGGCTGTTGCTTTGCTGACATTTTTGAATTGGTGGATTATTGGAGGAGAGCTAGGCAGGGCTATCGGGGTTGGAATCGCTGTTCTTGTCATTGCGTGCCCTTGTTCTCTCGGTCTTGCTGTTCCAATATCTTTAATGGTTGGATCTGGAATGGGTGCAAAGAAAGGAATCTTAATCAGAAAAGGGGAGGCAATACAGACTATGAAACAAGTCAAGATTATTGTTTTTGACAAGACAGGAACAATAACTAAAGGAAAACCAGAGGTTACTGATATTCACAGCCTTGTCAAGGAGGATTACCTGCTTGAGATTGCAGCAAGCCTGGAAAAAAATAGCGAGCATCCTATTGCAAAGGCAATTGTTAACAAGGCTGGCTTGAAGAGATATAAGGAAGTTTCCAAATTCCAAATATTAAGAGGCAGAGGCGTTGAGGGAAAGATTGGAAAGAAGGAGATTGTCATAGGAAATATGACTTTGATGAATGAAAGGAAGATAGATGCCAGGAAAATCATGAAAGAAATAGAGGGATTTGAAAATTCTGGGAAAACAACTATGATTGTCTCTGAATCAGGGAAAGTTATTGGGGTTATTGCTGTTGCAGATGCTGTTAAAGAAGATAGCATTGATGCGATAAGCAGGCTGAATAATGATGGATATAGGACTGTTATGATTACAGGAGATAATGAAAGGACTGCAAAGGCCATTGCTAAGGAAGTTGGAATTAGAGAAGTGATTGCTAATGTGCTGCCAGAAGATAAGGCAAAGAAGGTTGAAGAATTGCAGAAATCAGGATTCGTGGCGTTCATAGGGGATGGGATAAATGACGCTCCTGCATTGAAACAGAGCAATGTCGGGATTGCAATGGGAACAGGAACAGACATTGCAATTGAAGCAGGAGATTTAGTATTAGTGAAAGGATCTTTAGTGGGCGTTGTTGAGGCGATAAACCTGTCAAAGGCGACATTCAGGAAGATAAAGCAGAATCTGTTCTGGGCATTTGCCTATAATGTTGTGGCTATTCCTTTGGCTATTGCAGGAGTATTGCATCCTGTTATTGCTGAAATAGCGATGGCTGCTTCTTCAATAACTGTTGTGACCAATGCGAATTTGCTTAGAAGGAAAAGGATTTAAGCAGATTGGAAAGAAGTTAAAATTTTTCTATTCGCATTTAAGAACTTTATGAAACTTATTTCATACAATGCTTTAAATAAGTAATTTTATTCTTATAGGAATGGTATTGTGCTGGATTGCCTTGCCTGTGTTTGCTCTTCTTGGGATATTTAGTGCTAAGTATAGGAGACTTACGAAAGAATCTCTGGATTGCATGTTCCGAACTGTAACTCTTAGGAAATGTAGAAGTGGACTGGACGAAAGAATAAAGGGAGATGTTACGGGAAAGCTGATGAGATTTTCTCCAGGGTTAGCAAAAGGATTTTTCAGATATTACAAGATAATTGCCTGGATAATCCTTATTATATTCATCTGGAGCGCTTATGCTTCTGCGCTTGGAATGTATAATTATTACAAACATGGGAATTGCAATGGAGTGGAAGGGGGATTCTGCATATTGCCTGGCGGGAATGATTATGATACTAAGGCCCTCGCCCTGGAATATGGCCTTGATGAGAAAGAGCTTGCTGATTGTTTGGAGAAAAATAGATATCTTGGCAAGGAGGAATGCCTGAATTATTGCCTCGGAATATGATATTTGACAAAAAACTTGATGCTGGAAGAATAAGGAGAGATTTTCCTACTCTTGGTAAAATGATTTATGCCGATTCAGCATGTATGTCTTTGAAACCCAGGCAAGTCATTGAGAAGATGAATGAATACTACTACAATTATCCTGCGTGTGCCGGAAGAAGCGCTCACAGATATGGGAGGAAACTGGAAGAGGAGATTGCAAGAGCAAGAAAAGAAATAGCTGTATTTATTGGAGCAAAAGAAAAGGAGATTATATTTACTAAAAATGCTACTGAAGCCCTGAATCTGGCTGCTAACGGATTGAGATTGAAAAGAGGGGATGAAGTCATCATTACTGACAAAGAGCATAGCAGCAATATCATTCCATGGCTGAAGCTGAAGAAAGAGATAGGCATTAAGGTAGTTATCTGCAATACAGGAACTAGCGGGATAGACTTAGAAGAATTGAGAAGTTTGATTAACAACAGAACTAAGCTGATCAGCGCCGTGCATGTTTCAAACCTTGATGGAATGGAGAATGACATTTCAGGGATTGTTAAAATAGCCAGAAAAAAAGGTGTAAGGGTAATGATTGATGCCTGCCAGAGCGCCCCGCATAAAACAATAGATGTGAAGAAGATAGACTGCGATTTTCTTGCTTTTTCAGGGCATAAGATGCTTGGGCCAACAGGGACCGGGGTTTTATATGGGAAACTGAAAGAGCTTGAGAAACTTGGCATGTTCATTGTAGGAGGAGAGACTGTTCTTGACGCGACCTATGAAGACTATAAGCCAGAAGAAATCCCCGCGCGCTTCGAGGCAGGGCTTCAGAATTATTCAGGAATTATAGGCCTGGGAGAGGCATGCAGGTACCTGAAAAAAGTAGGGATGAAAAATATTGAGAAGCATGAAAAAAAACTTGGGGATATTTTAAGGGATGGGCTAAGGGATGTTAAAGGGGTTGAGATTATTGGCTCAAACTCCGGAGTGTTTAATTTTAATATCAAAGGAATGACACATCATGAGGTTGCTAAGATTCTGGATTCAGGATACGGGATAATGGTCAGAAGCGGAAGGCACTGCGTCCATGAGTGGTACAACGATCATAAGATAGAAGGGAGTGTCCGTGCCAGCTTTTATCTTTATAATACAGAGGAAGAAGCAGAACGGTTTGTTAGCGCTGTTAAGGAAATCGCCAGGATTGGAAATTAGTTTCACAAAAGAATTTAAATATCTTCATAATTTAGAGTGAAATGGCGCCTATACCCTTTGTCAATAACTCTTTAGTATGGATTACTTTTTTGAGCAATATCCTTCTCTTGTATATCATTATTGAGCTTATCTATTATAAGTTGAACAGAAAGCACCTGTTTGAGGGTGTTGTTGATATACTAAGAGGAAAAGAAATGTTCTGGATGTTCCTTGTTTCTTTGGTTGCGATGCTTGGAAGCCTTTACTATTCAGAAATCGCGGGATATAACCCATGCACCTTGTGCTGGTATCAAAGAATATTCATGTATTCGCAGGTTTTTATCCTCGGATTGGCTTCATTTAGGAAAGACAAGAAAGTAATGCCTTACATATATCTACTTTCTGCGATTGGGCTTTTAATAGCAGTGTATCATTATATAATGCAATTGAGCCAGGTTGATTCCGTATTCTGTGAGCTTGTGGGATACAGCGCTTCATGTTCTGAAACATTCTTTTTATCAATGGGATACATCACAATTCCTTTAATGGCTGCATCGGCATTTCTTCTTATCATATTGCTTGGAGTCTTGAGAGGAAGGAATTAAAACAGTTATTCATACCTTAATGCTTCTGTCGGCTTTATTTTAGATGCCTGCATTGCCGGAAGCGTTCCGGAGATTGCGCCTGCTAGGACTGCAAAGGCTATGCTTCCAAAAATTAAATACACAGGGGTTGCTGCCTGCAACAGAGTTGTTCCTAATTGGTTTATTGCAATATATTCTATTGTCTTGCTTATTGTAATCCCTAACGCAACGCCGAGAATTCCGCCTATCAGGCCTAGAAGAGATGACTCAACAAGGAATATCATCACTATGTCCTGATTTCTTGCGCCTATTGATTTCATCACTCCTATCTCTTTGGTTCTTTCTACAACTGAAGTATACATTGTGTTTGCTATCCCTATTCCGCCAACTATAAGTGAGATTGCTGCAATTCCTAACAAGAAACCGGTGATTATACTTAAGATAGAGCCAAAGCTTTCCAATATCTGCTCTGGAGTTAATATAGAAAAGTCCTGCGAGTCTTCATCTACATCCCTGGAACTCTGCAATTTCTTCTCAACCCTATCAGCAATCTCCTGCAAATCATCCTGATTGTCTACCTGAACTACAATGGTGTCTATTCTTTCAGGGATATTGAACAAAACACGGAAGTCATCTTCGGGCATGTAAATCAGCCTGTCGTCAGGAGGGTTTCCAATTGCTTCCAATATGCCTTTGACTTCAAACTCTTCGCTGTTGATTAAAAGAGTGTCTCCTATCTTAACTTCCCTGCCGAGAAAATTGTTGTGCTTGTACTGGCTTCCTATCATCACATCTCTTGTATCTCCTTTCTTTAATACGCGTCCTTCTTCTGCCTCATAGGCTCCTGTTTCTATGAACAGGTCTGAAGTATCAAGGTCTATGCCGATGACACTTGTGTACCTTATTTCATCCTTGAATTCTATTTTCCCCGGGGCGGCTGTCCAGGCAGATATTTCTTTTATTCCGGGTATTTTTTCTACGACCTCCAGGTCTGCTTCTGTCAGTTCAGCCGCACCGCCTGATCCTGGAGCTCCTAACTGCCCTCTGGGCTGTATGAAAAACTTATCTGTTCCCAGCAACCTGAATTGCTCTTCCACTGCATTCTGCAATCCGAGAGAGACTGAAATGAGAACGAAGATTGTTGCGACTGCTATCAGTATTCCCAGAAGTGTGAGGAACGTACGCAGTTTTCTTTTTCTTATATTACGCAGAGCCATTGAGAGGTAGTCGGAAATCATCTTCTGAGGGCCCTCCTTATTCTTCTTACTGCGTGCCTTGCAGCCCTTACGTCGCCTGGCGAGGCAAGCCTTGGAGCAAGAGCAATTTCTAAATCATCCTCTGGGCTTATAGGGGGAGGGATAATAGTGCTTATGGAAACCACTCTCTTCATTTTTGTATCAAATCCAACTTCGTATCTTGGCGAATATCCAAGCTCTCTGGATTTATCATAATGAGATTTTTCGTGCTCTACAAGAAGGTCTACTATTCTCTCATGAAACTGCCCTGATTCTGCAAGATATTTTCTCAATTCTGAATCTTCCTGGAAGGTTATCCTCTTGTAACTCATTTCCTCAATGCCTCCACGGGGTTCATTTTACTTGCCTGATACGCAGGGACAATTCCTGAAAAGATTCCTATCAATAATGAAAATGAGATAGATGCAAGAATCAGCGGCAGGGAGAATGTTACCTGCAAGTTTATGCCTCCGAGAAATGCTGATGCTGAAGATGAAACTACAAATGCAAGGGCTAACCCGAGAGCTGCGCCTACAATTCCTCCGACTAAACCTAATAATGCAGATTCAAGCATGAAGATGTAAAGAATATCTTTGTTTTTTGCTCCGATTGCTTTCATTATTCCGATTTCTTTTCTTCTTTCTAGGACAGAGGTGAACATTGTGTTTGCTATCCCTATTCCGCCTATCAAGAGGGAAACTGCGGCTATGCCTGATACAATTAAATTAATTATATTGAGGATTGTGCTTACTGCTTCCAGTGACTGCAAAGGCGTCTGCACAGAGAAGTCTTCCTCCCCTATGTCCTGATTCCTGTCTTTTCTTAATTTTCTTTCTATCTCTTCTGCGACTTGCTCTATCCTGTCAGGGTCTTCGACTTGGGCGACAATCAAATCTATTTCGTTCTCCAAGCCGAGAAGTTCCCTTAAATCCTGTTCTGGCATGAATATCTCGCTGTCTATGAAAAAGCTTCCTGTTTTTTCTAAAATGCCTATGACTTCAAAACTCTCGCCATTAATATCCAGATTTGTCCCAACTCCTATCTTTTTCCTGAACTCCTCTTCTGTGGCGAAACTTCCCCCGATAATTACCTTGCCTCTGTCTTCTTCAGTTATGAGGCGCCCTTGATCTATCTCTGCATTCACGGAATCATACATTATTTCTACTTCCCTTTCTTCTTTGGGGACGTTGATGACACCTTTGAACCTGACAACGTCATTGTACTCTACACTGACAACTCTTATCAGCCTTGGAATCGCGAGATCCACGCCTTGAACAGATTCTATCAACTCCATGTCGTCTTCTGTGAGCTGTCTTGGAGCTGTCGAGCCTGGCGGTCCAAAGCCAGTACCTTGATTTTGTATTGTGAGCTTATCTGTATCTAATGAACCGAACTGGCCTATCACTGCCTGCTCCAAGCCGTTTCCTAAAGAAATCAATGAAACAACCGCTGCAATTCCTATGAATATGCCAAGCATTGTGAGCCAGGAACGCAGGCCTCTCTGCCTTAGGTTGTTTAATGCAAGAAAGAAATAATCTCCCAACATGCTACCTTCCAGCCGAATCTTTTATTAAATCTTCTAATTGGGTAAGTTCACTTCCCTTGATTGTGAACCATCTATGATCTTGATGCTGGTATCCCTTGTCATCTTTTACTATATTCGCTCTACTAAATTGAAGCCTATCCCCAAAATAGGAGATTTCTGTCAGTTCATATCTATCCGCCCCTGCATGCTCTTGAGGAATCTTCTCTGTCCAATCAATGTTGCTCCCAGGGCCTTCATATATCGTTTCTCCTCCGATGGCCACAACTATTCTTGTTTTAACCATTTTAACTCCTTTGGCTTCTCTTAAGTCTTCTTCTTTTTGCGATTGCTCTCCAAACAAACCAGAGAATCAGGATTGCTAAAACTGCGCCGATATACAAAGGAGTGTTGTTCTTTTCTATTATCCCGAGCTCAATTGCCTTTTCTTTTGTGTAGACTGTCACAGGCATTTCTATTGTCTTTGTGATTTTCTCATTGTTAAAGTCTGTATATTCAACTATCGCCGAAAA
Organism: Candidatus Pacearchaeota archaeon CG1_02_39_14; assembly: GCA_001872315.1. Taxonomy (GTDB): domain Archaea; phylum Nanobdellota; class Nanobdellia; order Pacearchaeales; family GW2011-AR1; genus UBA92. The sequence goes on along the minus strand of MNVZ01000002.1, from coordinate 5,400 downwards.
TCTTGGCTTACTGGATTTGAAGATAACGTCAAACTCTGCTGTCTCGAAGTCATCAGAATCAATGGTTCCGATGTAAGCCTCATTTTCAGAAAGTATTGTAAATCCGTCAGGTATCGCTTTGACTGAAACGAACTTTGCATCTGCAAACCCGCTGTTAACAATCTTGAAAATTATTGTTCCTTCCTGGCCTATAACTGGATTCTCTGTATTTATTGTATACGACAGTGATGGTTGGGCAAAGACTGAAATCCCTATGCTTCCTTCCCTCTTCCTCTCTGTCTCTTCCCCTGAAATAAAGTAGGTTATTGTGTAAGGAATCTGATAGTCTCCCGGAGAAATATCGTTTGCTGCCCTTATTATGAATGTTGCCCTTGCGTCCTTGTCAGATTCTATCTCGTCAAACCCGGCTGAAGAACTTCCTATTGGGATGAATGGAAGATTAGTAAAATCAAGGTTCAGAGTCACATCTTCAACGTCATTAACGAGCGCGTTCTCAAGGGTGATTTCAACACTTGCCTGCTTTCCTGGGGAGAAAGACTCTGCCCTGACTGAATCGACTATCACTGCCGATACAGGATTTAGAATCAGGATTAGTAGTAATGCTAAAGTGGTTGCAAATGCCTGTTTTCCCATGGTATTTTGATAGAAAATATGGTTTTTAAGAGTATTGGTTGAATTCTAGTTTCTAACTTCCTTCCATTTATCCTTGACTTTTCTTGTGACTTTCTCAACCCTTCCATCTTTAAGCCAGTAAATTGTCCTGGCATGCTGTTCCGCAAGGTGGGGCTCGTGAGTGACCATAACAATCGTTTTTCCTTTTTGATTAAGCTCTTCAAGGAAATCCATTATTGTTTCTTCTGCCTTTGAATCCAGATTCCCTGTTGGCTCATCTGCCAAAATCATTTCAGGGTCATTTGCAAGGCTTCTCGCGATTGCAACACGCTGCTGCTGTCCTCCTGAAAGCTGGTTCGGATAATGATCCAATCTTTCCCCAAGGCCAACCATCTTAAGCAATTCCTGTGCTCTGTCATTTCTTGCCGCAGAATCCGCTCCCTGAAAAAGCATCGGGAGCGCGACATTTTCTAAGGCAGTAAGATTTGGTATCAGATTGAAACTCTGAAATATGAATCCTATTTTTTTCCCTCTTATCTGTGCAAGCTGGGATTCCTCCAGATGCGCGATGTTCTTATTATCCAGAAATATCTCTCCTTTTGTTGGCAAGTCAAGAGAGCCGACTAAATTCATTCCTGTGCTCTTTCCCGACCCGGACGGGCCCATAATTGCAACAAAATCCCCCTTATCGACTTTGATGTTAATCCCGTCTAGAGCTTTGACTATATTCTCTCCCATTTCATAGTGCTTTGCTACATCCTGGAGTTCTATTATATTGGCCATAAAAATACCTGGAAGAAGAGTTTAAGAAGCTTTTGCATAGGATATATCATGCTTAACCCTGGAAAATACAGAGTAGTAAAATTTAGTTATAGTGGGCAATGGGTTTACCTGGGATTGTGGGATGGAAAGAAAAAAGAAAGAATAACTAACGAATTGATAATGAGAAGACAGAATTTCAAAATGGACCTTGAAAATAAAGCTTTAGAAAAAGGAGAGGTTGTTGATATTGTTCAGGTGAGATTTCCTCCATTGACCGGCAGAGATGTAGATGTTTATTATATGGGGAGAAGGATTTTTTCTTCTGAATAAGAAAAGTTTTATATATCAAAAGGAATTTTTGATGGCATGAATAAAAGAGGCTTGGGCATTGCGGCGATTATTGTCCTGGTTGTCATTGTTGCTGCAGTAGGATATGTTGGCTACAGGTCATTTGGCATGGATAGCGGAAGTTCCGGGGAAGAATTGAATCCGGGGCAGGTTAATAATCCTGATGAGCCTATTATAGAGGAAGAATCCGGAGAAAACATTGTAGAAATCACAAGCTCGGGATTTAGCCCGGATGTTCTGGAGATTCAGGCAGGGGAGAAAGTTACATGGGTGAATCTTGATTCCGGAAAGCACTGGCCTGCTTCGGCTATGCATCCTACACATAGAGTTTATCCCGGAAGCGATATAGATAAGTGCGGGACCCCTGAAGAAGGAGGAATATTTGATGCGTGCCATGGGCTTGAGCAGAGTGAAGAGTATGAATTTATATTCAGTGAGGCTGGAGAGTGGAGATATCACGATCATCTTAGGGCTTCAATGACAGGGACAATTATTGTATCAGAATGAAAAAGAATTATACGGATTTATTCTTGAGAATTGGGCTTGCATTTGTTTTTATTTATGCAGGAATAGGCGCATTTGTTAATCCTGAAAGCTGGATTGGGTTCATCCCGTCTTTTCTTGGAGAATATGACAGCATTGTTCTTAGCATGCATATTGTTTTCAATTTATTGCTTGGGCTCTGGCTCCTTTCAGGAAAATGGAGATTTTATTCTGCTTCTGTATCTGCAGTCGCTTTGTTTGTCATAACCATTTTTAATTTCAGTTCAATAGATATAGTTTTCAGGGATGTTGGATTAATCCTGGCTGCTATTGCCCTCGCATTTGAGAGCCAGGCGTGAAATTTATATAATACCAATTTCTATCTGTTTTATGGGAGACAAAAAAGGAGGCGCTATTGGAATTTTTTTTCTGCTTTTTCTGGTAGCTGTTCTTGGAGCGGCACTTTATTTTCTTTACCAAAATCTTCCAGGCGAGATTCAGGAACTAAAGCCGATTAACGGAGGCAGTGGGAATGAAAATCTGGGGGGAGAATTTTTCACCGATAGCAATTACTCCGTAAGCAGGCAGTTCTATCCTAATATGAGATTTCCGGATAAAGAGATAAGCTATCACCTTTCACCTGATTGTGATCCCGAAAGAGAGTCCGATGTGCTTGAGGCTTTTTCAATACTTGAAGCCGAAACTGTCCTTTCATTCCAGGAATCCCAGGAAAACGAGGCGCAGATAAGGATATTATGCTCTGATATCGCTCCTGAGCCTGAAGATGAAGGCCACTTTATAGCGGGGGAGGGAGGACCAAGCGAGATAGTTAATACCTCTCTTTACTCTGTGATATTTACCGGAAAAATGTCCTTGTTTAGGCAGGATAAATGCGAAACGACACATGTAGCACTCCATGAGGTTCTGCACGTGCTTGGATTTGAGCACAACAATAATCCAAAAAGCATTCTCTATCCTACTCTTGACTGTGAACAGGAGCTTGACCAGTATCTTATTGATGAAATAAATGAGCTTTACTCCAGAGAGGGCCTTGCTGACCTGAAGATAAAAGAGGTTGATGCGACAAAGTCGGGGAGATATCTTAACTTCAAGATAAGGGTTGTTAATCAAGGATTAAAGAAAGTTAATGGAGCTAAGCTTAAAGTTTACGGAGACGGAGAGATAATTGAGTTCAGGGATTCAGAAACTGACAGGGATTTGCCTTACCTGAATCTTGGAGAGGTTGAAGTGGGTACGACAAAAATATTCACTGTTGACAATGCAAGACTTTCTGGGAGAGGCGTCGAGGAAATTGTATTTGTAGTTGATGAAGACAATGAAATTGAGGAGCTTTTTGAGAACAACAACAGGATTAAGTTGATTGTTGGATAGAAATCTTTTTTAACATGCAATTCCCGGAATTGAATGGATAGGACAAAACTGGCTGAAATTGCCGAAAAATTTCAGGGAAAAAAGATAGCAGTTGTGGGGGATATTTCTGTCGATAGTTATTGCCACGGTAAATTGCGGGCGGATAATCCTGATAAAAAGGATAAGCCGCTGCTCACTGCTGAAAAGGAGATCAACTCATTGGGATGCGGGGGCAATTGCGCTGCCAATGTGGCTTCTCTTGGAGGGAAGGCTGTTTTCTATGGCGCTATCGGGGAAGATAGCGATGGAAAGATTATTGAAGAGATATGCAAAAATCAGGGAGTAGAGGGAAGATTCCAGAAAGATGGAAAAACAATTGTTAAGAGAAGATTCTTGGCTGATGAATATATAGCAAGAGTTGATTACGGGGAGTCTGATTTAACAGATTTGTCTGAAGAATTGAAAGAAAAGGTAATTGAAGAAATTCAAAATGAAGGACCTGATGCAATAATTCTTTCAGATTATAATAAAAGGGCATTCAGAGGTAATTTGGCCGAGAGGATAATAAGAATCGCCGGGGAAAAAGGGATTCCTGTTATTGTTGATCCAAAGCCAGCTAATATTGATAAATTTGCGGGGGCAAGTGTTATCTGCCCAAATTTAAAAGAGGGAATGGAAATAACTGGATTGAATGGCTTGGAGGAAATAGCTAAGAACCTAAAGGAAAAGATTGGATGCAGGGCGGTTGTTCTTACTTTAAGTGAGGATGGAATGATTGTTTATCAGGACTCAATAAAAAAATTAAATTCATACGCAGAGAATATTATTGATGTCATGGGTGCCGGAGACACATTGAAGGCAGGGATTGCATTAGCAATTGCTTCAGGAGCTGATATTTTTGAGGCGGCGGAGATAGGGAACATTGCAGCTGCAATTGCCGTTGAAAATACAGGTACGAAGTGTGTTACAAATCAGGAATTGATTGAGAGAATAAAAGAGATTAAAATCCCCCGACCAAGAGTCGAACTTGGGTAACTCGGGTTCTATCATGTTCTGACGAACATACTCCGCTCGCGCATCATCCTGTTTCCATCCTTATGGAAAGTCTGCGTTAGACAATTGTCTACAGCCGAGTGCTCTACCGTTGAGCTATCGGGGGGATGTTTTAGAAAAGAATGATGGGTTTTAAAGGCTTTTGTTTGCCTGCATAGATAAGGCAAGAAAATATAAAAGGCGGGAGAGGTTATCTGAAATATGGGCTCAAGAAAATTAGTTTTTATAACTGGCGCCAGCAGAGGGATAGGAAAAGCCCTTGCACAAAGATTTCTGAAGGAGGATTACGAGGTCATTGGAACATCTACTGGAAAAGAATCATTTAAGCATCCTAATCTAGCTTTTCTTAAATTGGACCTCTCCTCACCTAAGTCCATTGATAAATGCATATCTCATTTTCTTAGGCTTGATAAAAAAATTGATATCTTGATCAATAATGCGGGAATTTGGTCCGGAAATGATGGAGACGCAACAATGTATCTTAATTCTTTAAGAAAGGTCTTAGAAGTTAATCTATTTGGTACTATAAATTAAATCGTTTTACCCCACAGCTTGCTGTGGCTGGGCGTCAAGCTTAACTACTTTCTAACCATCGCTCTTCAATGAGTATTGAGCTTGAGCGAGCATCACATTGCACCTATCGCATTCGCTACCATATGGTGTTTGTGCTCAAATATCGCAAGAAGCTCCTTCTTGAAAAAGTTCCAGTTGAATATGTAAAGGAGCTTCTGAAAGGGATAGGCGAGCGATATTGGTTCAAGTTCGATGCGA